>CAMKED010000041.1 GCA_946411475.1 uncultured Clostridia bacterium | reverse complement strand
CCGCTTCGCCGCGAGGGAGCCGCAGGCGGCCTGAGTGGCAAAAAAAGAGGAAAACTTTTGCAGGGAATAAAGAACTCGTACATCTGATGAATTATTCTCACAACTAAACAGAAAAAGAATTGACAAATGTGAAGAAGTGATGTAGACTTGGGGTCGAGAATAAAATGGGGGCTGAATTTGGAACAGCAATGAATCAAAAAGAACTGAAACGCTTGAATCGCGTGGAGCTGCTGGAGCTTCTGATTGCCGAGCGGAAGCGGAATAACGCATTGGAAGAGGAAATACGGCGCCTGCGGGATCAGCTTTCCAGCCGGGAGATTTGCAAGGAGCAAGCCGGGACGCTGGCGGAGGCCGCCGTGCGCATCAACAAGGTGTTTGAGGCCGCGGACGCGGCTGCGGAGCAGTATATGGAGAACATCCGGGGCCTGAACCATAAGGCGAAAGAGAATGCCGCCAGCTTGCTGGAGCAGACGCGGCGGCAATGTGAAGATATGACTGCCCAGGCCAAAAAGGAAGCGGCCGAGATCCTGGAGGCCGCCAATTACCGAATCTGATGGGTCCCGGAGGGATCCTCGTCCGGCGGGAGATGCCGGGGCTTCCGATATGTCGCAGCTTGCAGACCGGAGGCTGCGTTCCGGACAGATCGCCGGGAAGGAAAAACCATGGGAGAAAAGGAAAAAGACTTTAAGAACTTTTCGTTGCAGGAGCTGGAAGGAGAGCTTCAGCGGGTAAAGCGGAAGGGTGTTTTCCGCAAGACGCTGCGGGCGTCGCTCTACGCCTTGATTGTGGTTGCGGCGGTCACGGTCCTGGTGGCCACGCTCTGGCTTCCGGTGCTGAAGATCTACGGAAGCTCTATGACGCCCACGCTCAACGAATCCAACATCGTGTTTTCCATCAAAACCAGCTCGATCGAAACAGGCGATGTGATCGCGTTCTATTACGAAAATAAGCTGTTGGTCAAGCGTTGTATCGCCGGCCCGACAGATTGGGTAGATATTGACGAAGACGGTACGGTATACGTCAACGGTGAGGCGCTGTTCGAACCCTACATCAGCGAAAAGGCGAAGGGCGACTGCAATATTACGCTGCCGTATCAGGTTCCGGAGGGGCGCTATTTTGTCCTGGGAGATCACCGGGCAACCTCGGCGGACTCCCGGAACTCGGTGATCGGCTGCGTCGCAGAAGAGCAGATCATCGGCAAGATCGTTTATCGTGTCTGGCCGCTGGACGAAGCGGGTAAGGTGCAATAAAAGTTCCGAAGACAAATAAATAGAGATCGGAATTCAATTACAGTCGTTTCCGTGCAAAAGTCCCGCAGCGCTGCGAGGACGACCTGCACGATCCCAGATATGGAGGAAGAACATGGAAAGGCAAGACCGTGTAATACAGAATCGCCACAGGCGGGCCCATCGTTGGAAAAGGGTGATCGGCGTTCTTTCAGGCATCGTTGTTTCCGTGACGACCTATGCGCTGATTTTGCCGGCGTTGACGGAGAACGTACAGACCTGGTGCGGTATGGAAGAGCATACCCACGGCGATTCCTGCTATGAACAGCGCCTGGTTTGCGGTTTGCGCGAGGGCGAAGAGGCAACTGTGGTGCTCGACCCCGGCCACAGGCACAGCGAGGCCTGCTATCAGGCCGACGGAACGCTGATCTGCGGCCAGGAGGAGCGGGAGCCGGTGCTGGAAAAGCTGCCGCCCCACGTGCACAGCGAGACCTGCTATCAGCGGGTGCTGTGCTGCACGGAGCCGGAGCACAGGCACGAGGAGCTCTGCTACTCAAACGTCAATCAGGTGGAAACTCCGGAGCAATGGGAGCTGCAGCTTCCGCTGGATCAGCGTGACGGCGTTTGGGCCGACGATCTGCTCCTGATTGCGGAGAGCCAGTTGGGCTTCCGGGAGAGTGAAGAGAACTTTGCCCTGATCGACGGCCAGCGCCGGGGCTACACCCGTTTTGGCGACTGGTATGGGCAGCGGTACGGCGATTGGAGCGCTACCTTCGTTTCCTTCTGCCTCCACTACGCCGATATTCCTGCTTCCTTTGTCCCCTACGAATCCGATCCTGCCCGCTGGGCGGAGGCGCTGCAGGAGCAGGGCCTGTACCGGGCCAGAGGGGGCGAGGAAGCGGAGCAGTCCGAAGCCGACTACCTGCCCCAAAAGGGCGACTTGGTGTTCTTTGCTTCGGAGGACGATGCAAACGCTGCCCCCAGCCGGGTGGGCATCGTCAAGGAGTTGACTGGCCAGGGCGAGGAAATCAGCCTGGTCACAGTGGAGGGCGACGCGGAGGGCAAGGTGGAATCCCGGACGTATGAGCTGCGCTCAGCAGCCATTGCCGGATTTGCCCAGCTGCCGGAGCGGCCAGAATGGCTGGAGGCCTTCCAGTCCACCGACGCCCCCACGGAGGGGACGGAACCCGGAGATCCCAAAGAGACGGGCGAAACGGACGTCTCTTTGGGCAACAGCGCCAACGTCCTGCGGGGTGCGGATCGCAACAGCCTTTCCTTCCGGGGAGAGAACTATGAGATCGTGGTTCGCTGGCCGGACGGCGCCCCGATTCCCGCGGACGCGGAGCTGGCGGTGCGGGAGCTTGCCCCCGACGGCTTGCTCGACCGGGCCTGTGAGGCGATTGCCGCCGCTTTGCCCGATTCTGCCCGTGAGCCGGCCTATTCCCGCTTTTTTGAAATCAAGCTTCTGGACGCTGCGGGAGCGGAAATCCCCCTGACGGGCGAAAGCGGCGCTGGGGTGGAGATTCGCCTTTTGGATCCCCGCATTCCGGAGACCTGCGGTCACATGAGCGTGGTTCGTTTTACGGAAGAAGGCGCCATTCTGACGGAGCTGGAGCGCACAGTCCTGCGTGAGGACAGCGCCGCTGTTTCCGTTCTCTTCCGGGCGGAGGAGACTCCCGCCTGGGGCGTGGTCTGTGCCAAGACCTTCTGCGACAGGCAGCTGTCCGCCGAGGGCGAAGGGGTCAAGGTCCTGCTGGACGTTCCCGGTCGGGCGCGGATCGCAGAAGAAGCGACCTTGGAGCTTGTGGAGCTGATGCCCGGCACGGAGGAATATGAGGCCTGCTACGCCGAAGCGCTTCGCCTGCTCTCCGAGGAAAAGGGAGAGCCTGCAAGCATTTGCTTTGCCCGTTTCTTTGATCTGACCATCCGCGGGGAAAACGGGGAAGTGCTCGAGCCGGACGACACGGTGAACGTGAGCTTCGATTACGACCGGCAGTTCCAGCTTTCCCTGGGCCAGCAGATGTATGTGGTCCACTTTGCCGAGGACGGCGCTGAACTGATCGAGACAGACCTCTCCCGGGCGGTGGACGAAAACGGCGAGGAGGCGGAAGGCACCTGCATCGCGTTCCGGCAGAACTCCTTCTCCATCACCGGCACGGTGCTGACAGACGACGAGCTGATCAACGACAACAGCAGTATTTACAACGGCTTCCCCAAGATGGCCGCCTCCTATTACGTCAGCTTTGACGCAGACGCGAACGGAGACGGTGTGGACGAGACCTACGCCATGGGCTACGGCGGCGTTGTGGAGCGGGTCACCCGGAATGCCGATGGCACGATCACCTTTTCCGGTGTTGCATCCAGTGACAGAACCGTCTCCGATCAATGGTTCAACTCCTTTAACTGGTACTACAACAACGAGGCAGGTGTCGACAATATTTATTTCAGGCAGACACAGACAGGAACTTATTCCGACAGCAGGGAGGGATATAGCGCGGACTATTACGGCAACTTCCTCTCCAACGACTGTCCCTTTGAGGAAGAACCCGCCAGAGGATACCTGGGCGGTACCCAGTACCTGAGCTACTCTACTACCGAGTATTACGATTATGACGGCTATTATGGCTACTATGATTTATACTACGACTACAGAAACGGTCTCCGCAGCAGCTCCTCCAGCAGTGACTGGGATTATCAGAATTATTATTCTTACACGATAAGCGGAAGCTCCGTATCGAACGTGAAGGCGAAGCACGGGCCGATGGGTGGTCTCTGCACCTTTATCGTACGGAAAAAATACAATAACAGCTCACTCTCCGGAACGCCTACGGAAACCTATGTGCTGCCGTTAGACCAGATCGAGCGGTCGCAAACAGATCAGCAAAACATCAATCGCCCTGCCCGTTCCCTTTACATCGACAGTGAAGGAAACATTCGCCTTGCTATGCAGGCAACAGTCAAATCATCCTACAGCGTCAAAAAAATGTACCCTGTTCGAGCAGATATAACTACGATGGACGTAGTAACGTCAAACAGCGGTGTATATTATATTGTCTGCGACGCGATCCTGGTGCTGGATAACGGCTACTGGAAATGGGTATTCCCCTATGAGATGGGCAAAGGTAAGCCGTTCCCCAACGCCGTGAAGGCCAGAAATCTGAAGTTTTCCACCGGCTACACCACGGACGGCCTCCTGCCTGCCCAGCCATCCACGCCTCTGAACGACGCGTTGGAGAGCTATCGGCTGAACGCCCCGGAAATCAGCAAGACGCTGATGCCAAACAACGGCGGAGACGGCACTTATTCCCTCTCCCTGAGCGTGATGGGTGACAGCCACGCCAGCTTCAAAAAGGTGATGGCGGACGTGCTGATTGTGGCGGATATGTCCAACAGTATGACGCAGACTGACGGCGGAACCAAGATGCGGCTTGATATCTTGAAGGATGCGCTTGGAATTCTCAGTCATTCGCTGCTTGGGCAGAACACCGAGGAAAAAATGAGCGTCGCCTTGAACATGATGACCTTCGGCTCAAATGCTGCGGACTATGATGGCTACGACGGCAAAACGCGTCCGTGGGTCACGTCCCAGAGCGACTTCCAGAATTACATTAACAGCCTCCCGGTTCCAAGCGGAAATAAAGAGCTGTGCGGCGCCACCAACTGGGAAGAGGCGCTGGAGCAGGCCTATAATATGCTGAAAAACCGCCGCACCGCAACGGAGGACGATTCCGTAAAGCACGTTCAGTACCTGATCTTCCTGACCGACGGTGAACCCACAGCCTATATGCTGCCGCGTGAGAATGTTTTCCCGGGCGGATACGACTGGGCGTGGGATTCCGACCCCTATAGCACCGATGGCTTTTTCGGCACCGGGTCTACCCAGCCGATGAATATCTACTATTCCCTGCTGGAGGCACGGGACGACGCACGCAGAATTGTCTGGGGAATCGACAAGAACAACGGAAACACCAGCGGCATCCAGGATGCGGAAAACAATACCCACATAAATCCCGAAACCGGTGAAATGGAGCCCGTCACCACTTATATGTACGCCATCGCAACCATGGGCAACGCGGATACGCTGACGAACCTGCTGGCCTATGCCTACAACGGCAGCCTGGAGGCGACCTATCCCGAGGGCACCTTTATGATGGCGGACGATGAGGCCGGCCTGAATAACGCGTTCCGCACGATTGCCAACAGCATCTATGGCACCATGGCGGCCTACACCAATGTCTCCATCTATGACCCCTGCACGGAGTTCACCCATGTGGCGGCGGAGCTGGACAATGACCCGAATTCCGTGTTCCATTATTACCGCTACCGCTGTGACGTGGATTTCAACATCTGGAACGACGACGGCGATGCGATGCTTTTCCGGGCACACAAAAACGCCAACGGCGTTGTGGAATACTATGAAGACTGCGCCAACGGAAACCGGGTAGAAAACATCTACGAGCACCTGGAGGAATGGGATCGGCAGATCACGGTGCAGGATTATTCCGGCGGCACGGCAACCGCGGCCACAAGAGAGCTGGGGGACGCCTCCTTCAACGTTCAAATTTACCTGACGGAAGACGACACGCCGGTGGACATCTCCGAGCTTAATGGAGACTACACTGAGGTCGGTTCCGATCCTTCTCAGAGATTGCGCTACTACTACAAGCAGTGGATCGCGTGGGATATGGATACGACGGAAGCCTATACCGACGCGCAGGGCAATTCCACCAACCGCTTCCTGCTGGAAAAGGGCTATGCCTACTCGGTGGTCGTTACCGTTTGGCCCTATCAGGCGCTGTATGACGCCATAGCAGGTCTGAACAACGGCCAGATCACCTGGGAGGACCTTTCCGACGATATTCTGACAAAGTACATCCATTACAACGAATCCACAGGCAAGTATTACTACGATACCAACCTGCGGGACGAGGAAGGAAACTCCGAGGCCACCGTCTCCTACGGTCATTACGAGGAGTACACGGATCCCGATTCCGGCAAAACTACGATCACCATTACCGACACCACCACCCAGGTCTATGTGAACCCGGAAGCGATCCCCCTGGCGGAATACAAGATCCACATGAAAAAGACCTGGGACGATTCTCTGGACGAAACCCTGCTGGAAAAGCTGATCGAGAACGCGGTCAGCGCAAAGCTCCGGGGACTGACGGGGCGAAGCCTTGCCCAGTACACCACGGCTGAGATCCTGGCCCTTCCCGAGGATACGCTGAAAGAACTGCGCAAGGCCTACAGCGCCCAGCTCGTTCTGCTCTCCAAGCCGATCGACGCGGAATTCCCCTCCACCGACGCGAATGTATTTGGTACGGACGTTGAGGGAGAATGGGTGTATTACACCGGCGACATCGGCACGTGCAGTATGTTCTTCCAACCCGGCTGGCACTTCTACGGGGAGCAGGCGGGAGAGAACGATTCCAATCATCTGGGGCGGATCGTGGTGACCCAGCGCTATACGGAGAAGCAGGAGATCAACGTCAGCGCGGGCACGCTGGTCTCGGAGGCCAATTTCGATCCCCTGAACAATTCCTACGGCCTATCCAAGATGCGGCTGTACAATCCGGACGGAAGCCGCTTTGACAACAAAGAGTATTACATCATTGAAGAGGGCTACGATTACACCCTGCGTGAGGTCAATTCCGACGGCAGCTTCAGCCTGAGCACAGAGTACTACCACCCCATGCTGATCGACGGAACGGTCTACGACGTGACCATTACAGAGCATATCGTGGACGGCGGCGTGCCCTACTACCTTGCCACGGTCAAGAGCGCCAGCGGTCTGAGCACCCTGGAGGCGGTGAATACCCTGCGTCCCCAGTTGACGCTGGGCAAGGAAACGGTACGGAAAACCCAGAGCGACGGCCTGGAGACCCTGTATGAAACCGACCTGTCCGGCACGATCCAGACCCAGACGGTGACCGTACTGGGGCAGACCACAACTTATCAGCTTCACCCCATGGATCCCTTTACCGTCCGGGTGGAAATCAAGCTGGATCCGGACGAGAGACAGATCCTTGCGGTTCCCGCCGGGGAGGGCTATGAGCCTGTGAGCGGCTTGTTCTACCTGGTCTATCCTGCCTACTTGGATCAGCTTGTGGCGGAGGGAAAGCTCACCGAGGACGACCTGGATCGCTATCTGACCTACGTCCTCTGCGCAGGAGGAAGCTACAGCATCGGCGGTCAGAGCTACACGGCAGGTCCCGAAAGCTTTGAGGTTTGGGATACGGTGCAGCACCCGGTAGCCAGGGATGCCAATCGGGAATTCTGCACGGTGATCGGCGCGGATATCACCATCAACGCCAACCAGCACGTGCGCGTCTACAACGTGCCCGATGGGGTTCAGGTGGGCGTCTATGAGATCAACAACCCCCTGGCCTGGGAGCTGCTGATTGCCGACTGGGAGAATCCCACGGGCACGGATCCCCTCCATGAGCTGTTTGGCAGTGCCGCTGCCCAGACGAAGCTGAGTCTGACCGGAAATCGCTCGGATCTGACGGAATACAGCAGCTCCGGCCACACCGGCTACGGCTTCACCCATCTGATCCCTCTGCCCAACCAGGGCTATGGGGCGACGCTCTACAACCTCCTGCTTCCGATGGATCTGGAGCTGAAAAAAATCAGCGCCACCACCGAAAGCCGGGATACGCTGGCCCTCAGCGCCGAAACCACCCCCGCCGGGACCGGAACCATGTACGACGACAGCAAGATCCCCGGGCTTCGTAATGCTCGATTCGTCCTCTACCGTCGCATGGAACCGGAGATGAGTGCGTCCCAGATGGAGGCCAACGGCTTGCTCTGGCTGAAGCCTGACGGCAGCACCGTCAGCGGCGAAAAGCCGGTGGGCGCCGTGCAGGTTTATCCTGCCAAGAACTACTTCGGTTCCAATGTCGCCGAAGGCGTCACCGCCTCCAACGGCAGACTGCGGTTCCAGGCGCTGCTGCCCGGCACCTATTACCTGGTGGAGACTGTTCCGCCGGACGGGTTCTATCTGGCGGATCCTGCACCCGATTCCGTCCGATACCTTACCGTGAACATCCGGGCGAACGGCGTCAGCTATGTGCAGCCGGACGTTTCCGGCGGCGGAAGTCAAGAAGGTCTCATTCGCGTGGAGACCGGTGGGACGGAGCCACAGCCCGTCTTTGAAATGCTTGTCTCCAACAGCAGCGGAGTCGAGCTTCCCCAGACCGGCGGTTCCGGTCATGAACCTCTTTCTATCCTGGGTTTGTCGCTGATCCTCTTCGGCGCGCTTGCCCTGCTGATAAGAAAAAACCGCAGGAAGGAGGCTTGCTTGAAGTCGTAAAGACGCTTGGCCTGATCCGGGGCGTATGGATGCAAGGCCGCGCCGAAGCGCTTCATATCTCTTTCCCGCAGTCCGCAGCGCCGCGGCCTCGGCCGCGGAGTCATTCAAAATCGATCTGAAATTCAGAGAAGGAGTGTAAAACCATGAGAAAACTGTTATCCGCAATTCTCGTCGTCGCATTGGTCCTGTCCGTCACGGCCATGGCATTTGCGGAGGAGCCCAATCTGAAGGTGGTCAATGCCACCGAAGGAAAAGACTATCACTGGTATCGGATTTTTACTGCCACAACGGAGGTGGTGGGTGGTGATACCTATGTCACCTACTACACGAACGAGGCGCATAAGACTGTCATCGACAACATGAACGACAATGCCAACGATGACTACGATGAAAATTGCCCCTTTGAGGTCGGTACCACTGCATCTGCAAGTGGCTACGTTGTTACCGTCAAGGAAGGCAAGTCCGATGATGCGATCATCAACTGGCTGAAATCGAACTATAATAAACTGGCGCTGGCTGATGGTGCAATGACCTACGCCGCCGGTGTGGCTTCCGCCACCGTTGATAACGGCTACTACTACATCACCACCACCACGGGTTCTGCTGTGACCGTCGGCAGCGTCTTGGGAACCGCTGTTGTGTACGACAAGAATCCTGCTCCTGGCGAGCTTGATAAGAAGATTACCGCAGAAGACGAAACGACCTTTGATCCCGGCTTGGAGGAAAACGACGCTGCCGTCGGCTCCGTCGAGCAGTTCACCGTGAGTTTCGAAGCTGTCAATTTCGTTATCAAAGCCGATGGCTCCATCGAAAAGGTCCTGAACTGGGTCATCCAGGATACCCCGACCAATTTGGACATTGATGTTTCCACCGTCAAAGTTTATGTGAACGACACGGAGATCTCTGGCACCGCGTTTTTCGCCACCAAGGACGAAACCACCGGCAAGCTGACGGTCAACATCCCCTGGATCGTCACCACCAGCGAAAACTACGGCGACCACCTCTATGCCCCCGCTTCCGGCAAGATCACCATTCCCGTGGTGATTACCTACGACGCCACCGTTCTGCCCGGCGCAGCTGATGCTCCGGCCCCCAACGCTGTTGTGGTTTCCTACGGTCATGTGCCTGAAGGAACGGCTCCGGGAAATACGCCCAACCCCGTCAACCCCGAAGATCCCAATCATCCTTGGGAGCCCGAGGATCCTGACGATCCCTGGCAGCCCACCAACCCTGACGATCCTTGGGATCCTACCGATCCTGACCATCCCATCCCTGTTACCCCGCTTAATCCCGACGACGACGGCGATGGCAACCCCGATCCTGAGGAGACCGTTACCTACACCTACGGCTTCGATCTGATCAAGGTGGACGGCGATGGCGCCCCCCTGCTTGGCGCGGTGTTTACCCTGACAAAGTCCGGCGACGACACCCCGATCAAGTTCATCAGAACGGATGAAACCGATCATTATGTCTTCCGCGTCGCGACTCAGGAAGAGATCGATGCTGACCCGGCTACCGCAGGCTTGGTTTCTGAGATTGCGCTGACCGATTACAACACCGCCTACATCAGAGGTCTGGATAACGCTGAGTACGTCCTCACGGAGACCCATGCTCCCACGAACTACAACAAGGCCGATCCCATCACGATCAAGGTTGCTGCCGCTTCTGAACCCGCAACCGGTGAAGTTCTGACCAAGATTGAAACCGCTGAGACCGATCCCGCTGATCTGACTGTCGTCAACAACTTCGGCACTGAACTGCCCACCACCGGCGGCATCGGCACCACTCTGTTCTACGTCCTCGGCACGATCCTTGTGATTGGCTCTGGCGTTGTCCTGATTGCCCGCCGCAAGGCCTCTGAGCGCTGATCCTTTTCCTTTGAACGGGTAACGTATGCCCCGCCTTACCCGAGAGATCCCGAAACCGGGGCGCCGTGCAAGCGGCGCCCCGGTATGACAAGGGGTTTTCTCCAAACAGCGCTTCTCCCTGTTTCTGTTCTGCGGTTCAGGCTGTACGCGTGCCCGTCCACGCGCAGAGCCTTGCCCACAGAAAACCGAAAGCTCGTATTGTATGGTCCCGTGGGAGCTTTGATCCGTCCCGGACGGATGGGTCGCGTCCCTTCCAGCCTGTGTCAAGGTATCCCGATCAACGAACGTTCATTTGGAAAGCCTTCCTGTGTTTTCCGCTCTTTGTCAGTCATGAAGAAACAATCAACTTCTGCCCCCACAACCGAAAACGGAAGGGGAAAATCGCGCCGTCGGCACAGAGGCCTGCAAACTGCGCTGATCGTCCTTGTGATGCTCGTGGGAGCAGGCTTGCTCCTGTATCCCACCGTCGCGGATTATTGGAACCGCCTGACCCAGTCCAGGGCCATTACCTCTTATAACGCCGCGATCTCCGACATGGATCCGAGGCTGTATCAACAAATGGTGGCTGACGCCAAGGAATATAATCGCCAGCTCGCCAAGGACGGCATTAACTGGACTTTGGATCCGGAGCGGACGGCCCGATACCGCTCCCTGCTCAATTACACCGGAAACGGGATCATGGGCTATATCCAGATCGATAAGCTCGACCTTATGCTTCCAATCTACCACGGTACCAGCGCCTCCGTTCTTTCAAGCTCCATCGGGCACCTGGAACAGACCAGCCTTCCCGTGGGCGCCTACAGCTTTGACGAGAGCCTGGGAACTCCTGTGGGGCGTGACGGAAGCCATTGCGCGCTGTCCGGCCACCGAGGGCTTCCTTCCGCGCGGCTGTTTTCTGATTTGGATAAGCTTACAGAAGGGGATACCTTCACCATTACCGTGCTGAATGAGAGCTACACGTATGAGGTGGATCAGATCCTCACGGTGCTTCCTCAGGATATCAGCCCACTTCGGATCGTCCCGGGCAAGGATTATTGTACGCTGATTACCTGCACCCCATACGGCGTCAACACCCATCGCCTTTTGGTGCGGGGCGTTCGGGTCGGTACCGAAGTAATGAGCCTTTATTCCTATCGGGTCCAGTCCAACGCCATTTTGATCCGCCCCATTGAGGTGGCGCCCTTTTTAGCAGCCCCGCTTCTGCCCCTGCTCTTCCTGGCCGCCATGATACGCCCCGGCAGAAAACGGAAAAAAACTGTCTTTGACACAAAGGAGAACGTGCTATGACGATGACAATACGTAAGCAGCGAAAACTGCTTGGCTTTTTGCTCTGCGTGCTGCTGATTGTGACCTTGATTCCCAATGTCAGCGCGGAAAACACCGACGCCCCCATGCAGGGCGCGCTGACCGTATTGCTCCGACACAGCTACGCGGAAGATGGCGTGACCCGTGCCATTTCCGGCGTTACGGTGTCTGTCTATCGGGTTGCCTCCATGGACGGGGACGGTGCATTGACCGCTGTCCAGGCGTTCCAGAGCTTCCAGGAGGATTTCCAAAAGGCGGACGGCCTGCAGACGCTGATCCCCAGCCTGAAAAGCCTGGTAGATTCCGCTTCCGTCGCTGCAGACGGCAGCGCTGTTTCCGATACGGAAGGTCGCGCCAGGTTTGAAGCTTTGGATCCCGGACTGTACCTTCTGCTCCTGGGAGAGGGGACCCATCCGGATCACCCCGCGACCCGCGTCGGCTTCCAGAACGCCCTCCTGACAGTTCCCTATCGGGGAACCGCCGGAGACAATCTCGTGGGTCTGGAGGATCCCTCCAGTTGGGATTACGACTTTAGCTTCCTCCCCAAATCCTTTGAAGTCGGCAAGGTAGACCGCATTCAGAAAATTTGGAAGGATAATCAGGACGCAAAGCACCTTCGTCCCCGGGAACTCAACGTAGAGATCCTCTACGAGGACGGCGAACGCCAGACGCTTGTGCTGAACGCCGAAAACGGTTGGATCCTGGAATTCGTTCCCGTTTCGCTCAGCGCAATCAAGGAGGTTCGGGAGACGAATCTGCCCGAGGCCTATGTGTTCCGCGGCTCTGAGATTGTGGGCACCACGATTCAGCTCACCAACGAGCTTGACGAGTCAGGCGGCGGTACCCCCACGCCTACGAAACCCGATCCCAGCCTGCCTCATACCGGCCAGCTCTGGTGGCCGGTTCCGGTGTTGGTCGTGTCCGGCGCTGTTTTGATCCTGCTGGGTCTGATCCTTCGCCGCAGAAGAAAGAACCATGAAGCTGATTAAACACGCCCTTCTCAGCGGCATCCCGCTGTTCATCCTCGGTGCGGCCCTGGTCCTGAGCGGCGTGGGCCTGATGGGACAGAATCTCCACGAGGATCGGGTTGCCGGGATTCATGCCAGGCGGGCCGTTGAAGCGCTGGTGCTGAACCTGCCGGAGGAGACGCTGCGGCCTGCGCCTGTGCCCATCACAGAAGAGGAGATTCTGGTGACGGAAAACCGCGTTTTGCCGGTGGCGACCGTGGACGGCCGGGATTATGTGGGTCTGCTTCAAATTCCCGCGCTTTCCCTGGAACTGCCTGTGCAGACGCCCTACGAATATGATTCTCTTAAGTATTCCCCCTGCCTCTATGTTGGAAATCCCTACCACAAAAACATGGTGATTTGTGGGCATAATTACAGGAGCCATTTTGGTGAACTCAAAAATTTGCAGGAGGGGGATGAACTCCTGTTTATCGCCATGGACGGCGAAGTGTTCCGGTACCGGCTCTTGACCCTGGAAGTGCTGGACGCCAATGCTGTTCGGGAAATGATTGATCCCACTGGCTGGGATCTGACAATCTTTACTTGTACAGTCGGCGGCGAATACCGGGTAACCGCGCGTTTTGCCAGTAATTGAACCGCCAGAGTCCGCTTTTTTGAGCCGGACCCTGGCGGCTTTTTCAGATTCCATTCGAATACGGAGACGCCGCTCTGGGTCTTTCCAGAATGATTTCAAAGGAGCTGCCATGATAAAACTGATCGTGCCAAATGAAGCATATCTGCAATCGTACCAGGAAGCGTACGATGAGTACCTTGCCCACAAGGTTTCGACCTATTCCTTTACCGACCCGTCTTCCTGTGATATTTTTGCGAAATTCCAGCGTTACAGAGAGGAACGGGATCTGCCCCCAAATCGGGTGGGGGAGGATAAGTATTGGCTGGTGGACGATGAAAAACAGTATTTCATCGGAGAGATCGCGATCCGCCATCGGCTGAACGACGCCTTGGCGCAGCGCGGCGGGCACATCGGCTACGGCGTCCGCTATTCGGAGTGGAACCGGGGGTACGGAACGAAAATGCTGGCCCTGGCCTTGGAGAAGGCAAAGGGAATGCGGATTTCTCCCGTGCTCATCACCTGCAATGACGATAACCTCGCTTCCGCAAGGGTGATGGAAAAAAACGGCTTCGTCTTGGGGGATACGATCCCGGTTTCCATCGACGGAACGGACTATCTGACAAGGCGGTATTGGAAAACGATCCCGCAAAGCGGAAAACAGGAGGACAGCATGGAACGCTAACTGTTCCTGGACGGCAAAAACTACACGGACGAATTGCCGGAGCTGGTGAGAACGGCGGTTCGCGGCATCATTTTTGTGGACGGGAAGCTGCTGCTCATTGAAGACAGCAAGAACGAGGTCAAGCTCCCCAGCGGCGGTCAGGAGGAAGGGGAGACCGACCTGGAAACGCTGCTGCGCGAGGTGCGCGAGGAAACGGGCTGCAGAGTCATCGCCGAATCGCTGCGCCCCTTCGGCTATATCGAAGAGAAACGGAAAAGCGTCAAGGAGGATATGATCTTTCACCAGTTCAGCAGATTGTATTTCTGCGACGTCAGCGATGAACGCGGCGACACGGCTTATTCCGAAAACGAAAGAAGCCTCGGTATGCGGGTCAGAACCTACACGGTGGAGGAAGCGATCGCCAAAAATCAGGCGATGCTGAACAAGCTCGGCAAGCTGGCGTGGAATCAGCGAGAGTACCGGACGCTGCTTTCTGGATCAGATCTCTGACAGCGAGCTGGACTATGCCCTGATGCACGAGATCCTCCACATCGCCCTGCGCCACAGCGCACGGCAGGGGGAGCTGGAACCGGAGCGGTACAATATCGCCTGCGACATCTGCTGAATCTGAGATCGGAAGAGCGCACGGCAGGGGGAGCTGGAACCGGAGCGGTACAATATCGCCTGCGACATCT
>CAMKED010000040.1 GCA_946411475.1 uncultured Clostridia bacterium | reverse complement strand
AAATGTAGTGCCGATTAGCAATCGGCCGAAGCCGGCAGATTGCCGGCGCTACAGACTTGAAAATACGTATTCCTCCAGCTCCGGGAGGGTCAGGAAATACTCGTAGAAGGGCATGAGCCAGTCCCAGCCGTCACGGAGGAAGGGGAAAAGTCGATCGGAGAGGGACAGCTCGCTGTGGGCCTGGACGCAGCTGAGGCCGAGCCATTTCTTGTCTACCCAGGGTTGAAGCAGGGGCGTGGTCTCCATCCGGTGCTTCTTGTAGCTGTCGCCGGTGAGGGTGAAGACGTCCTGCTCCGCCAGACGCCGGGCCATGGCCTCCGCGGGCGCGGGGTCGCGCCTGACCTGGGCGCGGAAGCGCTCCAGAGCCGTGTTGCCGCTGGGCCAGAGACCCATCCCGCCGTCCCAGCCCTCGGGAGTGAAGCTGAACCAGAAAGCCGGGCCGCCGCCCTCCTCCCTGTCCGCATAGATCGTGAACCAGAGGTGATCGTTCATCGGGCCGCGGCCGAAGAGCCGCCGGGCGTCCCGATAGATCCGGGAGATGTGGAGGCGCCAGTCGTGCTGGGGCGCTTTGTCCCGCAGGTGCTCGAACAGGGCGTTCGCCAGCTCCTTTGTGGGCCGGAGCATCAGGCTTTCATACTCGGCCTTATGCGCCTGGAACCACTCGCGGGAGTTGTTCAGCCGCAGGCTCCACAGGAATTCTACTGTTTTCTCGGAATAGAAGGTCATATCATTGACTCCTTACCCCTCCACCGCCCTTGCGGACGGTCCCCCTCCCCTTGGCAGGGGAGGTGACGGCAGTCAGCGTTTGTTATGCACCAGCTCGCGCCAGTCAAGGTCGCCGCGCTGGAGGCCCAGGATCAGCATTTCCGCCGTGGCCAGATTCGTCGCCACGGGGACGTTATGGGCGTCGCAGAGCAGCAGGGTCCGCAGGGCATAGCGGTTATCCCAGGGATCGGCGCTGTTCGGGTCGGTAAACATCAGGACCAAGTCGATCTCATTGTAGGCAATTCGGGCGTCCACCTGCTGATGGCCGCCCTGATTGTGGGCCAGGAACAGAGAGATCGGCAGCCCGGTCGCCTCCGCCACCAGACGGCCCGTGGTCGCCGTGGCAGAGATGGTATGCTTGGCAAGGACGCTCTTATACGCCGTGCAGAACTGGACCATGAGCTCCTTTTTCTTGTCATGCGCCATAATTGTAATATTCATAGGATCCTCCTTTGAAGGATGACAGGCGGAGCGATACGGGCATACTTCGTAACTCTGCGAGTTCGCTCCCTACGAAGGGAAACAGAATCAAATTCGCATCAGCGGCACCCGCCGGCCCTGCAGACGGCGGGCGACATGGAGAAACGCCATCGCCGCGCCGCGGTCAGTCCGGCAAATCAACGGCTGATTTGCAGCGGCAGACAATACGACGTTCTCATCATTGGGAATCAGGCCAAGCAGCGGCACGCCAACCTCATCCATGATGTCGTCCACTGTCCAGCGCAGATGACGGAACAGCGCGGGCGTGGCCCGGTTGACCACCAGCTTGACGTCGTCCCGATCCATGAATTGGAGCTCGTCTGCAGCACGGGCAGCGTCGCGCAGGGAGGCTGGGTCCGGGGTGGCAATCAGGATCACCTGATCGGCATAGAAGGTTGCAAAGCGGAAGCCGTTTCCGATCCCGGCCGGGGAATCCAGCAGGCAGTATTCATACTCCTCCCGGACCGATTGCAGCAGGCGGCCAAAGTCCCGAAAGCTGATGCGGTCGCCCAGGTCCGCCACGGGAGAGGTGAGCAGATAGAGCCCCGGAATCTCCGGGTGCGGCGTGGCGTCACGCAGGCCGTAGCGTCCTGACAGAACGTCGGCAAAGGAAATCGGCGCAAGCTCCGCCATACCCAGGGAAATATCCAGGTTGCGAAGGCCGAGGTCCACGTCAATGCAGAGCACCTTGTGGCCCTCTGCGGCCAGACAGGTCGCCACGGCGGCACAGAGCGTGGTCTTCCCGGTACCTCCCTTGCCGGAGGTGACGGCGATGACCTGCCCCATGGAATCCACTCCTTCCGCAGCCGGACATATCCGGCCATTTTATTCAGTTTATTATACCGCACAGAGCAAAAAATTTCAATCCTTTTTTTGCGCTTTGGGACTAAGAGGCCGCCCGCGCGCATATACTGCACCGTGCAAGAAAAGGAGGCGGGAACATGGCTGCGGAAAACAAGCCGGATGCGTTTGCTGACGAGCGGGTCAGTCTGGAGGGACGGCGCTTCCTGCGCGCCACAGGGGTGAAGGAAATTCTTCGATTTGACGAGACGCTGGTCGTTCTGCAGATGACGGAGCGGCTGCTGGTGGTCCGGGGCGAGGGATTGGCCCTGCGCAGTCTCGCCCCCGAGGACGGGCGCGTGGAACTTCGCGGCAGGATCGACGGATTGAGCTATGAACAGGGCCGGCAGGAAAAGGGTCTGCTCCGCCGTCTCTTCGGCTGATGGAGCTGCCGGTCGGTCTTCAGCTCCGGGAGCTTGCGCTGGCTCTGGCCCTCGGCGCCGGACTGGCTTTGCTTTACGTTCTGCTGCGCCCGCTGCGGCGGAGCAGGCTCCTCACGAGCGCAACGGATTTCCTCTACGTTCTGGCGGTGCTGCTCTCTTTGCTCGCCTTCGCCCTCTACGCGGGACGCGGCCGGCTGCGGCTCTTTGCCCTGGCAGCCATGGCCGTATCGGGCGGACTATGGCTCCGCCTGGGCGCTTTTTTCCGAAAAACAGTGATAAAATGGCAAAAAGCTGCAAAAAATGTAAAATAATTGTTGCAATTGCAAGAATTTATGTTAAAATAATATGAAAGATTGCACGCGTTATTTCGGTGGTTTTTACCGGGAAGGAGGAAGCCCATGCGTCTGAAGAAAACGTCCCTGTTGACCAAGCTTTTGCTGCTGGTGGTGGCGGTTTACGCCGTCGTCACGCTGGTGAACCTCCAGGACCGGGTCAGCGCGGCCAATGCCGAAGTTGCCGCGCTGGAACAGCAAGTTCTCTATGCTGAGCAGGAGAAGACTCTGATGGAGGAATCGCTCCGGGAGCTCGGCACCGACAAGAGCATCATGAAGATCGCCCGCGCCCGGCTCGGCATGGTCGAGGCCGGCGAGATCGTCTTCTACGACGCCGACGTGCAGTAAGCATCGAAACGGGAAAGGAATTACATCGTACATGGAATTCACACCGGGCACCATCCTGGAAGGAACCGTCCGTTCCATCGCGGCCTTTGGCGCGTTTATCAATCTCCCTGAGGGGAAGACCGGTCTCGTTCACATTTCCGAGGTTTCCTCCACCTATGTGACCGACATCCGTCAGCATTTGACCGAGGGGCAGACCGTCAAGGTCAAGCTCCTGAGCACCGATGACCGCGGCCGTTTGAGCCTGTCCATCAAGCAGGCCGAAGAGCGCCCTGCCGCGAGCGCCGTCCCGGCCCGTCGAAGCGTGGAGGAGCGCCCTGCCCGGCCGCAGAGCTTCCAGCCCGTCCGGCCTCAACCCGAAAGCTTTGAGGAAAAACTCAAGCAGTTTATGGCTGACTCCAACAGCAAAATCTCCGGCGTCCGGCAGTATGAACACAAGACGCGGAGCAGAAAGAGATAATCAAAAAGAGGTGCCAGGCACCTCTTTTTTCAATCAGGGGGCATTATTATGAAACACGTTTTAATTACCGGCGGGTCCCGGGGGATCGGGGCCGCGACGGTGCGGGCCTTCGTCCGCGCCGGGTACGCCGTGAGCTTCTTCTATGAAAAAAACGCCGAGGCCGCCGAAGCCTTGGCCGCCCAGACCGGCGCGGCCGCGATCCGCTGCGACGTGGCCGACACGCAGGCCGTCGCCCGGGCCGTGGCAGCCCTGCCCCCGGTGGACGTGCTGGTGAACAACGCCGGGATCTCCCACGTGGGCCTGATCTCCGAGATCACGCCGGAGGCCTGGGACCGGCTCTTTGCCGTCAACGTCAAAGGAATCTACAACACGGTTCGCGCCGTCCTGCCTGCCATGCTGCAAAAGCAGGCCGGGGCGATCGTCAACCTCAGCTCCATGTGGGGGCAGGCGGGAGCGAGCTGTGAGGCCGCCTACTCCGCTACAAAGGGCGCGGTCATCGCTCTGACCCAGGCTCTGGCCCGGGAGCTCGGCCCCTCCGGGATCCGGGTGAACGCGGTCTCCCCCGGCGTCATCGACACGGAGATGAACGCCCAGCTCTCCCCTGCCGACCGGGCGGTTCTGGCCGCCGAGACCCCGCTGGAACGGCTCGGCACCCCGGAGGAGGTCGCCGAGGCCATTGTCTATCTGGCGCAGGCCGGGTTTATCACAGGGCAGAATCTTCCCGTCAACGGCGGTTTTTTGTAAAGCTCAGAGGCAGGCAGGAGCGAGCAGCGGCTCCCGCCCGCCTCTTTTCTTCCGCTCTGTTTTCGACATTTTTCGACAAAATATTACAATATTCGACAGATTTCTTGCATTCCGGCGCAATTTGTATTATGATAGCGTAAATGAAGCGGACGGATCTGCGCATACTACGGGAAAAGGAGGCGGTCGGATGGAGTTTTCCACAATCAAGGCGTTGCTCGAGCTTGCGGGCGGACCTGCGTTTGCCCTGGAAAACGGCGTGATCTGCTTCTCCGATCCCGAGGCCGCCGCCCTGGGCCTGGCCGCAGGTGCGCCGCTCGCAGCGCTTCTGCCCGACGCGCCCCTTCCCACAGTCGGCGGCGAATCCGAGGAACTCCCGGTCGTCCTGGGCGGGCAGAGCTGGATGCTCCGTGCCGTCGCCGCAGGCGGGATGACTGCCTGCTTTCTGCGGCCGATCCGAAGCCTGAGCCCTGCGCCGAACGAAAGCACCTTGCTCCACACGGCGGGGAGCATCCGTCTGGCCCTGCAGGATCTGCTTACTGCCCTGGACGCCATGGCTGACACAGTCGCAGAAGATCCCGGCGCCGCCCATCAGGCTTCCCTGGCCCTGCGGAGCGTCTATCGGCTTCGGCGCACTGCCGGAGATCTGGAACTGCTGGCTGCTCTTTGCGCCGGCACCTTCCGGCTCTCCCGCCGGGACTGCCGCCCGGTGGCCGCCACCGCAGCGCTCTGCACGGAGCTTGCGGAGCTGCTCGGACCGGCCGGATGCACGCTGCGCTGGAAGCTGCCCAAGCACGAACTCCCCTGCTGCATGGACTGGGCGCTGACAGCCGCCCTGCTGCGGGAGCTGATCGCCAACGCGGCCGCCGACACAGCGGACGGAAGCGTCAGTCTGAGCCTGAGCCAGTCCGGCAAGCACCAGCTCTGCTTTGCCGTTCGGAACAAGCCCGTGGGGCCGCTGCCGGAGGCGCCCTTCCACCGCCACGCGGCAGAGCAATCCGATCTTTCAGGCGGGGCCGGGCTCGGCCTCAGCCTCGTCAGCGCAGGCGCAGAATGCCACGGGGGCAGACTGCTGCTGTCCACGGACGCAGAAGGCGTCGTGACCGCCCTGCTGACGCTGAGCACTTCGGAGCAAGCGGACGAGACGGTTCGCAGCCTCGTACAGCTCCCCCAGGATCCCGACGTCAATCTGGTCGCGCTGTCGCAGGTGCTGCCCGCGGATTGCTACCGGCCGGAAGACCTTTTGTAGGGAATAATTAAGAGGTAAGAAGTGTCCGAAACGGGCACTTCTTACCTCTTACGTATCTGTTCAGTAGGGTCGTAGTGGCCGCGCACCTGCGCGGCAATAAATCCCCGAAATAGCAATCCGCGCCATGGCCGCGCAGGTGCGCGGCCACTACGGAGCAGGTGCGACTGAATAGATACCCTCTTACCTTTTACCCATCCATTCAACCGCGTAAGGGGCATCGAGTGCGCCGCTCCCTGCGCGCGTTACTTTTTTCTTTTTCCCTCTCCCTGCTTGACTTTTCCTGTCGAAAAAGGTAGGATATTGGAAGCAATTAAGGAGGCTCCGATATGAAGCAAGAAGAAGCATCCGGGCTCGGGCAGGCCTTGAAGCTGCCTGTCGGGCTGCCGGACGATTATATTCCCACGGCGGAGGGCGGGCTCAGCGCCGCCGAGGCCGAGGCGCGGCTCCGGGCAGGCCAGTCCAACCGGCAGACCGCTCAGCCCGGCAAAACCGTCCCCCAGATCATCGGGGAAAACCTGTTTACGCTGTTTAATCTGCTGAACTTCGCTCTGGCCCTCTGTCTGGCCCTGGTGGGCTCCTGGCGGAACATGCTGTTTTTGGGCGTGGTCTTTTCCAATACGCTGATCGGCACGGTGCAATCGCTCCGGGCCAGGGCCATGCTGAACAAGCTGCGTCTGCTCCAGGAAAAGCCCTGCCACCCGATCCGCGACGGCGCGGAAACGGACTGCCCGCCCTCTGAGCTGGTGCTCGGAGATCTGGTCGTCTTCCGGGCGGGCGATCAGCTTCCGGCCGACGCCATCATCCACTCGGGAAGCTGCGCCGCCGACGAATCCCTGCTGACCGGCGAGAGTGACCCGATCCCGCGGACCGCCGGAGGCTGGCTGATGTCCGGCTCCTTCCTGACCGAGGGCAAGGTCACGGCCCAGCTTGCCGCCGTGGGCGACGAGAGCTACGCCGCCCGGCTGATGGGCGACGCCAAGCGCATCCGCTCCCCCAAGTCGGAGCTGATGACCGATCTCAACCGTCTGGTCTCCTGGATCAGCCGGATCCTGGTCCCGCTGGGCATTCTGCTCTTCCTGCGCGAATTTCTGACCCGGAACGCCCCCATCGAGGAGGCGGTCCCCTCCACGGTGGCGGCGATGATCGGCATGATCCCGGAGGGCTTGATCCTGCTGACCTCTGTGGCACTGATGGCCGGTGTGGTCAAGTTAGGCCGCCGCAAGACCCTGGTGCAGGAGCTCTTCGGCATTGAGACCCTGGCCCGAACCGACGTGCTCTGTCTGGACAAAACCGGCACCCTGACCACCGGGGAGATGACGCTCGAACGCGCCGTCCCGGCGGATGCGGACGAGGCGGCGCTGGCCGCCGCGGTCAGCCGCTTTCTGGGCGCCTTCGAGGCCAGCTCCGGGACCCTCCGAGCGCTGGCCGCCGCCTTCCCCGTGGGCAGCGAGGCTCCCGCAGACACGCTGCCCTTCTCCTCCGCCCGCAAAAAATCCGCCGCCGCCTTTGCAGACGGGACGGTTCTGATCCTCGGCGCGCCGTCCTTCGTGCTGGACGCCGTCCCCGCCGAGGTAGAGACCTGGGCGGAGCAGGGCTTCCGCGTGCTGGCGCTGGCAGAGGCGCGGGCAGAGACCAATGGCGCACAGTGTGCGCCGCTACATAAAGATGATGCGAGCGTAGAGCTGCCCCCGGTGACGCGGCTGCTGGGCTTCTTCCTCCTGCGCGACACGATCCGGCCCGCCGCAGCCGATACGCTGCGCTGGTTCCGGGAACAGGGCGTGCAGGTGAAGATCATGTCCGGCGACGATCCGCGCACCGTGGCCGCCGTGGCCCGCCGCCTCGGGCTGGCGGAGGCGGACAAGGCCGTGGACTGCGGCAAGCTGCGTGATGAAGAACTCTTTGCCGCCCGGGATTCCGTGATCTTCGGACGGCTGACCCCGGATCGCAAGCGGTTGCTGGTCGGCGCGTTCCAGGCAGACGGGCACACCGTGGCCATGACCGGCGACGGCGTCAACGACATCCCCGCCCTGAAGGCCTCGGACTGCTCGATCGCGATGGCGGGCGGCGCGGAGGCCACGGAGCACGCGGCCCAGCTCGTTCTGATGGACGGCGACTTTACCTCCCTGCCTGCCGTGGTGGCGGAGGGCCGCCGCGTGATCGGAAACATCACCAGAACGGCCAGCCTGTTTCTGGTCAAGACGCTGTATTCCGCGATCCTGGCAATCCTGCTGCTGATCCTGCCCCTGCGCTATCCCTTCCAGCCGATCCAGCTCACGCTGATCTCCGCGCTGTCGATCGGTGTGCCCTCCTTCTTCCTGGCCCTGGAACCGTCGCAGGAACGGGCGGCGCGTCATTTCCTGCGTCGCGTGGTTTACCGGGCCGCGCCGGGCGCACTGGCGGTGGTCGCCTGTGCCCTTGCCGCAATGCTGACGCAGCGGCACGGCGCCTCCTTTGAGGTCGCCTCAACGATGGCGGCCCTCTCCGCCGGGATCATCGGGCTGGCAAACCTTGCCCTGACCTGTCGTCCCTTTACCAAGCTGCGTGGCGTCCTCTGCGTGGCAATGAGCGTCGGCTTCGTCGGCGCGGTGGCATTCCTGCCGCAGGTGTTCTTCCTGCACACCCGGGAAATGCACGGAAGCGATTGGCTCGTTTTCACAGTCATTGCCGCCTGCGGGGTCGCGGTGCTGTTTGCCGCAAGTTGGTACGCGCAGCGGGCAGAATCCAAGCGAAAATAACACCGATGCAAAAAGCAAGAAGCAAAAGGCCCGAGGGCCCCTTGCTTCTTGCTTTTTTATGATAAACTTCTCATTTCTCGCTTTTCAGGCGTTTTGCGTTTTTATAGGACGGCGGGCAGATCGCCCGCGCTGCAAGCGCGTGCGGACGGGGATGCGGGGCGGACAAGCAAGGCTTGTCCCTACGCTCAGGTGCCGAAGAAGGAATAGTGCATGTAATCCTTGTAGCCGCTGCGCCAGTAGATGCCGCGGGTAAAACCGTATTTGGCGAAGATCTGGTCGATGCTGCCGCCGACGGGGATGGAATAGGGATCCTCGCCCGGGCGGAAGTAGCTGCCGCTCAGGGCCTTGCCGTTGGGATCGCAGTAGTAGTTCTCGTTCGGGTTGACGTCGATGGCCAGGCCAACGCTGTGCTCGGAGAGACCGGCCCAGCGATAGCCGCCCAGAGAATGGATCAGCGGCTGCTCGGGCAGCGCATAGATCTCTGCAAAGATGGCTTCCACCGTGGGAGCGATGTTTTCATGGACCGACAGATCCCAGAGACGGGTATACTTTTCACCGCTGGAATTGACGTCCCAGGTCTTGACCGTGACGGTCTTCATGTGCGCTCTGGCTTCGCCGTCGTTGGAATAGGCCGAACGGGGATCCGAGATGTCCGTTCTGCCAAAGACGAACTGCAGCTTCTCGTTCTTGCTCATGTTGCCGTTTGCAAGGCCCGGCGTTTCGTGGCTGTCTTCGCTGCCGCTACCGTCACCGGAGCCGGTCTCTTCCTTTACCGACACCAGATCAGAGCGGACGTAGCCGGAGATCCCTTTGTAATTGATCTGATACCATCCGTCCTTGAGCGCATAAACGGTGCAGGTGCTGTTCTTCGGCGCACAGGTCAGAATGCTGTAATCGGTGCCGGGCCCTTTGCGGACGTTGGTATAGTACAGGAACGTGGCGGTCTTGCCCTCTTCGCCGTCATTCCCCTGATCCGAATTGCCGCTGCCGTCGGCATTGCAATACGGAATCTCGAGCATGGTCAGCAGATCGGAGCGGACGTAGCCCGTTTTGCCGCTGTATGTAACCTTGAACCAGCCATGGTCGAAGCCTTCGATGAAGCAGGTGCTTCCCTGGGGCGCACAGTCCAGGATCGAAGTATCGGTGCCGGGGCCCTGGCGGACGTTCGTCCAGCATTCAAAGCGGGCCTTGCCGATCTTGACGTTCTTGACCTCGTCCAGCTTCAGATAATCCTTGTGCATATAGCCGGTCTGCAGGTTGTAGACTACCTTGTACCAGTCTCCCTCTGAGCCGATCACCAGGGCGACGTCGCCGCAGGGTGCGACGTCCACGGTCGCCGTATTGGTGCCGGGACCCTTCCGCAGACGCAGGGCGCTGGCTGTGACGGTGCCGATGGCGGATTTCATCTCCGAAGCGGAAGCCGCAGGAGACACGACGCCTAACACGGAGACGGTCAGAATCACTGCAAGCAGAAGAGAACAAAACCGTTTCGTCATGTGTTTCATTGCTTTCACCTCATCGTCGTGTTTGTAATAATTGTTGTAACTGAATTGTAACCGATTGAAACACATTTGTCAACCCCCAAAGTCTGGAAAAACAGGGAAAAGCTGTGCGAATTCCGTGGAGTTCCCGTGATTTTGCTGTTGACTATGTCGAAATCCATGAGTATAATATAGGGTGGAGTGGACGAAATTGGATACAATGTCCAAGGAAATCCAGTGAATACATCATATACTGTATGAACAGTTTGAAAGGAGATTCCTATGCAAGTCTTGATGGACGCCATCGTGAAACCCATTGCCGGCCCCGGCTTGGAGCTGCGCAAAGTCCCCGTTCCCGAACCCAAAGCGGGCGAGGTCCTCATCAAAATCCACAAAACCGCGATCTGCGGCACCGACGTGCACATTTTTAACTGGGACCCCTGGGCTGCGGAGCACATCAAGCATCCTCCCATGACCATCGGCCATGAGTACGTGGGCGAAATCGCCAAGCTCGGCGACGGCGTGACCGGTCTCAAGCTCGGTCAGCGCGTCTCCGGCGAGGGCCACATCACCTGCCATCGCTGCCGCAACTGCCACACCGGCAACATCCAGTGGTGCAAGGACACCGTCTCCGTCGGCGTGGACCGCGACGGCGCGTTCGCGGAGTTCGTCTGCATCCCCGCCACCAACGTCATTCCCATCGACCCCTCCCTGCCCGAGGACGTGGTGGCTTTCTTTGACGCGTTCGGCAACGCCACCCACACCGCGCTCATGTTCCCCCTGGTGGGCGAGGACGTGCTGATCACCGGCGCAGGCCCCATCGGCATCATCGCGGCCGGAATCTGCAAGTTTGCCGGCGCACGCCGCGTCATCATCACCGACATCAACGACGACCGTCTGACGCTGGCCCGCAAGATGAACGTGGACGCAGCGGTCAACACCATGCGAGAGGACCTCAAGGAGGTCATGAAGCAGCAGAACATTGCCGAGGGCTTCGACGTCGGTCTGGAAATGTCCGGCAGCGAGATCGCCTTCAAGCAGATGATCTCCTGCATGCGCAACGGCGGCAAGATTTCCCTGCTCGGCATCGGCAACAAGCCCTTCACGCTGAACATGAACGACATCATCGGCAAGGGTCTGACTCTCCAGGGCATCTACGGCCGGAAGATGGACAACTGGCACCAGATGTCCTACATGGTCCAGGGCGGCCTGGATCTGAGCCCCGTCATCACCCACCGCTTCCACTACACCGAGTTCGAGAAGGGCTTCGCGGCTATGAACAGCGGCAAGTCCGGCAAGGTCATTTTGGACTGGACGAAAAAGTGAATAGTCACTAGTCAATAGTCACTAATCACTGGTCACTGGTCATTAGTGACTGATAAATCAAGGAGGAAATAACATGAAATCTGCATATCAGGCATTTGAAGCCGAACTGAACGCCATCCGCGAAGCCGGCACCTGGCGCGACGAGCGCATCATCACCACCCCACAGTACTCCCGCATCGACACCACCAAGGCCAAGGGCGTGGTCAACTTCTGCGCCAACAACTACCTGGGTCTGTCCACCCGCCCCGAGCTGATCGAGGCCGCCAAGAAGAGCTATGACCGCTGGGGCTTCGGCCTTTCCTCCGTCCGCTTCATCTGCGGCACGCAGGAGATCCACAAGGAGCTGGAGCGCCGGATCTCCAAGTTTGTCGGCACCGACGACGCGATCCTCTACTCCTCCTGCTTCGACGCCAACGGCGGTCTGTTTGAAACCCTGCTCGGCAAGGAAGACGCCATCATCTCCGACGAACTGAACCACGCCTCCATCATCGACGGCGTCCGCCTCTGCAAGGCCATGCGCTATCGCTATAAGAACAACAACATGGAAGACCTCCGCGCCAAGCTGGTCGAGGCCCGCGAGGCCGGCGCGCAGAAGATCATGATCGCCACCGACGGCGTGTTCTCCATGGACGGCTACATTGCCAACCTGCCTGCCATCTGCGACCTGGCCGACGAGTTCGACGCGCTGGTCATGGTAGACGATTCCCACGCTGTGGGCTTCATGGGCGAGCATGGCCGCGGCACCGCGGAATACTGCGGCGTCATGGGCCGGGTAGACGTCATCACCGGCACCTTCGGCAAGGCTCTCGGCGGCGCCTCCGGCGGCTACACCGCTGCCCGCCAGCCCATCGTGGACCTGCTCCGCCAGAAGAGCCGTCCCTACCTGTTCTCCAACACCGTGGCTCCCGCCATCTGCGCCGCCACCATCGCCACCCTGGATCTGCTGGAAAGCTCCACTGCTCTGCGCGACAAGGTGCATGAGAACGCCCGCTACTTCCGCGCTGAGATGGAGAAGCTCGGCTTCGAGCTGCTGCCCGGCGAGCATCCCATCGTCCCCGTCATGCTGTACGATCCCAAGGTTGCCCATGAGTTCTCCCGCCGCATGCTGGAGAAAGGCGTCTACGTGGTGGCCTTCTGCTACCCCGTCGTCCCCAAGGGCAAGGACCGCATCCGCACCCAGCTCTCCGCCGGCCACACCAAGGAAGACATCGACTTCGTGGTCAAGTGCTTCGGCGAGGTCAAAAAGGAAATGGGACTGTAAGCAATTGTCGGCTGACAATTGGCAGAAAACGGCCCGGAGCGATGCTCCGGGCCGTTTTCTTATGATTTTTACATTCCATTGATGCTGCGGATTCTTCTTTGTTCGTAGAAGTCCGCAAAGGCAGCCTGCTGATAGGGGGTAACCCAGAGGGTGCCGATGCCGCAGGCCAGGGCGCCAAGCAGATACCAGCCGATAAAGCTGAAGCCAAGGCAGAAAAGCTGCGAGCGGTATCCCTCCATCAGCAGGGTGGAGCGGTCCAGGCACTCCCGCCAGGAGGCGTTCGGATAGTCCACCTTGACGTAAAAGGCCAGAGCAAAGCTGTAGGACTTCTTGATGCCGAAATAGATGCCCGCAATCGGGATCAGGCACCACAGCAGAACGATCAATCCCTGCATAAATGCGAGAACAAAGCAATCGCCAAACAGGGAAAAGCCCTTGAACAGATCACCAAACTCATATTTTGCAGCGCCTCGTTCTTTTTTCAGGAATGCGAGACAGAGGCCAAATTGGAGCGCGCCGCCGATCAGAAAGTTGAGGAGGAAGGAGATCGCCAGCAGCATCCAATAGGTCGGGGAGGCCGTTCTCGACGAGCCGGAAAAAGAAGGCGTAAGCAAGCTGGCGACCAGGCAGATTACCAAAGCTGTCATCCAGTTTGTGTGAAAAATCGATTCGCCCAAATGAAATCGGGCTCTGGCACGGCATTCAGGATTCGTCATTGCAAGTTCCCTCGTCTCAAAATCCGCTGCCCTGCATTCTGCGGACTTCGTAGTAGTTCGCCTTGGCTGCCTCCAGATACGGCATGACCCAAAGGGTGCCGAGACCGCAGGCCAGCGCGCCGACGATCATCCAGCCAATAAAGCTGAACTGCAGGCAGAAGTATTCCCAGCGGTGGCCGTTCATCATGATCATGGAACGGTCCAAGCACTCCCGCCAGCCCATGTTGGGGTTGTCCACCTTTATGTAGAAGGACATGCCGTAGCCAAGCGCCTTTGCAATCCCAATGAAAGGTCCGACGATCGGGATCAGGCACCACAGGAAGACGAACAGGCCCTGCATAAAGGCCAGCACGAAGCATTCGCCAAAGCGGTCAAAGCCGCAGAACAGATCGCCGAACTCGATCATACCGCCGCGTGCTTTTTTCAGGAAGATCATCGACTCGCCAAAAGTGATCGGTCCGAAAAGCACGAGCGGGAAGATTCCGCTGATAAAGCTGGCGAGGAAGCAGACCGCCAGCGCGGTAAGCCAGTCTGTGTGGAAGATGGAGCCGCCCAGATTCATTCTGGCACGGGCGCGGATTTCAGAGTTGTTCATTTTCTTTCTCCTTTTTCACGTGGATTACGGAAATACAACGGGGTCGCGAAGATACAGGCGGACGGCATAGACCGCCAGGGTCAGGAAGAGTACCGTCAGGCCGAGCGGTTTTGCGCTGCCGGGTCTCTTGCGCTCCATCAGCGCAGCGGCAATCAGGGCAGATGGCAGGACCGGCCAGAGGGGATGATAGCGAAACGCAGCCGAAAAATCCAGGCGAACCGCTGCCAGCAAGGCACGGCTGATCCCGCAGAGCGGACAGCCGATTCCGGCGAGCTGCCGGATCGGGCAGCCCCAGAGCAGCGACAGTCCCACCGCCGCCGCAAGCAGAACGAGCCACGGCCAGAACCTGCGCCAAAGCCGCTTCATTCTACCACGCTCCCCGTTCGGCGCGCCATCCTGCGACGGACGGGGCGGCCGCATTGATTTCGTCGGTTCCGCACGTCAGAGCCGGTCCCGGCCCGGCCGGAAAAGCCCCACTGTATGGCAGAGCATCCCCGCCAATTCCGATCATCAGCGGGGATGCAGTGCATGTTTTACAGGTTGAAATACTTGTCGAACTCAGCGGGATGGGGGATCCGGGAGAGCTCGGCACACTCGGCACGCTTGGTCTTGATGAAGTTCTTGATGAGCTCCTCGGGGAACACGCCGCCGGCAGTCAGGTAGTCGTGATCCTTTTCGAGCGCGGTCAGCGCGTCCTCCAGACGGGTGGGAAGCTGATGCAGCTTCTTCTTCTCCTTCTCCGGCAGATCGAAGAGGTTCATATCGTAGGGGCCCCAGCCGTTGGCATGCGGGTCGATCTGATTCTTGATGCCGTCGAGGCCGGCCATCAGAATGGCAGCATAAGCAAAGTAGGGGTTGCAGGTGGCGTCGGGGTTCCGCAGCTCAAAGCGGCGCAGCTTCGGGGACTTGGCATAGGCCGGGATGCGGATGACGGCGCTGCGGTTGGAGGTGGCGTAGCCGACGGTGACGGGCGCTTCAAAACCGGGCACCAGACGCTTGAAGGAGTTGGTGGAGGGGTTGGTGATGGCGCAGAGGGAGGAGAT
>CAMKED010000039.1 GCA_946411475.1 uncultured Clostridia bacterium | reverse complement strand
GAACCCTCCTGTTCAGCTTGGGAAGCTGACGTTCTACCGATGAACTATATCCGCAACTCTGTTCGTGTGATAGATTATACCAAACGAGCAGGAAAAAAGCAACAATTATTTGTCGCGTGAGAAAAGTTTTTCTTGCGGGCGCACACTGTGCGCCCCTACAGAGCCCCCCTGCGGGCAGAGACGGCGGGCAGATTGCCCGCGCTACACAATTTTCACTTGTCACCTGCCCCGGCGGTAGAGCCGCGCCAGGCCGCCCTCGGCGGTCTCGCGGAAGGCCTTGGAAATGTTGATGCCGGTCTGATACATGGTCTTGACGACCATGTCGAAGCTGATCGAGCGGGTGTCATACAGGAAGTAGGCCAGATTCAGCGCGTTCATGGCACGCATGGCGGCCACGGCGTTGCGCTCGATGCAGGGGATCTGCACCAGGCCGCAGATGGGGTCGCAGGTCAGGCCGAGGTGGTGCTCCAGCGCGATCTCCGCCGCATACTCGATCTGCGCCAGGTTCATATCGCAGAGCTCCGCCAGCGCGGCCGCGGCCATGGAGCAGGCCGCGCCGACCTCCGCCTGACAGCCGCACTCCGCGCCGGAAATGGAGGCGTTGTGCTTGATCAGATTTCCGATCAGCCCCGCCACCGCCAGGGCGTGAAGAATCTTTTCATCGGAATAGCCGTGCTGCTCCTGCATATAGCGCAACACCGCCGGGACAACGCCGCAACTTCCGCAGGTGGGAGCCGTGACGATGGTGCCGTTGTCGGCGTTCTGCTCAGAGACCGCGAAGGCGTAGGCGCAGATGATGCGAGTCTCCTTCACCTGAACGAGCTGATTTTTCTCCGCCTGCTCGTAAAGCAGCTTGGCTTTCCGTTCCAAATGCAGGCCGCCGGGCAGGATGCCCTGCGTATGCAGGCCGTCGGCAATCGCCCAGCGCATGGTCTTCCAGACCTTTGCAAGGAAGCTCCAAATCTCGGGGCCTTCGGTCATTTCCACGTATTCCCAGAGGCGGATCTTCCGCCACTCACAGAACTGCTTGATTTCAGCAAAAGAATTCTCCGGATAGACGTCCTCGTTCTCGGCGGACGTGCGGCCCTCAATCACAATATCGCCGCCGCCGACGGATTCGACGCGCATGGGAGCGGACTCCACGCCCTGTTCGATTGCAAAAAAGTCCAGGGTATTCGGGTGCTTCAAATCCTCGGGGTCGTCTTTGGCAAAGATGATCTCCGTGGGTGTGGGCTCCAGCACCTCGCGCAGGACCCGATCCGTGCCGTGGCCGACGCCGGTCTTCGCCAGCGAATCGTAAAGTACCACGCGGAACGCCTCGGCGTCCGGGTGCTCCTCCTTAAAAATTCGGGCAGCACGTTCCGGCCCCATGGTGTGGGACGAGGAAGGACCTTTTCCGATTTTATAAATATCTCGTATGGATCGCATTGGAATACCCCCTGCCTGAAACGATTGATACCCGATTTTTTGTCAATTATATTATATCAGCAAAATGGTAGAAATCAACTGGAAAGATGGCTTGCCTGCAAAAAATTTTCCGCGATAAATGCAGATTTCTTGTTGCTAATTGCTGTTTTTGCGCTCCGCCTTCGCGAGGGCGTTCAGGGACAGCTCCCCCGCCAGCTTGAACAGGGCGTTTGCCAAAACCGTTTCCACAGGTCGGTCGGCGGCGTCCGCCACTCTGGCGTAAAACTCCGCCGTGGCATCGTCGAGTAAAATGGTGACTGGAACCATATAGACCTCCCTCTGCGAGGGTTGATGGAAAAGGAACTGCGCCGCTTCATTTTGCACCGTATCCATTCCGTCGAACCGTAGGGCGGCCTGACTCCAGGCCGCCGTGCCCTCCGGTTTTGCCGCGTTCCGGCGGCCAGAGGTCTGGCCGCCCTACGCAGAATGTGCATCCCGAAGCAACTCAAACTATCCTATGCGGGGACTTGACAGATGTGATATAATATAGGACGCATAATAAGCCGCTCTGAAAGGAAGATACAGAAATGGCAAAGGATAAGAACTCGGAAAAGAAAGTTGAACAAATCACCGACATGGAGGTGGATTTTGCCCAGTGGTATACCGACATCTGCCGGAAGGCGGAATTGGTGGAATACGCCTCTGTGAAGGGCTTCACCATCCTGCGGCCCTATGGCTACGCCATCTGGGAAAACATGCAGCGGATCCTGGACGGGGAATTCAAGAAGACCGGCCATGAGAACGTGGCAATGCCCGTGCTGATCCCCGAAAGCCTGCTGAAAAAAGAGGGCGAGCTGGTCAACGGCTTCGCGCCGGAGGTGGCCTGGGTCACCATGGGCGGCTCCGAGAAGCTGGAAGAGCGTCTGGCCTTCCGTCCCACCTCGGAAACCATGTTCTGCGACCATTGGTCCCGTGTGCTCCACTCCTACCGGGAGCTGCCCATGCTCTACAACCAGTGGTGCTCCGTCATTCGTTGGGAAAAGACCACCCGTCCCTTCCTGCGCTCCCGCGAATTCTGGTGGCAGGAGGGTCACACCATCCATGAGACCGCCGAGGAAGCCCAGGCCGAGACCGAGCAGCAGCTCAAATGCTACGCCGACTTCTATGAAAACGTCCTGGCGATTCCCGTGATTCCCGGCCGCAAGACCGAGAAAGAGAAATTTGCCGGCGCCGAAGCTACCTACACCGTGGAGTGCATGATGAAGGACCACAAGGCGCTCCAGGGCGCGACCTCCCACTTTTTCGGCGACAAATTCTCCCGTGCCTACAACGTGACCTTTGCCGGCCGCGACAACAAGCTGCAGTATCCGTTCCAGACCTCCTGGGGCTCCACCACCCGCATGATCGGCGCAGTCATTATGGCCCACGGCGACAACAACGGCCTGGCCCTGCCGCCGAAGATCGCTCCCATCCAGGTCATGGTCATTCCCGTGGCGCAGCACAAGCCCGGCGTCATTGAGGCGTCCACTGCCCTGAAGGATCGGCTGCTGGCCGCAGGCGTGCGCGCCAAGATCGACGTCTCCGACAACTCCCTCGGCTGGAAGTGCGCCGAGTACGAGATGAAGGGCGTGCCGCTGCGTCTGGAAATGGGCCCCCGCGACATGGAAAACGGCCAGTGCGTCCTGGTTCGCCGCGACAACGGCGAGAAGACCGTCATTTCGGTGGATGAGCTGGAAGCCAAGGTCGCGGAGCTTCTGCAGGCTGTCCATGACGGTCTGTATGAAAAGGCCAAGAAGAACCTCGAAGAACACATCTACGAAGCGCACTCCCTGGCCGAAGCCAAGGAACTGCAGGAGAAAAACGGCGGCTTCATCAAGACCATGTGGTGCGGCGACGAAGCCTGCGAGATCAGGATGAAGGAAGAGGGCGGCATGTCCTCCCGCTGCCTGCCCTTTAACCAGGAACACATTGACGACGTTTGCCCCATCTGCGGCCGGAAAGCCGTGAAGACCATCCTCTGGGGCGTGGCCTACTGAGAAAGAGAGAGGAAAAACGGCTATGGCTGATAATCGCTTCTTCCAAAAAATGATTACCAACTTCAAGCAGGATCAGGGCGTTCTGGAATACTACCGGAAGTACGGCTGGAAGACCTTCGCCCGTGACCTCATCCACGATCTGGTTGGCAGCTTTCTGTTTGCCATGGGCGTCGTCTACTTTGCCGATCAGGCGCCCTTTGTGCCCGGCGGCGTCACCGGTATGGCCATGATCATCCACCACTTTACAGAGGCAAAGCTCCCCGGGCTCGGCATCGGCGCCATTATCAACTGCATCAACATCCCGGTTGCCCTTTGCTGCTTCCTGCTGCTGGGGCGGGTGTTCTTCTTCAAGTCCGTCAAGAGCCTGATCATTTCGTCCATCTTCATTGACTACCTCGTTCCGCACCTGGGCTTCTACCAGCAGGCCGCCACCAATCCCCTGCTGACCGCTCTCTTCGGCGGCGCGCTCTACGGCATCGGCCTTGCGCTGATCTACATTCCCGGCTCTTCCACCGGCGGCTCGGACTTCATCATCATGAGCATCCGCAAGCTGAAGCCCCATCTCTCCATCGGCACCATCTCCATCCTGGTGGACGGCTCGGTCATTCTGCTGGGCGGCCTCGTCTTCAAGGGCGACGGCTCCTACAACATCGACGCCGTGCTCTACGGCATCCTCTTCACCTTCGTCTCCACCACCATGATCGACAAGCTGATGTACGGCTCCGGCAGCCGCCGGATGCTCCAGGTGGTCAGCGATAAGGCCAAGGATATCTCCCAGCAGATTATGACGGAGATCAACCGCGGCGCGACCTTGATGGACGTCAAGGGCGCATACACCGGTCAGGCCCACCAGATGCTGATGGTCGTCTGCTCCAAGGTGGAGATCACCCACGCCCGCCGCATCATCAACAGCGTTGACCCGAAAGCAATTGTTCTGCTTTCCACGGTAGACGAAGCCTACGGCAAGGGCTTCCTGGACCCGGATTCCAACTAAACAACACGAACGGCCCTCAAAACGAGGGCCGTTGCTGCATTGGAGGCGATAGATATGTTCTATACCGAGGTATGTATCTGGGATCGTAAAATCAACATCAAGGCACCCACGCTGCCACTTAGTTTTTCATTTGGCGTTGCCTATGGTACTTTTCTCGGCGTTCTGATTATCAATTCTCTGCATGGCGGCGTGTTTCTTGCAGATATTGTCGTGCTGTTGATGATTAACTGGTTTTGGTTTGCGCTCATGCTTTGTATTGAAAAGGCTATTCACCATAGTAAGCGCTGTGATCTCATCATCGACGCCTCCGGCGTTACCAGGATCGGCAAAAAAGGTACTGCAAGTAGTTCACTGAGTTGGAGCGAAATCCGGGATTACGGTTTTTCCTATGGAAGCGGCTCTGGCATCAGCCGATACTACTGCCTGTATTTTTCCGATTCTGTCCTTGCAAAGTCGAAACAAGAAAAGATAAAAAAATCCAAGGGGCATTTCACATGCATTACCTTTGACGAACGGACTTATCTGCTCAAAGGGTCGGACATTTTGGCTTTCTGCAAACAGTTCACCGATGTTACGCCGTTCACTGCCGACCCGGACAACCATACAGGCTGGTTTTGAACAAAAAAGGTCGGCTCTGTAGAAACCGTCCCAGATAGGAGGTGAAAGACTTGTTTCATACCAAGGTTCAGATTCAGGACAACTCCGTTCAAATCAAGGCAGCGCGAGGCTATCTTCTGATTTATTCCCTGGAGATTTTCATGAGCGTAACGACGGGCCAGTTTTTAATTGGACATACCCGGGAGGAAAAACTTTGTTCTTTGATCATTCCCTTCTGCCTCGGCTGGCTGACCCCCACAATTGTATTCGATTTTCTTCGGTATCAATCCCGTATTACCATTGATAGCTTTGGCATCACCGCCTTCAGTCCGCTCAGAGGACAAAACACGCTGTATTGGAATGAGATTCAAGATTACGGTGTTGCCGCAGACTCGCAGGTACCGCACACCAGTCAACTCTATAGCCTGTATTTTGCCGATTCCGTCCTTCCGGGACGAAAAGGGGAACGCAAAAAGTTTAAGGGACGTTATATCCGTATCCTGATTGACGAGCGGAGCTATCTGCTCAGCGGGTACAGTATCTTTGACGTTTGTAAGCAATACACGGGCGTCGAACCCTTCACCGCCGACCCGCGGAAGCTATGACCAAAAACAAACCGGGACAACCTCCATGCTTGGAAGCCGTCCCGGTTTGTTGCGTTCTCCTGTTGCCTATTGCCTGCAGGCGTCAATTGTCACTTGAACTCACCGTTCGTAATCGAACTCAAAATCATAGATGGAAACCGTGTCGCCGTCCTGGATGCCCATTTCCTCCAGGCGGGTGAACAGGCCGGACTTGCGGAGCTGGCGGTCAAAGTACATCCGGCTCTCGTATTCGGCGAAGTTGATGTCATTGATGAGCTGCGCCAGCCACGCGCCGGAGATGACCCAGGTGTCGCCGTAGTGCTGGATGTTCAGCTCGTCGGGGTCGCCCGCCTCGGCCAGGGGCTTGACGTAGTCGGCCTCGTAGATCGTCACGGGCGGCAGCTCCCGGAGCTTGTTTGCAATCGTGCGGACAAGCTGCTTCGTGCCCTGGGTGGTGGCGGCGGAAATCTCATAGAGTTCGAGCCCCTGCGCCTCGACGTGCGCGCGCAGGCGGGCCAGGTTCTCGCTGTCCTCCGCCAGCAGGTCCAGCTTGTTGGCTGCCACAATCATCGGCCGGGCGGCCAGCTCAGGCGAATATTCCGCAAGCTCCCGGTTGATCTTCTCGAAATCCTCCACCGGGTCCCGATCCTCGGAGCCGGAGACGTCCACAATGTGGACGATCAGGCGGCAGCGGTCGATGTGCCGCAGGAAGTCGTGTCCAAGGCCAGCGCCTTCCGCCGCGCCCTCGATGATGCCGGGGATGTCCGCCATGACGAAGGAAACGCCCTCGTCCACGTAGATCACGCCTAAGTTCGGATAGAGCGTGGTAAAGTGGTAGTTGGCGATTTTGGGATGGGCGTTGGAGGTCACGGAGAGCAGCGTGGATTTGCCCACGTTGGGGAAGCCTACAAGTCCCACGTCAGCCAGGAGCTTGAGCTCCAGCACAACCTCATGCTCTTCGCCGGGCAGGCCAGCCTTGGCAAAGCGGGGCACCTGCCGGGTGGGAGTGGCGAAGTGCTTGTTGCCCCAGCCTCCCCGGCCGCCCTTGCAGAGCACGTATTCGTCCAGGTCGGACATATCCTGGATCACGGCCTCGGTCTCAGCGTCCTTGATGACGGTGCCGCGTGGGACCTTGATGACCAGGTCCTCGCCCCGCTTTCCGGCCCGTCTGCCGCCCTCGCCGGGCATACCCGCGGCGGCCTGGTATTTGCGCTTGTAGCGGAAGTCCATCAGGGTGGACATATTGTCGTCCACCTTGACGACGATGGAGCCGCCCTGGCCGCCGTCGCCGCCGTCCGGCCCGCCGGCCGCCACGTATTTCTCGCGGTGGAACGCCACCGCTCCGTTGCCGCCGTTTCCGGCCTTGACGTAAATTTTTACCTTATCGACAAACATTTTTATTGCCTCCGTAGGGAAAAAACGACCGGAACACGCGATATGTTCCGGTCGTCTGTGTTCTTACTGCTCTGCGTAAACGGAGCACATCTTGCGATCCTTGCCCATGCGCTCGAACTTGACCTTACCGTCGATCAGAGCGAACAGGGTGTCGTCGCTGCCGATCCCGACGTTGTTGCCGGGATGGATGTGGGTGCCTCTCTGGCGAACCAGAATATTGCCGGCCAGAACGAACTGACCGTCAGCCCGCTTCACGCCAAGCCGCTTGGACTCGGAATCACGGCCGTTCTTGGTGGAGCCGCCGCCCTTCTTGTGAGCGAAGAACTGGAAACCGATTTTCAGCATGTGTTACACCTCCATAACTTCGATATAATCAGGATAGTCGTCCCTGAGGGCGCTGAGGGTCAGCATCATGCCGGTCAAAACAGCCTGCACCGCTTCCTCATTTTCGCACCTGGCAGGGAGGGTCAAGGTGACTTCGGCCTTGCCGTCGTCCACCTTGGTTTTTGCCGCCTCGCCCAACACGTCACGGATGGTCGCGTCGGCAAAGGTGACAGCCGCGGAAACCGCCGCGCAGACCACGTCCGCGCCGGATTCGGCATATCCGCTGTGGCCGGAGACGGAAAATCCTGTGATTCTCCCCTCCTGATCGAAAAACTTCGCCTCAACCATGGGCTTACGCGTGGATCTTTTCGATCTTGACCTTGGTGTAGGGCTGTCTGTGGCCGCGGATGGACTTGCTGTCCTTCTTGGGACGGTACTTGAAGACGATGACCTTCTTGGCCTTGCCATTCTTCACGACCTTCGCCTCGACGGAAGCGCCCTTGACTACGGGAGCTCCGAACTTGGAGTTCTCGCCGTCCACAATGGCCAGCACCTGATCGAAGGTAACGGTGTCGTCCGCATTGACGTTCAGCTTCTCGATGAAGAGCTCGTCGCCCTCGCTGACGTTGTACTGCTTGCCACCGGTAACAATGATTGCCTGCATACTGTTCTCTACCTTTCTGTAGTCTCGCTCTGGGGGTGACAGGGCGCACCTGTGCTTCATACCCTTTCAATGCGGCTCGTACAGTGTAGCACAGTTCTTGTAAAATGTCAAAGGGTTTTTTCGTATTTTTTCAAAAAATTTGTCTGTTCATATTTCGTTCAAAAATTTGGAGTATAATATCTTTGTTTCAGGCGCACTGCTGTGTGTCGCTGCCGGGAAGATTCCACGGCAGAAAGCAATACAGACGGAGGCGATCTCATGGGCGAAAAGGCAGCCGATTTGGCCTATCGGGCCATTAAAAGCACCATCCGCTTCTTCTATTCCAAATATACCTGTGCGGGCGTGGAGCACATCCCCGCCGAGCCGGTGATTTTCGTCGGCAACCACAGTCAGGCCCATGGGCCGCTGGCCGGAGAATTATATATGCCGGTGCCCCGGAAAACCTGGTGCGCCTCGCAAATGATGGAGCGTAAAGAGGTCGCCGCCTACGCTTTTCAGGATTTCTGGGCCCAGAATCCCAAATGGACCCTTTGGTTTTACAAGGGGCTCTCCCACGCGATCGTGCCTCTGTCCGTGCTGCTGTTCAACCACGCGGAAACCATCCCCGTCTACCGTGACAGCCGCGTTCTGTCTACCTTCCGGGCCACGATCCAGACCCTGGAGGCCGGAACGAGCGTGCTGATCTTCCCGGAGAAAAACGGCACGCACGACAACATTCTCTATGAATTCCAGGACCACTTCATCGACGTGGCAAGGCTCTGGTACAAGCGCACGGGCAAGGCGCTGGCCTTCGTCCCGCTCTATGTCTGCCCCGCCCGGAAGACCCTGAACTTCGGCGAGGCCGTTCGCTTCGACCCCAAAGCCCCCATGGACGCGGAACGGGAGCGGATCCGCGAGCTGCTGATGGACCGCATTCGGGCAACAGCCGCGGCCCTGCCTCGGCACCGGGTGGTCCCCTATCGGCCCCAACCCAAGAAAAACTGGCCCTACAACCGTCCCGAGGAGGCAGGCAAACCTTGAAAACACCCGTTGTGGACTACCGCAAGCTGCGTCTGTCCAACATCACAAGCCCGGAATACCGGCACGTCCTGCTGTTGGGCGGGTGGATCGCCTACTTTGCCCTCTACTTTCTGACCGAAAACCTGATCCCCTACGAAAACTGTCACGAAGTGCACTGTGCGCTGGACGACAAAATTCCCTTCTGCGAGCTCTTCGTGGTGCCCTATCTGCTCTGGTTCTGCCTGGTGGCGGGCTCGCTGCTTTACCTTTTCCTCTACGACGTTCCGAGCTTCCGGCGGCTGTCCATCTACATCATGATTACGCAGGCCGGGGCAATGCTTGTTTACATAATATGGCCGAGCATTCAGCTTTTGCGGCCGGAGACCATGCCGCGGGACAATTTCTTCACCTGGGTTCTGGCCTTTGTGTACCGCTTTGATACGCCGACGGGGGTCCTCCCCTCGCTCCACGCGGCCTACTCCATCGCGATCCTCTCGGTGTTCTGGCACCGGAAGGAGACGGCCCTGTGGTGGCGGATCCTGCTGCCGGTTTTCGTAATCGTCATTATCGCAGCGACCTTCTTTGCCAAGCAGCACTCCGTCCTGGACGCGCTGGCCGCGATCCCGCTTTGCCTGATCGGAGAGGCGCTGATCTACTGGTTCAAGCTTCTGAAATAAGCAAGCTGATTCTTACGAGAAGGAGTGTGCCAAGGATGCAAGACGAAATGAACGGATATGAATTTTTGGTGGAAAAGGAAGCCATGTGGGCCGAAATGCTGGAGCAGGTCCTGAAGGACAACGATGTGGACTTTATTTCCGTTCCGGTGTACGGCGCCGGCATGGTCCTGCGCGGCGGGGTCATGGAGCGGCACAAAATCTACGTGCCGAAGGAACGGTTGGCCGAAGCGAAAGAACTGCTGAACGAGCTGTTCTCCGACGAGGCGGCGCTGCCCGTCGCCCCGGAGGACGAGGAAGAACCGGAAGAATAGCACCATATTGTAAGCTCCCCCATGACCGCTGAACGTGCAGTCATGGGGGAGTATTTTGCGGACAGCATTATTTCTTTTGCATGATCCAGATCAGATTGCCCGTATGGTTGACGCCGTCGTTGGGATCGGACAGGTCCTCCTTATCGCCCAGGTAGCCGCGATAGATATCCAGCACCTGGAAGCCGCAAAGCTCCGCCAGGAGAAAAACCTCGGAACGATAGGTCTGGCGCATCAGCAGGGGGCGAACGCGTTCGCCGATCACATTTCCCGCTTCATCCAGCGTCTCAAACTTCCAGTTTCCGGACATGAGCTGGCTAAAGGGGTTGTAGGAAATGGCGTTGTAGATCTTTTCACGCTGCCCGTTGCTGTTCACGTATTCCAGGCGGAAGCTGTAGTCCTCCGGGTCGGTCTTCATCATGGCGGCCTGGAGCTCCGGATTCGGGTCGAAGGTGTTGAAGGTCAGAATGCCGCCGTCCGTAAGCTGGTTGCGAATGTTCAGCAGGGCGTTACGCTGGAGCTGGGAGCTGGGCAGATGCATAAAGCCGCTGCGGGCGATGATTGCCAGGGAGTATTTCCGGTCAGTGTGGAATTTCGTCATATCCGCCGGGACGATGCGCAGCTTTAAGCCGCGCTGTTCGGCCTTGTTCTGCGCGACACGGCACATCTCTTCGGAGAGATCCGTTCCGTCCACGTCGATTCCGTGCTCCGCCAGATACAGCAGCACCGCGCCGGTGCCGCAGGCAATGTCCACCACGCCGCCCGTGCCGTATTTCCGGGCAAGGTCGAGATAGAACGCCTGAAACCCGGCGTGTTTGTCGTGATCCTTGTACATGACGTCGAGATAGCGGTCGTAGTTTTCGGCGACGTCCTTGAAGTCATGTAAATCCATGTAATGAAATGCCTCCCTTATTGTCTTACTTGGCGTGCTTTTCGAACCAGTCCGTGATCTCCTGCAGGCGGCGCTGGCGGTGCTTGGGCTTGCCGGAGCGGGAGAGCTCGTGGTTCTCACCGTGGAAGAGGCAGAGCCGGGCTTCGACGCCGACGTCGATCAGGGCCGCGTACATCTGGATCCCCTCCGCCATCGGGCAGCGGTAGTCCTCGTCGGAGTGGATGAACAGGGTGGGCGTCGTGACGTTGGCAGCGTATTTCAGCGGGGACTGGGCCCAGAGCTTTTCCGGGTTCTCATAGATGTCTCCGTCGGTCTGGTCGCCTGCAAAATAGTAGCCGATGTCGGACATGCCGTAGAAGCTCAGCCAGTTGGCGATCGAGCGCTGGGACGCCGCGCAGCAGAAGCGGTCCGTGTGGCCGATGATCCAGTTGGTCATGAAGCCGCCGTAGCTGCCGCCGGTCTCGCAGAGGCGGTCGCGGTCGATCTGCGGATACTTTTCCAGCACCGCGTCAGTAAAGTCCATCAGGTTGGCAAAATCCGTGTCGCCGTAGCGGCCGCGGATATCCATAAAGTAGTTGTCGCGGCCGTCGCTGCCCTTGGGATTGCAGAAGAAGACGAAGTAGCCCATGTTGGCCCAGAGCTGCATTTCATGATAGAACACCGGGCCGTAGACGGTCTTCGGGCCGCCGTGGACGTCCAGAATGCCGGGGTATTTTTTGTTTGGATCGTAGTCCTTGGGCTTCAGGATCCAGCCGCCGATCTCAAGGCCGCGGCTTTGGACTGTAATGGGCTCCGGCTGGGCCACGTACCGGCCCTCCAGGGCTGCGTCGTTGAAGTGCGAAACGCGGGTCAGCGCAGCGTCTCCAAGATGAGCGGTGTAGAGCTCCTGGAGCCGCATGTCGTAGAGGCCCACGCAGAGCAGCTTGCCGTTCGCCACGTCGAAGCAGTCCATCGCACCGTCGGCGGTATAGACGGGAACGTCCTCGCCGTCTGGCTTGAGCAGATGCAAAACGGCGTTGCCCTCGCGGGTGGTCAGATGGTAGAGGCCCTCCGGGGTCCCCACAGCCTGACGGCCGCCGCCCAGGCGGCAGTCGGAGCCGACGGAGTTGTACATGTTATATTCTTCCTTGCGCAGGACCTCGATTTTGCCGTCGGCAGGGTCCAGCGTATAGACCCAGGCGTTCTCGTTGATCCCGTGGCGCTGCCCCTCGGTGGCCGCAAGCAGGACCTTTCCGCCGGCCGCTTCCAGGAAGTGGGGCGAAAGTTCCCAATTGTCCACGATCTCCCGGTTCTCGCCGGTGCGGAAGTTGAAGGTCCGCAGGCAGAAGCCGGTGACAGGCTGCTTGATCTGCCAGGGAATGTAGGCCAGCAGGATCTCGTCGCCGAAGACAGTGTGGCAGAGCAGATCCTCGGGCGAGCGCAGCAGCGGCGCGATCCGCAGCGGCTCCCGGTCCACCAGGAAGGCCAGCGTGCGCTTGCCGTTGGTAACGCCCGCGCCGTTGCCCCAGAAGGGCAGCTCGGTGAAGACCTCGTAGTCCTTTTCCTCTTCCTTCTTCTTCCGGGCAGCAGCCTTTTCCTCCTCCGAAGCGTCATAGAGCATGGGCTGAGTCTTGTCCACCGCAGCGGTGACCAGGAAGAGGCCCTCGTCCAGCATCCGAATGGATTTCGCAGCAAAGGGCAGCGTCATGTACGGAACAGCCTCGCCGCCGTTGACGTCCAGCACGTAGTAAGCCGTGAATTCCTCCTTGGCCTCGGCGCGCTTCTTCTCCTTGGCCGAGCGAACCGCCGGGAAGATCAGACGGTGCTCGTCGATCCAGAGGAAGCTGCCCTCCTTGCCCAGATCGGTGAGCTGGCGCAGACTGCCGTTCTCATAGAGCCACAGCCGCCGCTCGTAGTTGTTCTCTTCCTCGTTGGCGTTGGCAACCGCAAAAGCCGCCCGCTCCCCGCCGGGCGCGTAACGCACGCCGGACAAAAACTTGTACTGTAAAAGATCCTGTTGCTTAATCGGTTCCATCGGTTCCTCCTAATTCTCAGATGAAGTATCGCGAGTGCGATATGAAGTCTGCTTCGCAGATGAAGTATCTCCTTCGGAGATATGAAGTATTGCCTGCAGCAAAATTGCGGTATCATTTTATTTGCCAATAAAACGATGGGAATGGATTGTTCTGTCCATACGGCGAAGCCGCACTTCATAAGCGCAGCGTCTTCATACGGCAAAGACGTACTTCATATCCGCGGCAGCGGATACTTCATTGTCCAATATAGCCCACCAATACTTTCAATGTGTTTTCGACGCCGTCCTTGTGGCTGCGCTCGTAGCCGTGGGAGGCATAGACGCCGGGGCCAATCAAACCGTGACGGACATCCCAGCCCGCGTGGAGAGTGGCTTCCACGTCGGAGCCGTAGTGCGGATAGATATCCACGGCATAGTCCGCTTCCTCGGCCTTGGCCGCAGAAATCAGCTTTCTGACGACCTCATAGCTGTACGGGCCGCCGCTGTCCTTGGCGCAGATGGAGACCTGGCGCTCGGTGCACTGCAGGCCGTCGCCCACGCAGCCCATATCCACGGAAATCGCCTCGGTGATCCCGGCCGGAATGGAGCCGGAGCAGCCGTGCCCGACCTCTTCATAGACGGTAAAGTACAGCCAGATCCGCCGTTCGGGGGTGATGCCCTCGTCTTTGAGATACTTGGCAAGGCCGATCAGGATGCCTGCGGAGAGCTTGTCGTCCAGGAAGCGGCTCTTGATATATCCCTTCTCGGTGACGGTGGTACGGGGATTGAAGCAGACGATATCGCCGACTCCGATGCCCAGCGTCTTGACCTCGTCGGCAGAAGAAACCGTCTCGTCGAGGACGAGCTCGGAGTTGTCGTAATTTGGGACTGTGTTGCGCAGCTCCCCGTTGACGTGCGTAGAAGCGTTGCAGAGCTGGAAGGTGCCCTCATAGCATCCGTTGAACTTGGTGACGACCCGGCAGTTTTCCGTGTTCACCATGACCGTCGGCAGGCCGCCCAAGGGGGTCACGCGCAGACGCCCGTTCCCCTTGACCTCTGCCACCATTGCGCCGAGGGTGTCGCAGTGTGCCGCCAGCAGCAGGCCGTTGTCCGCGTCCTTGCCGCCCAGATCCACCAGGACGCCGCCCTTGACGGTGTGGACAGGCGTATAGCCCAGTTCCCGGAAGACGTTCAGAAGATGCTCCTCCGCCGCTGCGGTATAGCCCGTGGGGCTGTCGATGGCCAGCAGACGGCAGGCCTGCTCGACGGCGTAATCTGTGTATCGTTTGAATTCTTTCATGGCAAATCCTCCTTTACATATAGTATCTATTCAGTCGCATCTGCTCCGTAGTGGCCGCGCACCTGCGCGGCCATGCCGCGGATTGCTATTTCGGGGCTTTATGGCCGCGCAGGTGCGCGGCCACTACGACCCTGCTGAACAGATACTACAGATAGATATTAATATCATACCATAAATACAGAAAAATAACAACACAAAGATACCCTGTCGAAACGCCGCAGAACTGACAAAAAAAGAGAACTCATTTTGTATAAAAAATCGAAAGGAAACCATTGCAATCCTGCGAAATTCAGGTATAATAGAAATGGAAAACTATACGCTTCTGCCCGCGGGTATTCACGGATATTCGTCAATATCCGCAATAAACGGAGGAATTATAATATGGAAGAACGCATTCGTCAAATGGTGGAATCCTTCCATCGGGGCGACAATATCCGCGCCTTTGAACTGCTGGGCTGCCACCGGGAAACCCGGGACGGCACGGAGGGCTGGGTCTTCCGGGTCTGGGCTCCCAACGCCCGGTACGTCAGCGTGATCGGCGACTTCAATTTCTGGAACAAAAGCGACCTTCCCATGGAGAAAATCTCGCAGGGGATCTGGGAAGTCTTCTCCAAGTGGGCCCGGGAGGGCAGCACCTACAAGTATTACGTCGTCGGCGCTGACGGCCGCGAGGTGGACAAGACCGACCCCTACGGCTTCCGCACCACCTACCGGCCCGACAACTGCTCCATTGTCTGCGACCTGAGCCGTCACAAATGGCACGACGGTCTCTATCTCGCCGCGCAAAAACGCAGGGACGTCCTCAAGCGCCCCCTGAACATCTATGAGATGCACTTCGGCTCCTGGCGGCGCAAGGAGGGCAACGTCCCTTACGGCTACGCGGAGATTGCGGATCAGTTGATCCCCTACCTCGAAGAAATGGGCTACACGCACGTGGAGCTCATGCCCATTACCGAATACCCTTACGACCCCTCCTGGGGCTATCAGGTCACGGGCTATTTTGCCCCCACCTCCCGCTACGGCGAGCCTTACCTGCTCATGGAACTGATCGACCGGCTCCACCAGGCGGGCATCGGCGTGATCCTGGACTGGGTCCCCGCGCATTTCCCCAAAGATCAGGCCGGCTTGTTTGAGTTTGACGGCTCCTGCTGCTACGAGCTGTCCGATCCGATGATGAACGAGCATCCCGACTGGACCACCCGCATCTACGACTACGGCAAGCCGGAGGTCCGCTCTTTCCTGATCTCCAGCGCGATTTTCTGGCTGGAACAATACCATATCGACGGCATTCGCGTGGACGCCGTGGCCTCCATGCTGTATCTGGACTACAACCGGCCCAACTACCGCCCGAACAAATTCGGCGGCAAGGAAAACCTGGAGGCCATCGCTTTTCTGCAAAAGCTCAACGAAGCCGCGTTTTCCGTCCGGCATCAGCCCATCATGGTGGCGGAGGAATCCACGGCCTTCCCGCTCATCACCAAGCCGACCTCCGACGGCGGCCTGGGCTTCCTGTTCAAGTGGAACATGGGCTGGATGAACGACAAT
>CAMKED010000038.1 GCA_946411475.1 uncultured Clostridia bacterium | reverse complement strand
GGGCTTTATGGCCGCGCAGGTGCGCGGCCACTACGACCCTACTGAACAGATACGATGCGTGTTAATTGTCGTTCCAATCCGGATGATGATCCAAGGTTTTAAAGGTGTAGCCTCGGTCAAGCAGATCTTGAAGCATGTATGCCAAGGTTGCCACGGTGTTTTTTTCCGTCTCGTGCGTGAGCAAAATGACTGTGGCGTTATCCTTGTTCTTGTACCAGTCCATGCATTCGTTGTAGGATGCCTTGAAATAGTCCGCCTCATCCAGCCCCTTGACGTTGCCCTTCGGGTACTTGTCGTTGTTGCCGGCGTTCCAGTCGAACCACCGATAACCATTCTGAAGCAGCTTTTCCTTGATGCCGGCTGCCACATCTTTTGCGTAACCGGTGGTGGAGCCGCCGGGGAATCGGACGCAGATGCGATCCGGAAGCCTGCCGCAGGCGTTCATCACTGCAGCCTTCCACTGGTCGATTTCATCCATAAAGGCGTTAACCGAGGCGTAGCACTGGTCCCATTCGTGCGTGTAGGAATGGCAGGCCACCAGATGTCCGCGCTCCATAATGGCTTTTGTGTTTTCTGGATTCCGGTCGATATAGTAGCCGACGTTGAAGAATGTTGCCTTGACGTTGTAGCGATCCAGAATATCCAGTATCTCGAAGGTGTATTTCCCCGGGCCGTCGTCAAAGGTCAGATAGACGGTTCTGGTCGTCGAATCGTCGATCAATTCCTGCGGATCGATTTCGGTTGGTTCTGTGGTCGGTGTTTCGGTGGTAATCTGAGGTTCGGTCTCAGTTGTGCTCTGTGTGGTGCTTGTCATGCCCTGCGTGGAGCTTGGCTCGTTCTGCGTAGAGCTTGGCCTGCTCTGCATTTGCTCAGAGCTTTGCGTCGAGGCGGTGCTGCTTGTTTCTCCGCTTTCGCTTGAATGACTGCGTCCCACCATCCAGCCGAGAAAAAAGAACAGCAGCGCGAACACAAACAAAAAAATCAGGGCATGGGCGTTTCGCTGAAACCAGGAACGTTTTTTCCGACGACGATGGGTATTTGCATAGGGATGGGTATTATCATAGGAATTGGAATTATCATATGGCATAATGGCACGTTCTCTCTTTCTTTCTGAAATCCGCACGATGCGAATCGACAGGAAATCATGTTTTGCTTCATTATAACAAATAACATTAAGAATTCAAGATGGAAAATAAATTTTTGAAAAACTGATTGAAAACTAAGACCGAATATGGCATAATAGGAAAGTCCCTGTGAAGGACAGACCCCCGAGAGGAGGAAAAAACATGAAGCGCTCTGTTGCCATCGTGGGCAGACCCAACGTGGGAAAGTCCATGCTCTTTAATAAACTGACCGGCCGCCGCACCGCCATCGTGGAGGACACGCCCGGCGTTACCCGTGACCGTATCTACGGTGAATGCGAGTGGAACGGTCGTACCTTTGATTTGATCGATACCGGCGGTATCGAGCCCTCCGCGGACTCCGATATGCTGAAATTCATGCGCCGCCAGGCGGAGATTGCCATCGAGAACGCTGACGTCGTCATCATGGTCACCGACGTCAAGGTCGGCGTTACCGCTGCGGACATGGAGGTGGCCTCCATGCTCAAGCGGAGCAAAAAGCCCGTCATCGTGGCAGTCAACAAGTGTGACTCTGTCGGTGCGGTCAATCCGGACGTCTATGAGTTCTATGACCTCGGCCTCGGGGATCCCATCGAGACCTCGGCCATCCACGGCCACGGCACCGGCGATCTGCTGGACTTCTGTACCGAGCACCTTCCTCCGGACGACGAGGACGAGGAAGCGGACGACGTCGTCAAGGTCGCTATCGTGGGCAAACCCAACGTGGGCAAGTCCAGCCTGCTCAACCGGATCCTCGGCGAAGAGCGGGTCATTGTTTCCGACGTTGCGGGTACGACCCGCGACGCCATTGACTCCTATTTTGAAAACGAGCACGGCAAGTATCTGTTTATCGACACCGCCGGCATGCGCCGCAAGTCCAAGGTGGACGACGCGATCGAGAAGTATTCCAACATGCGTTCCATCTCCGCCATCGACCGGGCTGACGTGGTCCTGATCCTGGTCGACGCCAACGAGGGCGTTACCGAGCAGGATACCAAGATCGCCGGTCTGGCACACGAGGCGGGCAAGGCCTCCATCATCGTGGTCAACAAGTGGGACACCGTCGACAAGGACACCCACACCATGGACAGGATGACTGAGGAGGTCCGCAAGGGCCTGAGCTATATGCTTTATGCGCCGGTGCTGTTTATTTCTGCCAAGACCGGCCAGCGCGTGGACAGGCTTTATGAGCTCATCAACTACGTCAACGAGCAGTCCGCCATGCGCATCACCACGGGTATGCTGAACAACGTCCTGGCTGACGCCACGGCGCGTGTGCAGCCGCCCACGGACAAGGGCCGCCGTCTGAAGATTTTCTACGTGACCCAGGCGGGCGTCAAGCCGCCGCACTTTGTGTTCTTCTGCAATGACGCAAGACTCTTTCATTTTTCCTATCAGCGCTATCTCGAAAATCAGATCCGGGCTGTCTTCGGCCTGGAGGGAACGCCGGTGAAGATTACGATCCGGCAGAGAGGGGACGACGAGGAATGATCGTACTGTGGTTTGCGCTTTGCGGCGTGATCGGCTATCTGCTCGGCAGCTTCAACGGGGCGATTCTGATCTCCCGCTGGATCCGCAAGGAGGATATCCGTACCAAGGGCAGCGGCAACGCGGGCCTGACGAACTTCTACCGCAACTACGGCGGCATGGATACCCTGCTGGTCCTGCTGATCGACGTGGGCAAGACGATCCTGGCCTGCTTCATCGGCGGCTGGATTATCAAGGCCGCGGGCTTTACCTCCACGGAGCCGCGCCTGGACTGGACGGACGAGGCGCAGATGCTCTGCGGCGGCTTTGCCGTCATCGGCCATATCTTTCCGATCTGGTTCGGCTTCCGCGGCGGCAAGGGGATCCTGACCTGCGCGACCCTCGGCGCCTTTATCGACTGGCGCATCATCTGCATTCTGCTCGGCATTTTCCTGATCGTCGTGATCCTGACCCGTTTTGTTTCTTTGGGCTCCATCCTGGGCTGCCTTGCCTATCCCTTCCTGTTCTGGTGGCGCTATCCCCAGGAGAACAAGATCATGATGACCATTATGGCCGCCTGCTTGGCCGCCCTTGCCCTCGGCATGCACCACACCAACATCAAGCGCCTTCTCCAAGGCAAGGAGAACCGCTTCTCCTTCCACAAAAAGAAATCGTAGGGGCGGAAATGGTCGCCCGCATCCCGCACCGACCTCTGTAGCGGCGCACAGTGTGCGCCACGGAACGCACCGATTGTCGGAATGCAGAATGAAAAAGAAAGGACATGATTCCATATGGACATCGCAGTCGTCGGCAGTGGCGGCTGGGGCACGGCTCTGGCGCTTCTGCTTCATGAAAACAAGCACGAGGTCTCCCTGATCTCCTACTCGCAGGAGGAGAGCGACAATCTGGCCGCGAAGCTGGCCAATCCCTTCCTGCCCGGCGTCACGCTGCCCGCGGATATTCGCTATACGGCTGATCCCGCGGCGGTCTCCGGGTCTACGATGGTCGTGGTCGTCCCGCCCTCCTTCGCCATTCGCGCCACGGCGGAGAAGATCGCGCCCTTCCTGCGCCCCGACGTCATTCTGGTCTCGGCCACCAAGGGCATCGAGCCGGAGACCGGCAAGCGCATGTCCGAGATCGTCTCCGAGATCACCGGAAAGAAGACCGTCGTGCTTTCCGGCCCCTCCCATGCCGAGGAGGTCAGCCGCCGCGTCCCCACGGGTGTCGTCGCGGCCTCGCAGGATCGCCTGCTGGCGGAGATCGTCCAGGAGGTCTTCATGAACGACCGCTTCCGCGTCTATACCTCCTCCGACCCCGTCGGCGTGGAGCTCGGCGCTGCCATGAAGAACGTCATTGCCCTCTGCGCGGGCGTCTGCGACGGCCTCGGCTACGGCGACAACACCAAGGCGCTGCTGATGACCCGCGGTTTGACCGAGGTCGCGCGGCTCGGCATGAAGTTGGGCTCCCGTACCGATACCTTTGCCGGCCTGACCGGCATCGGAGACCTGATCGTCACCTGTACCTCCATGCACTCCCGCAACCGCCGCGCCGGTATTCTGATCGGCAACGGCATGAGCGTCGAGGAGGCCATGAAGGAGGTCGGCGCCGTGGTCGAGGGCTACTACGCGGCCAAGGCCGTGAAGCTGCTTGCGGATCGTGTCGGCGTGGATATGCCCATTACCCAGGCTGCATACCAGGTTCTCTATGAAGGCGCGCCCATTGGCTCTGCGCTCGGCACGCTGATGACCCGTAAGAAAGGCAGAGAGATCGAAGACGCCGGCTGGAGCCAGACGCGCTGATTCACGGAGCTTTTTCAGAACACAAAAATAGTACTTGACTTTTTTCCGAATCCACGATATAATACTCCAGCGTCCAGAAAGTATCTCGATGCGGGAGTGCTGGAATAGGTAGACAGGCAGGCTTGAGGTGCCTGTGTCCAACCATAGACGTGTGGGTTCAAGTCCCATCTCCCGCACCATGAAAAACCCGTCTTTTGGAAACCAAAAGACGGGTTTTTCAACGATGTGTTCCGCGTTGCGGAACGTGATGTGTCTTTCGACGTGATGCGCACTTCGTGCGTGATGTTCGCCTTCGGCAAGTGAAAGCGGATCGCATCACATCACTTTGCGGCAATGCCGCAAAACATCACTATGCCTCAAGGCGTAACATCACTTGCGCCGCGGGCGCAAACATCACTTTACTTTCTGCGTAGTTATCGGTATAATTGATACATCAAACCGAAAAAGAGGAATCAATATGTCTGAATCAAAGCTGCGCGAGTTGTCCATGTTTTTTTCTATCCAGATCATCAACCTTGTATAAGAAAGAGGTCTATGGAGGAACTATGTTTACAATTACAGAAGAAGACATTCAAACGGTCCTGCGGGATTATGGGATCACTGGAAGCTGCGTGTCGTTTTGTGAGCTGCAGCGGTATCATTATGAAGAGGATGATCTTTCCTCCAAACAGGTCCGACTGATCATCCGGGTTGATACGGACGAAGGGGAAGCCTTGGTGATTCGCTTCAAAAACGAGGAGGACGCGCCGATCGAGACGATCGAAGCGCAGAGCCGCTTTGCAGCGCTGCTGTATGCCAGCGGAATAGAAACACCGAAGACCTATTTGTCTGACGGAAGATATGCGCGGCCTTACCGAATGAACGGATATGACGTGACGGTGACGGTGGAACGCTTTGTTGCGGGAGAGCTTCAAATTGTAGATGCCGAAACGGCGGAAGAGACCGGCAGCCTGCTCGCCGAAATGCACAACGTCGCGGAACAGGCGGATTATCATGTCGAGAGTGCGGTGCTGTTCGATCCGCTCAGCAGAAACGATTTGTTTGGATTTGAAGAATTCACCGCGCACAAGGACAAGCTCTCAGCAATAGACAGCGCGCTTTATCAACGCATTGTAGAGGCGCATGACCGGCTTGCAGCGCATTTGAAGCCCTTTGAACAGGAAGCTCGTTACGCGGTGCAAGGCGACATCAGCGATTGTAATCTGTACCGCACGCGAGAGGGAAGGCTCGGCGTCTTCGACTTCAATCGCTGCGGCGACAACAACCTTTTTTTTGACGCTGTGATGCAGGCAGTTTTTGAGGCGCGTCTGATGGACTATCCGGAGGATTTGGCAGGACGTCAGGAAGAAGTGATTTTGCCCGCGTTCCTGAAAGGGTATCAACAGAAAAGACCGTTTACAGCCGAACAGAAAGCGGCTTTTCCGTACTTCTATTCGCTTGTGTCTGCGTTCTGGCTTGCCGATCTGAAATGGAACGAAAACAGTCTTCTGAATGCGCTGAAATCGGAGGATTCTGAATCTGCACGTAGATGGATGGAGGAAATTTTCAGGCGTGAATGCTATCTTTTGCCCATGCCTGTTTAGACATCGAGGAACGAATATGGTTACGATCCGAAGCTTTTCCCGGGAAGACGCGCCGTTTCTGCAACAGAATCTGTATCCGGATATGTCCTTATCCGACATTTCCGAACTGATCGATGCATGGAATACCCGCGTTTACAACGGCAAATACTTTGAAATGTTTGCGGTTCTCTCTGATGAGACTGTAGTCGGTTCCGTCTCCCTGTATGAACGCAGCAAACATATTGCGTCCTTGGGCGCAGAAATCATTCCGGAAGTACGCGGGAAGGGCGCGGCGTCAAGTGCGATAAGCCTGCTGATGCAATATGCGGCCGAAAAAGGGTATCGGGTTTTTCTCGATCAGGTACGGGCGGATAACGCCGCAAGCATTCGGCTGCATCAAAAACTCGGCTTTGAAAGCGACGCCTACGTTTACAAGAACCAACGCGGTCGGGACGTTGTCCTGTATGTGAAGACGATCGAGAGCTGATGGCCTGACTTTCCGTGTTTCCTGCAATTTGTGTACATTTTGTGTGTTTTTGAAGAAGACAGAGCTGTTTTCCGTGCGTTCTATTGACAATTACCGGAATATCCCATATCATAAAAATTAAGCCTTTCCCAAATTATGATCTGGAGGTTTACTATGAAAAAGATTATTGCACTCGCGCTTGCGCTCGTTATGCTCCTCAGCCTTGCCGCCTGCGGAAAGAGCGAAGGCAGCGGAAACGCAGGTTCCACGCCGGCAGAAGGGCAGCAGAATAACGGCGGAAACGCAGCGGCCACACAGGCGAACGGACAGCAGAATGAAAACGGCAATGCGGCGCTGTCCGGCGCGGTCGTAGGCGTGAAAAGCGACCTTTACGCGCCGAACGTCGGCTCTCAGGCAGAAAAGTACTGGCAGGTCAAAGGGATTCAGAACGTCTACGAATTTGACACGGACGGAAAATGCACGGTTCGCGATACCGTCTATTATCTGAAAGACGATGCGGATTACGATACCGTCAACGCCGAGCTGGAGGGCGGCAACTGGAAGCCAACCTGGGAGTCCGATCACAAGAGCTTCCGGATCGATCAGGGCTTCAAGGATTATACCTCGGTTGAAGACGCAATCGAAGACATGGAAGAGGATTTCCGCGGCTATACCATCGTTTACAGCAACGGCGGCACCAAGTATGTGGATCCTCCCACGGACGAACAAAAGACCGAAATGATGAAAGAGGTTTTCGGCTTCACCTTCGACGATGTCCAAACCACTTACGGCAAATACGAATACTCTTATACCCGGAAAAAAGACAAGGTGATGGTCACCTATATAGACAACGCCACGGTCGAAGACATCAACGCTCTGGCCAAGGCGGCCTTTGCAGTTTGCCAGCCCCTCGCGGAAGAAGGAAAAGTTTACGATTATCTGGGCAAGTACGGCAGCGAGCTTTCCGCGGCACCTGAGGTAGACAGCATCTTCAACTCTGCTCAGTTCAACTATTACAGAAACGGCAAAGAGATTACCGTCCAGGCGGAGATCCTGAACAGCGAGGGCCACGATAACACGCTTGCGCTCCTGGTTGCGATCATGAAATAGGAACCACATAAATGGAGCAGCATGAGCTTCGTGTGATTGCCAGGATTCATTCGGATTTTCAGGAAAAATTCGGCATACCCCGGCAGAGCGGCCTGGTGGAGGAACTTCGGGCCACGGTGGTTTTTGAGCCGGAATATCGCAATCCGGACGCGCTGCGGGGCATCGAGGGTTTTTCCCACCTCTGGCTGATCTGGCAGTTCTCGGAGGCTGTTCGTGCGGAATGGTCTCCCACAGTCCGGCCGCCGCGTCTGGGCGGGAATGCCCGGATGGGGGTCTTCGCCACCCGCTCTCCCTTCCGACCGAACGCCATCGGCCTATCCTGCGTCCGATTGGAGGACGTTCGGCAGGATCCGGTACTTGGCCCGGTTCTGGACGTTTCCGGCGCCGATCTGTTGGACGGCACGCCGATTTATGATGTCAAGCCCTATCTGCCCTACGCCGATTGCAGGCCGGAGGCGGTGGGCGGCTTCGCAGCCGCTGCTCCGACGTCGCGCTTACGGGTCATCTGTCCGGATGATTTGCTGGAACAGTTTCCCTGGGAGAAGCGGGAAGCTCTGCTGGGCGTATTGGCCCAGGATCCGCGTCCGTCCTATCAGGACGACCCGCAGCGGGTCTACGGCATGCGCTTTGCCGGCATGGACGTCCGCTTTACAGTGGACGGGGACGAGCTGACCGTCTGCGAGATTTCGCGCCAAAAGGAATAAAACAGGATGAATCCCGTATGTCAGGCGCTTCGCGGTTGACATACGGGATTTGCGTATTGTATAATACGGAAAACAGAATTGAACATGAAGGAGAACTGCAATGAAGCTGCTGCTTGCACATGCCGATATTCTGACCCTGGAAAACGGGGCCTGGCATACTCTGCGCGACGGCTGGCTCGGCGTGGATGGGGAAAAAATCTGCTATCTCTCCGAGACCGCTCCCACGGAGCCATACGAAGAAGTCAAAAACATGACAGGGAAGCTGCTGATCCCCGGCCTGATCAATTGCCATTGCCACGCGCCGATGGTATTCCTGCGCGGGATCGGTTCCGATCTGAACCTTCAGGACTGGCTGTACAACTATATTTTCCCCACGGAGGCCAAATGGACGGACAAGGGCATCCGCGCGGCCAGCGAGCTGGCGATTTTAGAACTGCTGGCCAGCGGCGTGACCTCTTTCTCTGATATGTACTACCGCAACGCAATCACGATCGAGGCGCTCTGCGAGGCGGGCATGAAGGCCAACCTCTGCCGATCCACGCAGGGACGGAAGGATCTGCCCTACGCGCAGAACACCGATTGCAAGGAGGGCCTGGCCCTTTTCGACGCCTACAATAACTTCAACGGCGGCAAGATCAAGATCGACCTCTGCGTCCATGCGGAGTACACCAATACCCCGGAGACGATTGAGGCTTACAGCGCCGCCTGCTATGAACGCGGGGCTCGCATGCACATCCACCTGTCCGAGACGAAACGGGAGCAGATGGAGTGCGTGGCAAAGTATGGCATGACGCCCGCCGCCCTGTTTGAGAAATTGGGCACCTTCCGCAACCCCACCACGGCGGCCCATTGTGTCTGGGTGACCCAGGAGGATATGGACATCCTGCTGGCGAACGGCGTCAGCCCGGTTCACTGCCCGTCCAGCAATATGAAGATCGGCAGCGGCTTCGCGCCGATCCAGCAGATGCTCGACCGCGGGATCAACGTCACCCTCGGCACCGACGGCGCGGCCTCCAACAACAACCTGAACATGCTCGAGGAAATGCACCTGGCTTCCGTGATCCACAACGGCTACACCGGCGACCCCACAGTGGTCAAGCCCGCAGACGTTCTGAAAATGGCTACAATCAACGGTGCGCGCCTGCAGGGCAGACCCGATACCGGCGTACTGGAAGTCGGGAAAAAAGCTGACGTCGTCGCCATCGACTTCGACAAGCCCCACCTGATTCCAGCCCTGGATTATCCCGCCATGCTCTGCTACGCGGTCCAGGGCAGCGACGTGTGCATGACCATGGTGGACGGTAAAATCCTCTATGAGAACGGCGAATACAAGACCCTGGACGCGGAACGCATTCGTGCAGAGTCCAGGCAGGCGTTGAAGGAGCTATACGAATGAGGGCCCCCATGCCGACGGAGCGGGCGGATCACGATCTGGCTTTCCTGCTCCGCTATGAGAACGTGGCCTGGTATGAGGACGGCGCGGTTCGCATCCTGGACCGCCGCGTGTATCCGGCCAAGGTCGAGTTCGTCACTTGCCGCACCCATCAAGAGGTGGCCCAGGCCATCACCGATATGGTGACCCAGAGCTGCGGCCCTTTTACGGCGGCTGCCGCGGGTATGGCCCTGGCGGCGTGGGAGTGCCGGAGTAGGGGAGAGGCCGAGCAGCGGGACTATCTCCGCCAGGCGGCCCATACCATCTCCCACGCCCGGCCCACCACCGTGGCCCGGATGGAGCGGATCACCGGCGGCTGTCTGGCCGCCGCAGACGAGGCGCTTGCGGCCGGCGTCCCCGTGGACCGGGCCATTGTGGATCACTTGATCGCCGCCAACAACCTGCGCTACGGAAAGGTCGCCAGAATGGCGGGCTACCTGGTGGACATGTTCCCTGACAACGGGAAGATCATGACCCAGTGCTTCGGGGAGACCATCGTGGGCATGATGCTCCGGGAGGCCAAAGCCAGGGGCAAGCAGCTCAAGCTCTTTTGTCCGGAGACCCGGCCCTATTTCCAGGGAGCCCGGCTCACCGCCACGGTCTGTCAGGAGATGGGCTTCGAGACCACGGTAATCACCGATAATATGCCCGCTTACGTGATGGAGCGGGAGGGAATCGACGTCTTCACCTGCGCGGCGGACGCCATCTGCCTGGACGGCCACGTGGTGAACAAGATCGGCACCTTCCAGATTGCCATCGCGGCCAAGTACATGGGCATTCCCTTCTTCGTCTCCGGCATCCCGGACGAGAGCCATCCCAACCGGGCAGCGATACACATCGAATCCCGGAACCCGGACTTCGTCCTTCAGGCTATGGGCGTGCGCACCGCCGCCCCCGGCGTAAAGGGCTATTACCCCTCCTTCGATATTACCCCGCCGTCTCTGATTTCCGGCGTGGTCACAGACCTCGGCATCTATTCCCCCTACGACCTGCCCCGGTATTTGCAGGTTTCGGACATTGGGCCGTATGAGATGGTGATTTGAGAGTTGAGAATTGAGAAGGGAGAATTGAGAATTCAACCGTAGGGATCAGGGATCAAGGATCAGGGTTCTGTAGGGGCGAGCATTGCTCGTCTGCTCGCTTCCCGTTCGCACCTGCCTGTAGGGACGGCACTCTGCCGTCCGCGTTCCCCGTAGGGGCGAGCATTGCTCGTCTGCTCGCTTCCCGCACGCACCCGTCTGTAGGGGCGGCGAGTGACAATTGACAATTATGTACCCTTTTGTAGGGACGGCACTCTGCCGTCCGCGGTTCAGAGTTCAGAGCCTGTAGCGCGGGCAATCTGCCCGCCATATTCGCTGCAGACTCCGTAGGGAACAGGTTCCCCGTCACGCGGTTCAGAGTCCGTAGGGCGGTCATTGGCCGCCCGCGCTGCGTGATTCGTGGTTCGGGCTTCATACTGAACTCCCATAGAAACCTTTAATCTGCTCCGGCAGAAATGGTGCCATACTTCGTTGTCGTCCTTGCCGGGCGTCAAGCCCGCCTGCGTCCTCCGCCTCGTCTGGCGCAATTTCTGCTCGGACCATTTTTCAATCTTTCTATGGGAGTTCAGTATCAGAGCAACTATCCAATCATATTTTCACGTGCATGTCAATGCGAAAAACGGCAGCCAACACAAGAACGTGTCGGCTGCCGGTTTCATTATTCTTTCCACTCGATCTTGATGTAGGTTTCCGGATTTGACTTAAAGAAGTACAGTTCCGAAACGTATCTCTTTTCATCTATGATCTGTTTTGCCGTAGACTCGTCCAAGATGAGGCTCGGATCATCAACGAAGTAAATTGTTCCGCTTACGTCTATATCCGCAAATAAAGTCTTTACCGTTTCAAGCGTTTCTTCCTTGTCTTCGGGCTTGTAATTGACTACTGCTACAAAGCGAAAGTCCTTTTGATCCACGGAAATATATTCCTCGAATGCGGGAATCGAATCGAAGCCGACTTGTTGGTTGTAAACTGATACAACAAGGCTGTTTGCACCAAAGCCCTTTTCAATCCGTTGAGAAATATAGTTTTTCGTCTCTTCAAGATATGCGCCTCCAACAAACCATTTCGCAAAGTTATCGGATTCAGAACCATACGTGCTAATGCAGATATGCATACCAGGGCGATAATTCGGACATATTGAGTCCGTGTTCATTACGTCATTCAGATCATCTGCGAAGTAAATGGCGCAATCTAATTTCAATCCTGCAAGCAGCTCCGTCACTTTTTCAAGGGTTTCTTTCCCGTCCTTTGGGCAATAATCGACGTGTGCCGTAAAGTCAGAAAGATAAGTAGCTATGTATTCATCAAAGGGCATATCATCCCCATGATCCCAAGTTGGAATATTAGTGGAGAGAGATACGGAGCAGTTTGTATGAAACGCATTCGCAAATAGCTGCGTAAAATACTCTCGTGTCTGATCCTCGTATTTGATTCCCATGTATGTGTCATAATAGCTTTCGGTTTCTTCGTAGTTATAGCAGACCGCTTCTATTTCCTTGTCGGGAAATCGCTCGGAATGCGCGACGATTTTTACCTCGTCCTGCGAAAATAAGGCCGTGTTATCATAATCAAAAATGAAGGTATCATCGGGATATTTTTGCGCCAGATGTTCCATGATCCGATCGATTGTCGCCCCGTGGCGGCGGCATCCGCTCAGGCCGATCACAGTCAGAAGGATCAAACATAATAAGAATACAGTTTTACGTTTCACGGATGCAAAACTCCTTTTTTCAAAAAACCGGGTATAAGACAAGGCGTTGTCTCTTGGGGCTGCTTGCCGCATGAGACAACGCCTTGATGCTTTGCGGATCACCGGTGCCGCTTGGGTTCCGGGTGGGGCGGGTTCAGCTCCTTGGGGGCGATCTCTCCGGCCTTGGTCAGGGCAATCTTGGTCAGCATCGGGCCGACCAGCTCATAGACCAGCACGGAGAAGAGGATGATCGAGCGGATCACCGCGCCGTCCGGGCCAAGCTGGGTGGCAACCGTCTGGGACATGCCCAGAGCCACGCCCGCCTGGGGCAGAAGGGTGATGCCCAGCCATTTCTGGATGGTGGGGGAGCAGTGGACCATCTTGGAGGAAAGGGTCGCGCCGCCCATCTTGCCCGCCGAGCGGAGAATGATGTAGGCCACGCCCACCAGCACGGCCACCCAGTCGGAAAAGACCGAGAGGTCCAGTTCCGCGCCGCTGATGACGAAGAACAGCACGAACAGGGGCGCGGTCCAGCGGTCCGTCTTGGCCATCAGCTCCTCAGAGCTGGGGCAGATGTTGCAGAAGACCGTCGCCATCATCATGCACACCAGCAGGGAGGAGAAGCCAAGCTGCACCTCGCTGCCGGGGAAGTCCAGATGGATCATGGACAGGGAAACCGCGAAAATGACGAAGGTGATCGCCACGCTGAGCCGCTTGCTGCGGGAGTGGAAGAAGCGCTCGATCCAGGTGTAGATCAGACCCAGGGCAGCGCCCAGGCCCAGGGAGGCGGTGACCTCCAGCAGGGGGTTCACCAGCACAGAGACCAGGCTGACCCCCGCGCCGCCGATGAGACTCTTGGCAATGCCGAAGCTGACGGCAAAGACCACCAGACCCACCGCGTCGTCCAGGGCCACGATGGGCAGCAGAATGTCCACCAGCGGACCCTTGGCCTTGTACTGGTTGACCACCATCAGGGTGGCGGCGGGTGCGGTTGCCGTGGCAATCGCGCCCAGGGTGATGCAGTCGGCCACGCTGATCTTGTCCGGCATCAGCAGATGCAGGCCAACCAGACCCAGATCGACCAGCAGGGTAGCGGCCAGCGCCTGGAACACGGCAACGACGGTAGCTTGGCGGCCAATGGCCTTGAGCTGCTTGACGCGGAACTCATTGCCGATGGCAAAGGCGATAAAGCCCAGAGCCACGTCGGAGATGGGCTTGAGGGCGTTCACCTTGTCGAAGTCGGTAAAGCCGATGCCGTTCACGCCCAGCTTTCCCAGCACGAACGGACCGACCAGCAGACCGGCGATCAGATAGCCGGTCACAGCGGGAAGCTTCAGCGGCTTCACCACGCGGGACATAAGCAGTCCCGCCAACAGCGCGAACGCAATCGAAAGTAAGGTTTCCATAGCTTATTTCGTCCCGAAAATCCGATCTCCCGCGTCGCCCAGGCCGGGCACGATGTAGGCATGCTCGTTGAGCCTTTCGTCAACGGACGCCACGAAGACGTCCACGTCCGGATGATCCCTGCGGATCACAGCCACGCCCTCGGGGGCGGCGATGATGTCCATCAGGACGATGTGCTTGCAGCCGTACTTTTCCTTCAGAATGGTGATGGCCGCGGAAGCGCTGCCGCCGGTGGCCAGCATCGGATCGACGATGAAGACCTGCCGCTCAGAGATGTCGGGCGGCATCTTGCAGTAGTATTCCACCGGCAGATGCGTCTCGGGGTCACGGTACAGGCCAATGTGGCCCACCTTGGCGGAGGGAATCAGGTCGATCATTGGGTCGACCATGCCCAGACCGGCACGGAGGATCGGAACGATGGCGAGCTTCTTGCCAGCGAGAACGCGGACCTTGGCTTTTGCGACGGGAGTATCGATTTCGACCTCTTCCGTGGGGAGGTTGCGGGTCGCTTCATAGCACATGAGCTGCGCAATCTCTCCGACCAGCTCGCGGAATTCCTTGACGCCGGTATCCTTGTTCCGCAGAATGGCCAGCTTGTGCTGGATCAGCGGATGATCTAATACGTGTAAAGAACCCATTTCAGTTTTGATCTCCTTTTTGTGCGTTATCTCTTTCCAGGCGTTCTCGTTCCGCCTGAGACAGACGTAAGTAATTGGGCGTTACCGTGCCGGGATCGGCTTGTACGCCGTTTTGCGCGGCCGCGTAGGCCGCCAGGGCAACGCCGGAGGCTCGCTGCTGCCGATGTTGCTCCGTAAGCAGCCTGTAGGAGGCGGCGTCCGCGACGCCCCGCGGCTTCCCGTCTGCGTCCGCAGGGACAAGCATTGCTTGTCCGCCCGTCTCCGCCTGCGCCACGGCTTCATGCAAATATTCCCAAGCCAGCGCCGCGCCGTCGCCGACAAAATACACCGGCTCGGACAACGTCCGCAGGTCCTCGGCCAATTTCTCCAGAGAAATAGCCCGGTCGGGACGCAGCCGGATGATGCTTCCGTGTTCCGCCCGGAACAGGGCGTTATAGACCTGAGAGCGCCTTGCGTCCATGCAGCAGCAGATCACGCCGTCGAGGTCCACGGCATTCCAGGCCATCGCTTCCAGCGTGGAAACCGGAACGCAGGGAAGCTCCGCACCCCAGCAGAGGCCCTTTGCGGCAGCGGCGCCGATCCGAACCCCGGTAAAGCTGCCGGGGCCGTTGGCCCAGGCAACGTAATCCAACTCGGCAGGGGAGAGACCGCAGTTATCCAGCAGATCCTTGGCCAGCTTCATCAGGGTCCGGCTGTGGGTCTGCGCGTCGTTCTGATAGCTCTCCGCGGTGAGAACGCCGTCGGTCAGCAGGGCGACGGAGGCCGCCTTGGCGGAGGATTCAAAGGCTAAGATCCGCATGCGTTCGACCTCCCGTGACGGTGATATACCGCGTATTTTCTTCGTTGGGATCCTTTCGGATACTGACGGTGATTGGATCCTCCAGCGCGTCGGTCACGTGCTCGCTCCATTCCACGGCGCAGACGCCGCCCCGTTCCAGATAATCCTCCCAGCCCAGATCGAACAGCTCGTCTGCGTCGTGCAGCCGATACATGTCGAAATGGAACAGGGGAAGGCGGCCCTGCGGGTACTCGTTCACGATGGTATAGGTGGGGGAGGTCACAGCATCCGGAATGCCCAGTCCTCTGGCCAGCCCGCGAGTGAAGGCGGTTTTTCCGGCGCCGAGATCGCCCAAAAAGGCGACCACGTCTCCTGGCAGAAGTCGTTCTGCGAGCGCGGCTCCCAAACGCTCCGTCTCCGCGGCGGAATGGGTGATATAATCCATACTGATCTTCCTTCTGATATTCTCGCGCCATTATATCACATCTATTATAGAAATGCAAATACAATTCTGAGAATCATTTTTATAACGTATCTGTTCAGTAGGGTCGTAGTGGCCGCGCACCTGCGCGGCCATAAAG
>CAMKED010000037.1 GCA_946411475.1 uncultured Clostridia bacterium | reverse complement strand
CCACGCCGTACAGACGCTCTTCAAACTCGATGGTCAGGGGGAAGTAGTCCATGCCGGCCTTGGGAATGGGGCTGCAGGTGATGGTGGTCAGGACCACGGTGTCGCCGTAACGGACGATGCACTCGGCGTCGGCCAGTTCGGCAACCATGCCGGTCTCGACAGTCAGCGTCCGGCCGCCGATTTCGGTCTCAAAGACGTGATGGTTGGGGAATTGCTTTCTGGTGATCATGATAAACCTCCTTGTGTTGTGTGGCACGGGAGGTTTCGCACTTGAAGCTGACGTGAGAGTCACTAGTGACTAGTGACTAGTGACTAATCCTGCTCACAGCACCTTCAAATACGAAAAGCCCTCCCGCGGGTTCGATTTTTGCGAAACGGGATTTCCCAAGCGGGAAATCCCATTTCGCGCAGTTTTTTACCTACGGATGCCCAGCTTGGCGATGATGGCGCGGTAACGGTTGATGTCCTTCTTTGCCAGATAGTCCAGCAGAGAACGACGCTTGCCGACCATCTTCAGCAGGCCGCGGCGGCTGTGGTTGTCGTGGGTGTGGGTCTGCAGGTGCTCGGTGAGCTCCTGAATGCGAGCGGTGAGAATGGCGATCTGGACCTCAGGGGAACCGGTGTCGCCCTCGTGGGTCGCGTTGTCCAGGATGACCTGAGACTTCTTTTCTTTCTGGATCATGGGTATTACCACCTTTCTGTTATTTCTGCCCCTGGGCTAAGTAGACGGTCGGTGGTTGCAGCGCGGGATGGGCTCTGTACCGTGGCGCACTGGTGTGCGCCGCTACAGAAGTCGACCTGTTGCTGCGGAGTTGCGATCCGTCAACTGGGCGCCTGGGCTATGGCATTCTGCCAGCCGATATAGTTTAACACAGCTTTTGTCAAATGTAAAGGGGATTTTTTCTTTTTTTGCAAGGATTTTTGAGGGATCAGTTCAGCAGGTGCGCGGCCACTACGGAGCGGGAGCGACTGAACAGATACGGATTTTTTGAGAATCTGCCGGGCTTATTCGGAACCGTCGGCTGTCGTTGAGGTGATCGGAACGTCGTCGTAGGAATAGACGGAGAACAGCAGGCGGGTGTTGGGGAAGTCGGGGTTATACGCGCTGGACAGCGCATGCTGGAAATAGCGACTCATGGTCATATCCGGGTCATCGGAGAGCAGATAGTGGATCACGCTGCGATAGGCAGCCTGGGTGGGCGGCGCAGCGTCCCGTTCGACAAGTTCCAGGTCGGTAATCAGATGCGAGTAGCGCTGCGCGCCGCCTTGCTCCACCAGCGTATAGACCGACCCGTCGCAGGACAGCCGCAGATCCTCCGCCGGATTGAAGTTGAAGCGAAGCACTACCGTGTCCGGCTGGCCATTGCCCGCGGCTTCCAAAAAGGCGTTCCAGCGTTCCGGATTCTGAATCTGAGTGGAAGACTCGCCGAGCAGAACGCCGACCGTGTCCGGATCGTCCGCGTCGGTCAGAAACAGGGAAAACAGGTCTGTGACGATGATTTGTCCCGCAGCATCGACGGAAATCAGCGTTCCGTCCTCTGCGACCCAAGTGGGGAGGAACGAATCGCGGCCCATGTTGAAATGGTAGGGTCCGAGCAGCTCCTGCAGTTCATCCAACGAAAGCCCTGTCAGCGTTCCGGGAGTTTCCAGCGGATGGATTGCTTCAACCCCCTGCGAGGAAAGGCGCACACTTCCGTCTTCCTCACGCCACCAGCAGAGATAGCCGGTCACGGTCACGCCGTTGTCCGAAATGGCGAGCGCTGTGAGCGTGACTGCAGAGGGGCTTGCATCTTCCGGGCCGGCGAGGACTTTATGCCAGACCAGACAAGGGCCGCCAAGCAGGAAGGCACCGTTGTCCATCCGCGCGGTGAGCGAAGAGAAGGAGCTGCCGATGACGACGCTTTCGCTGACGCATTCCAGCCCCTCGGGCAGTTCGCCGTCTCCGCCCAGCCGGAGCGAGCCGTTTTCGAGGCGGACGGGGAGGAGGGTGGTGGCTGTCTGGAAAGAGCCGTACTCCTCGCCCGGAACTTCCTGATCGTAGCGGTAGAGCACCTGCGAATCCGCCTCGATCAGGAACTGATCTTGCCCGTAGAGGACGGAACCGAACAGATATAGCATAACCGCGCCCTTGCAGACCGGCCAGCCGTCTTCCAGACCGTAGACATAGAGCTCCTGGGTCAGGAAGCCGGAGGTGCGGCCTGGCGCGAGGCAGACCAGCTCAAGCTGTCCGTCGCCGTCCACGTCGCCGTAGACGTATTCGGCGCAGCTCTTTCCCGCGAACGGCACGCTCCCGGCCGGACCGGCGATCCGGGAAGATCCGTCGGCGTCGGTATCCGGTTTGGGAACGGCGGCGTTGTAGAAACCAATTTCCGGCATATCGTGCGGCCGGGCCGTGGGCGTCTGGGAATCCGTCAGTTCCCGGAGCGTCGGAAGCACCACCGGGGTCGGCTCCAGCTCCGGCGGTTCCGCGCAGCCCGTGAGAAGCAGAAGGATTATAAAGAGGGGAAGGAGTTTTTTCATAGGCATCACCGCTGCAATACAAGAATATGTGTGGCCGACAAGCAATGCTTGTCCCTACGAGCTGCGGGGGGAACGGCGGGCAGCGACGCGAAGCAAGTGCCCGCGCTACGGGGGCTTCTGCGTTTCGCGGGCGGCCAGTGGCCGCCCCTACGGGGAACGGCGGGCAGATTGCCCGCGCTACGGGGGCTTCTGCGTTTCGCGGGCGGGCCAATGGCCGCCCCTACGGGGAACGGCGGGCAGATTGCCCGCGCTACAGATTAATTCGCAATTCTCACTGCTCAACTCTTAATTGATCCTGTCCGCTACGTAGAGGCCCATCGCGCCGGACTGACTGAGGCCGCGGCAGATGCCGGAGCCGTCGCCGATCAGATAGATGCCGTCGTGGATGCGGAAGTCCTTGTCGTGCTCGGGCTTGAGGGAGTAGTATTTGCTCTCCAGACCGTAGAGCAGGGTATCGTCGTTGGCGGTGCCGGGGGCGACTTTGTCCAGCGCCTGGATGGTTTCAATGATGTTCGTCAGAATGCGGTGGGGAAGGGCCAGGGAGAGGTCGCCCGCCGTGGCCTTCAGCGTGGGGATCACGGTGTTCTGCCCCAGCCGGTGGTCGTTGGTGCGGCGGCCGCGGATCAGATCGCCGAAGCGCTGCACCAGCACGTTGCCCTGTCCGATCAGATTTGCCATCCGCGAGAAGGACTTGGCGTATTCCGTGGGGTTGTGGAAGGGCTCCGTGAAGTGGATCGAGGAGAGTATGGCAAAGTTGCAGTTCTCGGTCTTTTTGGCCGGATCGGCAAAGGAGTGGCCGTTGGCGGTGATGATGCCGTCGTTGTTCTCCGCCGAGACGATGCCGCCCTGGTTGAAGCAGAACATCCGGGTGCGATCCTCAAAGGTCCTGGTGCGGCAGAGGATCTTCGGCTCGTAAATTTGCGAGGAGAATTCGCGCCAGATCGCGTCCTTCATCTCCACGCGCACGCCGATGTCCACCGCGTTGGAGTGGACGGAAATGCCGAACTGCCGGCAGAGCTCGCCGACGAATTCCGCCCCGTTGCGCCCCGTGGCCACGACGACCTTTCCGGCGGTCAAAGTCCCCTTGGCGGTTTGCAGCTCATAGCCCTGGGGGATGGCCTTGATTTCCTTGATCTCTGTATTGGGCAGCAGATCAACGCCGTTTTCGCCCAGCCAGCGGATCAGATTCTTCATGATGAGCAGGTTGTTGTCGGTGCCCAGGTGCTTCACGTTCATGTCCAGCAGCCGCAGGTTGTTTTGCAGGCATTTGAGCTTCAGCGCCTCGTTGGAGCCGTATTCTTTAATATGGATGCCTGCCGGGGTGAAGCGGTCCAGGACCGCGCTGACCCGGTCAATGTATTCCATGGCAAGCCCTTCCCCCAGCTCCTCGCCGAGGGTGCCGCCGTAGGCGGTGCCGAGGTTGAACTTGCCGTCGGAGAAGGCGCCTGCCCCGGCGAAGCCGGAGGTGATGGAGCAGACCGGGCAGTAGACGCAGCTCCGGCCGCCCGCGGCGGGACAGCTCCGCTGCTCCACCGTGCGGCCCTTTTCGGCGATGGCGACGCTGAGGGTGGGGTTCTTTTCGCGCAGGGCGTAGGCGGTCATCAAGCCGCCGATGCCGCCGCCGATGATGATCACGTCATAGTGCTGGTTCATAGATCAAACCTCCGTATGCACAAACTTTCAAGCATATTATACGACAGAACCCATAAAAAATCAAGCGGAGAGCGGCAATTGCGCTCTCCGCTTTTCGCCTTTTTGATTGTTTCTCCGTGATTACCGCAGCTCGCCCAACAGGGTCCCGTCGGCGGTATAGACGATGTCGCGGTAGCACCAGTCGACGCCGTCGAAGCCAAGCTCGTCGCCGTAGGGCAGAATGATCTCTGTTCCGCCCAGATCGATCAGGTTTTGTACGGACTCATGCTTCAGTCCGTAGCGGTCCTCCCATTGCAGCACGAAGAAGATCGCGGCGTTGTTTGGATATTCTTTTTCCAGGCGCACTACTTCGTAGGTCAGATCCAGGTCATCGATGATTTGATCGTGCTGCTTCAGAAGCAGGTGCACGTTGCGGAGCAAATTCAAATTGGAAAAGTTGACGGAGAGATTCCCCGAGAGCTTCAGGGTCGTTTTATTTTGCTGGACCGAAACGTCACTCACGTTGAGGCCCTCATTTTTGGGGAAGTAGTTCCAGACGTACGGATGGAGATAGATCTCCTCGGTCCGGGTCCGCCCGTCTTCCGTCAGGCAGAGGGTTGCGTAATACGTCTCCGGGAGCTGGAAGGGATTCATGCTTACAGAGGCTGTGTAGACCCCGTCCTCATCCGGGATAAGCGGGATGGTATCGCCGCCATAGCGCAAGCTGACGGTCGGATCGAGGTATTCCTCCTTGGGAACGGCGGTAAAGCGCACGACCATGGTCCGGTCGTCAACATTCAGGCTTTCGGTTTCGTAGTCGAAGGAGACGAAGTTGGTCTGCATTTCCTGCACCCGGGCATCCATCCGCCTGACGGTGTCCCAGGTCCTGTTCACCACGTAGGACATGCTTTCGCAGCGCTGTTGAAGCTGGCGCAGTTCCTCGTTCTTGTTGCTCTCCCAAACGCAGAAGGCGACAATGAACACCAGGACGAGAATGACCTTCCATGCGATATGCGGGGCGGGGGAGGGCGCGACGACGGCGTTTTCATCTTCCAAAATGCGGTTGATGCGCTTGCGGTAGTAGCGATTATAGAGCCAAATTGCCAGTGCTGCAATTCCCAAAAGCAGAAGCAGCACCACAGGACCAAGGACGATTGTTGTCTGTCCAACCATAATAATACCTCCTTCAAATTCCGAAGAAACTCTTAAAATTGTTGTAATAGGAGCGGGTCACGTCGACCTTGGAGCCGTCCGCCAGGACCAGAACGAATTTCATGGACATCGACGGGATGATCTTTTTGACGTGGCGGCGCTGAATGATGACGGAATTGCTGATGCGTAAAAACTGCTTGGGGTCCAACAGCAGACAGAGCTGATACAGGCGGTCGGCGGTCTGATAGCTGCCGTCCACGCCGTGAACCACCACGGCGTGACCGAAGGACTCAATGGAAACGATGTCCTCCACGGCCAGGTGGAGCCGATTTCCCGCCTCGTCCCGGACCGAAAGGTGACTGGCGAAGCGGTCGTTCTCGAGCACGACCAGCTCGGCCTCGTCATCCAGCTCGAACCCGGCCCGGAGCAGGGCCTCGGTGACGGCCTGTTCCCGTTCCGCGCTGACCGCGATTCGGATCTTCATTCGCATCCCTCCTTGCGGGCCCATCATATCCGGCGGGCGGGAAAAAGTCAAGGGCTTCGGCACGGATTGCAGTGCCGGGGTGCATAGATTGCAGAAAAAGGCCGAACTGAATTATTTTACAAAAAGCTATTGACACACACTGCGGCGTGTGATACAATACCTGCGGCATGTTCCGGTAGAAGCCGGGACGGAAAGGAGTAAAACCAATGATCAAGCAACTGAAACGGAGTTCTCTCACTGCGTAATAATTGAATACAGGCGCACGCAAACACCGGGGGCTCGGCCCTTCCGTTTTGGTGCGCGCAAAAAAGTAACTTTCAAATGGTGGGAACCGCAGGATGCAGCCACGTTCGAGAGCTGCTTCGCTGCGGGATTTTTATACCCTTTTTTACTTGAAATACAAAAAAATAAAGGAGATTCCATTATGAAAATCACAATACTTCGCAACTATGCCCGCCTGATTGCCCGGATGGGCGTCAACATCCAGAAGGGCCAGGACGTTATCATTTACTGCCAGTTGGACCAGCCCAAGTTTGTGGAGCTGCTGGTGGACGAGTGCTACAAGGCCGGAGCCAGAAAGGTCAAGGTGGAGTTCGAATATCAGCCCCTGTACAAGCTGGACGTGCGGCACCAGACTGTCACCACTCTGGGCAAGGTGGAGGAGTGGGAAAAGGTCCGGCTGCAGCACTATGTGGACACCCTGCCCTGCGACATCATCCTGGTCTCCTCTGACCCCGACGGTTTGAAGGGCATCAACCAGGAAAAGGTGGCAAAGGCGGAACAAAAGAGCTGGCCCATCGTCAAGCCCTACTATGACCAGATGGAAAACAAGCAGCAGTGGTGCATTGCCGCTGTCCCCGGCGAGGCCTGGGCCAAGAAGGTTTTCCCCGGTCTGCCCAAGGGCAAGGCCATTGAAAAGCTCTGGGAGGCCATTCTTTTCACGTCTCGCGCTGACGGAGAAGACCCCATCGCCGCCTGGGAGGCCCACAACAAGAACCTGCATGACCGCTGCGAATACCTGAACAGTCTGGGCATTGCCGAACTGCGCTACAAGGGCGACAACGGCACGGATCTGACCGTTGGCATGATCCCAGAGGGGACTTTTACCGGCGGTGTGGATACCACCATCGGCGGCGTCTCCTTCGATGCAAACATTCCCAGCGAGGAGTGCTTCACCTCCCCCATGCGGGGCAAGGCCGAGGGCATTGTCTACGCCACCAAGCCCCTGAGCTACAACGGCGAGCTGATTGAGAACTTCTGGGTCCGCTTTGAAGGCGGCAAGGCCGTGGAGGTCCACGCCGAGAAAAATCAGGCCCTGCTGGAGAAGATGATCTCCAAGGACGAGGGCGCGGCCTACCTGGGCGAGTGCGCCCTGGTGCCGGTGGACTCTCCCATCTCCGAGTCCGGCTTGATTTTCTGGAGAACCCTCTTCGATGAGAACGCGGCCTGCCACCTGGCCCTGGGCGCGGGCTTTACAAACACCATTCGCGGCTTTGAAGAAAAGACCGTTGACGAGTGCCGCGAAATGGGCATCAACGACTCTATGGAGCACAACGATTTTATGATCGGATATGAGGGCATGGATATCGACGCGGTAACCCACGACGGCAAGACCGTTCCCATCTTCCGCAGGGGAAAGTGGGCGTTCTGAGCCCGCCTGTAGCGCCGGCAATCTGCCGGCCACGCTTTCCCCGCAAAGACAGGGAAATGCAAAATGCAGAATGCAGGATGCGGTTCCCGCAACGCCCCCGGCGGCGCACACCTGTGCGCCACGGGGAGCGCTGTCTACCTTGAATCCGGGACGGGAAACCCGTCCCCTACGGACTATGGCGCGGACACCAGCTTCGCGTCGCCAAACACCAACAGAGAACAAGTGAGGAGAATCTTATGAAAAACGAAACAAATACCAATGGCGCTTCTATGGAACAGTTGCGCTTGGAAAAGGTAACCTGGGATAACTTTGAAGCCATCATCAATCTCCACGTGAACAAGGAGCAGAGAGATTTTGTGGCAAGCAATAAGGACAGCCTTGTCCACGCCTGCATTCGTATGATTGACGAGGGAAAGCGGGTATTTCCCTTCGGCATCTATCTGGACAAAAAGCCGGTGGGATTCATTATGGTTACCTATGACATGGGCGAGGACGACGGCGAGGAACCCAGCGCGGAATGGTTCCTCCGCAACAGCTATTTCATCTGGCGCTTTATGATTGATAAGCGGTATCAGGGCAACGGCTATGGGCGGGAAGCCATGCGTCTGGTCCTGGAGTTTATCCGTACCTTCCCCGCCGGGGCGGCGAAATACTGCTGGCTGTCCTATGAGCCCACGAACGAGCGGGCGAAAAAGCTCTACCAATCCTTCGGCTTCCGGGAGCTCCCGGAGCACTACGAGGACGGAGGGGAAATGCCGGCGATTTTGGAGCTGTAATACTGAACTCCCATAGAAACCTTTAATCTGCTCCGGCAGAAATGGTGCCATACTTCGTTGTCGTCCTTGCCGGGCGTCAAGCCCGCCTGCGTCCTCCGCCTCGTCTGGCGCAATTTCTGCTCGGACCATTTTTCAATCTTTCTATGGGAGTTCAGTATAAAGCGAACGATAAAAGGGAGAAATACCAATGATAAACAAGAATTATAAAATCAAGAATCAAAATCTGCGTCTGGTGAAGGCCACCAGGGAGAATTTCTGGGAGCTGATGGATTTAAGAGTGACCGAGGAGCAGGAAGACTTCGTGGCGTCCAACGCCATCAGCCTGGCTCAGGCCTATGACTGCCATGCCGAGGGCGAGTTTGCCCAGGCCTTTGGAATCTATGACGGGGAAACCCCTGTCGGCTTTGCCATGATCGGCCACAACTCCGAGGAGTATGAGGATATGCCGGAGGTCTATCGGCACAGCTACGAGCTGTGGCGCTTCATGATCGACAAGCGCTACCAGAAGCGCGGCTACGGCCGGGACGCCCTGAAGCTCCTGCTGGACTACGTCCTGAGCTTCCCGGACGGAAAGGAGACCCTGTGGAGCACCTCCTACGAGCCCGAAAACGAGGTTGCAAAGAAGCTGTACGTTTCCTTCGGCTTCGTGCCCAACGGCGAGATGGACGGGGACGAGGAGGTCGCGGTCCTGGACCTGACGGATTGGATCGGGTGAAACCGAATGGGCGCCCCCCAAAAGCCTTCCCCCTGGGGGGAAGGTGCCTCCGAAGGAGGCGGATGAGGGGAAGTCTCGATCAGCTGCCGCTTTCGACCGAACCGACAGCAGCAACCGACGCCACCTCATCCGTCAGCGGGCTTGCGTGAGACGCCCGCTGCCACCTTCCCCTCAAGGGGAAGGCAAAGGCGGGACGAGAGCCCCGTCCCCTGCGGCCCGTAGGGCGGGCAGACCCCTGCCCGCCGTCCCGCCGCACCCGTAGCGCGGGCAATCTGCCCGCAAAAATGTAAAGGAGAAACAATTATGGATAAGAAAACGATGATGGAAACCCTGGCCCGGGAGGCTCACGAAAAGGGCGCATTCAACGGCGCTTGGCTCTATGCCGAGGGCGGTGAGATCATTTCCAGGGGCGCCTTCGGCTGGCGGGACGCGGAGGACAAACTCCCCATGCGGGAGGACAGCATCTTTGACCTGGCCTCGGTGAGCAAGCAGTTCACGGCTGCAGCCATTATGCTGCTGGTGCAGAACGGACAGGTGCGGCTGGAAGACGAGATTACAAAGTATTTTCCGAAGCTTCCCTTCCCGGGCATAACGGTTCGCCATTTGCTGACCCACACCGGCGGCGAACCCGACCCCTCTGATCAGAATTTTTACGTAAAAACCTGGGAAAAGGAAAAGAGAATTCCGGATAACCGCGATATGCTTCGCTGGCTGATGGAAAGCGGTACGCCCCCCTACTTTGCCCCGGGAGAGGAATGCAACTATTCCAATACGGGCTTTTGCCTGTTGGCGCTGATTGTGGAGCAGGTTTCCGGGCTGCCCTTCGAGGACTTCCTACAAAAGAACCTCTTTGCGCCGGCGGGAATGGCTTCCACCGGAGTCTGTCACATTCGCGTGAACGGGATTCCTTCTGACAATTTCGTGCGCAACATGGTGATCGAGCATGACCGCTTTGTTCTCCCGGAGGAATCGGAGCATGAGCGCAGCGTAATCGCCACAGACGGCACGAATGGCGAAGGCTTTGTATATTCCACGGTCCTTGATCTGTTCAAATGGGATCGGACGCTGCGAGCGGGAACCCTGATCACTCCCGCGTCACAGCAGCTCATGTATACGCCCGCAAGACTCAACAACGGCGCGATCGCCTATGATGATGAGGCGGCAAACTCCGCCTGCGGCTTTGGCTGGATGATCCAGAGCGCCCCAAGCCTTGGGCTTGTGGTGAATCACAGCGGATGGCACAAGGGAGCCACCAGTTGGTACGAGCGTTGGATCGACGCGGACCGAATGCTGGTGATCCTTTGGAGTCGTGATGCCGAGGATGATACGGCCTACGACGCCTTTAAGGAGGGCATGCGGGCCATTGCGATGGACAAGGAGCCCAAACCGATCCGCAGCACCGAGGACCTGGCCGAGAAGAATCCGGATCGTTCCCGTTGGGAAAGCTTCTGCGGCAAATACGCGCACCCCGGGAATGACGTCTTTTATCCGGACGAGGTTTATTTGCAGGACGGGGAGCTGTACGTAAAATTCATCCAGGCAGTCCGAGGAGAACTGGTGGCAAGACTGTATCCCCTCGGGAATCAGAATTTTGCCATGAAGCATTTTTGCTTCCAGGTGCACCTTGACGACGGCACATTGACTTTGTCGTTCAGCGAAACGGAAAAGGACGTCTATCAAAAGCTGAGCGATTGACAAAAAAGAGAATAATAAAGTATAGATACGATGCAGTTCTCCAAGGAGACCGAGCAGTACGATACCTTCGTCATCCCCCGCGTGACCCTGTTGAAGGACCTCAAGATCACCGGCGCGGAGTAGGGCGAGCAGGGATCAGGGATCAGGGATCAAGGATCAGGGTTCAGAGACCGCAGCGCGGGCAAGCTGCCCGCCCAAAACAAAATAATTAAGGAGAAACGACCATGCAAATAAACCTGATACCCGTCAATGAAGAAAACAGAGAGGCTGTTCTGGCCCTTTCCGTGCGCGAGGATCAGCCCTTTGTCGCGTCCAACAAAACTTCCCTGCGGCAGGCAGACGAGGCCAACGCCGAAAAGCCCGGCGTGGCGCGCCCCTTTGCCATCTGCGCGGACGAGAAGCTGGTCGGCTTTTGTATGTTCGCCTTTGCTCCCGAAGCCGAGGACGCGGCAGACCGCTATTGGCTCTGGCGCTTTATGATCGACCAAAGAGAGCAGGGCAAGGGCTATGGACAGGCTGCGCTGCAGGAAATCATCAAGTATTTTAAGGACAACGGCGCAGATCGGCTCTACCTGTCCACCGAGCCGGAGAATGAGCGGGGCCTGCATATCTATCACAAGGCCGGCTTCCGGGAGACCGGTGAGATCTCCGACGACGAGGCCGTGCTGATGCGGATGCTGAAGGGGCCGAACAAAACGATCAAAGACTTTTACGGTGTCGACGTGGACAAAACCATGCGGATCAAGGGCAGGAAGGGATACGGCGTCAGCGTGGCAGTCTGTGATGCAGACGGGGATTTGAACGCCTACTGCTCCGGCAGCGGCCGCTATGGGCAGGACTACCCGGTGAATCCGGATATGCTCTTCCAGGCGGGTTCGATTTCAAAGCCTATGTTTGCAATGACCCTCCTGCGGTACGTGGACAAGGGCATCATCGACCTGGACGCAGATATCTCCGGCGTCGTCCCGGAATTCGCCGGGAAAGGCCCCGTGACCTTCAAGGCTCTGCTCAGCCACACGGCGGGCTTCAACGTCCACGGCTTCCCCGGCTATCCGGCGAACCACGAAGCCCTCTCCCTGGAGGACGTGCTGAGCGGGAAGGGCAACACGCCGAAGCTGCGCCGGATCAAGCCCTACGGCAAGCAGAGTATGTATTCCGGCGGCGGCATCACCCTGGCCCAGCTGGCCTTTGAGCGGATCACCGGCACGACCCTCCGGGAGGCCTTCCGGAAGGAGGTCGCGGAGCCCCTGGAGCTGAAGCGCACCGGTTTCTTCCAGCCCCTGGACGAGGCGCTTGTGGAGAACGCGGCTTTCGGCGGCAGGCTGGCCGACAAGGAGGACCCCGCCCACGGCTACCACTACTATCCCGAGCACGCGGCGGCGGGGCTCTGGTCCACCCCCACGGAGCTGGTCAAGCTCGGCCTCGCCCTCTCCAGGAGCTACCGCGAGGGCGGCTTCCTCAAAAAGGAGACGGCCCGGCGCATGCTGACGCCGGTCATGGACAATTACGGACTCTGCGTCAATAATTTCCGGGGCGACGTGGGCGAGCACGGCGGCTGGAACGAGGGCTTTGTGACGGAGTGGATCTTCTCCCTGCGGGAGGATCTCTGCGTGGCCAGCATGTTCAACCACGCCACCGACGAGTTGGACTGGGAGCAGTCGAAGATCGCCATGGAGATTTTCCAGAACGAAGAGGAAGACATGGCCGACGAACCCGGCAAGCGGAGCCTGAAGGCCTGCTGCGGCAAGTACGAGCATCCCGAAGGCGCCGATTTCTTCATCGACGAGGTGTATCTGGAGGACGGCGACCTGTACGCGAGGTTTATCGACGCGGAGCAGGGCGAGATCGTTTCCCAGCTCTATCCCATCGGCAAGAAGACCTTCGGCCGCAAGGGCGGCTTCGCCAAGATCACCTTCGGCAAGGACTGCGTGACCGTCAACGACGGCGCGGCCTGCAAGAAGCTGTAAATCACAATCATCCGACACATCAAAAAGGAGTGAAATATTATGGAAAAGAAAACCTTGATAGAAAATCTGGCCCGCGCGGCCTATGAACGCGGCAGCCTCAACGGCGGCTGGCTCTACGCCGAGGGCGGCGAGATCGTCTCCAAGGGCGTCCTGGGCTTCCGGGACCCGGAGAACACCCAGCCTCTCACGGAGGACAGCATCTTCCAGCTGGCCTCCGTCACCAAGCAGTTCACCGCCGCGGCGGTCATGCTGGCGGTCCGGCAGGGCCTTTTTGGCCTCGACGACGAGATCACCAGGTACTTCCCCGAGATCCCCTATCCCGGGGTGACGGTCCGGCACCTGCTGTCTCACACAAGCGGCATTCCCGATTACTTTGACGACGCCGACTGGTTCATGAAGATCTGGAAGGAAGAGAAGCGGGTCCCCGGCAACGACGAGATCCTGCGCTTCCTCTGCGAGACCAAGGCCAAGCCCTACGGCGCGCCCGGAGAAAAGTTTGAATACTCCAACACCGGCTACAACCTGCTGGCCCTGCTGGTGGAGCGGCGCTCCGGCGTCCCCTTCGAGGACTTCCTGCGGCGGAACATTTTCGAGCCCGCCGGCATGTCCAACACCCGCTGCTGCCACGTCCGCCGGGACGGCGTCCCCTTTGAAAAGTACGCCCGGGCGACGGTGATGGAAAACGGAAAGCCCGTCGCCGATATCGACTCCGAGGAAGACGGCGACGTGGTCGCCTTCGACGGGCTGAACGGCGACGACTACGTCTACACCAACCTCTTTGACATGTTGAAGTGGGACCGGGCCCTGCGGGAGGAGAAGGTGCTCACCCTTGAGGAGCAAAAGCTCATGTACACCGCCGCAAAACTGAACAACGGCAAGATCGCGGGCTTTGATGAGGACAGCGGCTACGGCTTCGGCTGGTGCGTCGAACATGACGAAAAGCTCGGGCTCGTCGTCAGCCATTCCGGCGGTATGCCCGGCGTCGCCACCTGGTTCGGGCGCTGGATCGACGCGAACCGGGTCCTGATCATCCTGGACAGCCGCGATCCCATGGATTACAGAGCCTTCGAGGGCTATTGGGACGGCCTGCAGGCCGTGGCCGCGGACAAGGAGCCCGAGCCCGTCCGCACCATCGAGGAAATCGCCGTTCAGAACCCCGACAAGTCCAAGTGGGAGAGCTGGTGCGGCAAATACGAGCACCCCGAGGACGAGGATTTCCTCATCGACGAGGTCTGGATGCAGGAGGGCGAGCTCTGGGCCAAGGCCATCGACGACGACGGCGACGAGCTGAAGTTCCGGCTCTATCCCCTCAGCGAGAACGAATTCGGCCGGAAGCTCGGTATGGTCAAAATCGCTTTCGGCGAAGACGGCGTGACCGTCAACGGCGGAGAGCCCTGCAAGAAGCTGTAACGCACCCGCAGCGCGGGCAGACCCCTGCCCGCCGCCCAAATGCACCCGTAGGGCGGGCAATCTTCCCGCCGCCCCACAGCGTTGGAAATTTGCCCGAAAAAAACAACAAGGAGAATTTGTTTATGGATAAGAAAACATTGATGGAAAACCGGGCCCGCATGGCTTGTGAAAAGGGCTTGTTCAACGGAGCATGGCTTTACGCCGAAAACGGAGAAATCGTCAGTAAAGGCGCTTTCGGCTGGGTAGATGCTGAGAACACGCTACCCATGCGGGAGGACAGCATATTTGAGATGGCGTCCGTCACCAAGATGTTCACGGGGACGGCGATCATGCTGCTTGTCAGGGAGGGGAAGCTGGGCCTCGACGACGAATACGTGAAGTATTTCCCGGAATACCCCTATGGCGGCGTTACGATCCGGCATCTTCTGACTCACACCAGCGGTATGCCCGATTTTGATGTAGAGGAACTGGTGAGCCCCGTTCTTGACAATGAAAAAAGGATCCCGGAAAACAGCGAGATCATTCACCTGATCCGTGAAGTCGGGGAGAATCCCGCCTGCACACCTGGCGAAGCTTTCGAATACTCCGACGTCAATTATATGCTCCTCGCCAATGTGGTGGAGAAGGTCTCCGGCATGAAGTTCGAAGACTTTATGAAGAAGAACATATTCGAGCTGGCCGGCATGAAGGACAGCGGCATCTACCACACCCGCCGGGACGGCAGGCCTTCCGACCGTTTTACCCGCAACATGGTGCTGGAGGACGACGGCAGTTATGTTCCCTCGGATGTCTCGGAGCTTTGCAGGAAATACGTTGTCGGTTCTGACGGCATGAACGGCTGCGATTATCTCTACACGACTATATTCGATATGTTTGCCTGGGACAGAGCGCTCCGCGAGGAAAAGGTGCTCACCCGTGAGGAGCAGAGCATCATGTACACGCCTGTTAAGCTAAACAGCGGCGAGACGTATCTCGACGACGACGGAGAGGGCTACGGCTTCGGCTGGTGTATCGGAAGCGATCCGGAGCTTGGAGCAGTGGTCTCCCACTCCGGCGGCATGCCCGGACTCGAAACCTGGTTCCAGCGTTTTATCGACACGGACAGAGTGCTCATCATCATGAACTGCCGCGACTATGCGGACGTCAGAGCGTTCATAAGCTTTTGGGATGGAATGATCGCCATCGCCGCCGACAAGGAACCCAAGCCCATCCAAACCATCGAGGATCTCATGGTCAAAAACCCGGACAAGTCAAAGTGGGAGAGCTTCTGCGGCAAGTATGAGCATCCCGAGGACGCCGATTTCATCGTTGACGAGGTGTTTATGAAAGACGGCGAGCTTTACGCACACGCCATCGACGAGGAGAACAGCAAACTCACTTTCCGCCTCTATCCGATAGGCGAGGACGAGTTTGGCATAAAACTCGGCTTGCTCAAGCTGACCTTCGGCGACGGCTGCCTGAGCTTCGATGATATTACCTGCAAGAAGCTGTAACGCACCCGTAGGGCGGGCAGACCTCTGGCGGCCGCCCAAATGCACCCGTAGGGCGGGCAATCTGCCCGCCGCCCCACAGCGCGGGCAATTTGCCCGAAAAAAACAACAAGGAGAATATGTTTATGGATAGGAAAACGATGATGGAAACACTAACCCGCGCGGCCTGCGAAAAGAGCGGCTTCAACGGCACCTGGCTCTATGCCGAGCACGGCGAGATCGTTTCCAGGGGGGCTTACGGCTTCCGGGATGCGGAAGACCGGCTCCCCATGCGAAAGGATAGCCTCTTTCACATTGCCTCAATCAGCAAGCAATTCACGGCTGCGGCGATTCTGCTGCTGCGGCGCCGGGGACTGCTCTCGCTGGATG
>CAMKED010000036.1 GCA_946411475.1 uncultured Clostridia bacterium | reverse complement strand
GCCGAGATGGGCAACCCCCTGTGGCACTACAACGTCACCGGCACCGCCCTGGCGGAGCTCTTTGAGGCGGTCAGGCAGCCCGGCCAGCGTCTTGCGGGCGCGGCCTTCACCTCCGGCTCCGCGGGCACCATGAGCGCCGGCGATCTGCTGAAGGAGCGCTATCCCTACGCGAAGCTGGCCGTGGGCGAGGCCCTGCAGTGCCCCACCATCGTCAACAACGGCTTCGGCGGCCACCGCATCGAGGGCATCGGCGACAAGCACATCCCCTGGGTCCACAACGTCCGCAACACCGACATGGGCATCGCCATCGACGACGAGGACTCTCAGCGCCTGCTGCGGCTGTTCAACACGCCCGAGGGCCGGAACTATCTGAAAGACGAGCTGCACATGAGCGACGAGCAGCTCGAGCGCTTCACCTGGATGGGCATTTCCGGTATCGCCAACGTGCTTTGCTGCATCAAGATGGCCAAGTGGTACGAGCTGACTGAGGACGACGTGCTCGTCACCGTGCTGACCGATTCCGCGGTGATGTATCAGTCCCGCGTGAAAGAGCTGAACGAGCTGTACGGCGCCTATTCCGTCACCGAGGCCGCCAAGGACCACGCCCTGCACATGCTCGGGCTCAAGACCGACAATATGCTGGAGTTGACTTACCCCGAGCGCAAGCGCGTCCACAATTTGAAGTATTACACCTGGGTCGAGCAGCAGCAGATGAATGTCGAGGATCTCAACGACCAGTGGTATAAGCCCCAGGTCTGGGACGAGGTCCACAAGCAGGCCGCCGAGTTGGATCGGCTCATCGAGGCGTTCAACGCCGAGGTCGGGCTGCTGGCGGCTCTATAGGGAGTTGCTCTGTAGGGGCGGCCATTGGCCGCCCGCATGAGGCAACAGGCAATAGGAGACGGGGGCCGTAGGCAACAGGCAAATAGGCAATAGGCAATAGGCAATAGGAGAAACGATTGTAGCGCGGGCAAGCTGCCCGTCAGCCCGGAATGAATGGAGCTGCAATATGCGTAACGTGAAATGTGCCCGCTGCGTGAAATGCGGCAGGGAATACGAGGCTGTTCCCAGGCTGACCAACTGCGCCTGCGGCGGGATCCTCGATCTTGTTTATGACTATGCGTATATCAAGACCGTTCTGACAAAAGAGAAGCTGAAGGAACGCCCCTACGACATGTGGCGCTATCGGGAGCTGCTCCCGGTGGAGCCGGACACCGAGCTGCCCCCCCTGCGGGTGGGCTGGTCGCCCCTCTACGAGGCGGAGCGGCTGGCGAAGCAGCTTGGCGTCCGCAGGCTCTGGATCAAGGACGACGGCCTGAACCCGACGGCTTCCTTGAAGGACCGCGCCTCCGCAATGGCGGTCGCCAAGGCCCGGGAGGCCGGCGCTGAGGTCATCGCCTGCTCCTCCACCGGCAATGCGGCCTCGTCTCTCGCGGGCAACGCCGCCGCGGCAGGGCTCAAAACCTATATCTTCGTCCCGTCCCGGGCCCCCAAGGGCAAGGTGGCCCAGCTTATGAGCTTCGGCGCGACGGTGATCTCCGTTCAGGGCAGCTATGAGGACACCTTCGAGCTCTCCAAACAGGCCATCGAGCGCTGGGGCTGGTACAATCGCAACGCGGCCATCAACCCCTATCTCTCTGAGGGCAAGAAGACGGTGGGCCTGGAGATCATGGAGCAGCTCGGCTGGCAGGTCCCGGACTATATCGCCATCTCCGTCGGCGACGGCTGCACGATCGCCGGGCTCTGGAAGGGCCTCAAGGACCTCTATGCCATCGGCTTCCTGGACCGTCTGCCGAAGCTGATTGCCGTCCAGGCGGCGGGCTGCTGCCCGATCAACCGGGCCGTGGAGGAGAACGCCCCCTGGCGGCCCATGGAGGAAAACACGCTGGCCGATTCCATTGCGGTCGGCGTGCCCCGCAACCCGGACAAGGCCATCGCCGCCATCCGGGAATCGCAGGGCCTGACCGTGGAGGTCACGGACAAGGAGATCATGGCCGCGCAGAAGCTGCTGGGCACGTCCTGCGGCGTCTTCGGCGAACCTGCCGGCGTCACCGGCACGGCGGGGCTGAAAAAGCTCTGCGCGCAGGGCAAAATTCCCGCCGACGCGACGGTGGTCTCCGTCGTCACCGGCAACGGTCTCAAGGACGTGGCCAACGCGATCCGCTCCTGCGGCGAGCCGATCTCCGTGCCGTCGGACATGGAACGGCTGCTGGAAGCGTTCGCAGCGCGGGAAATCCCACTGAACTGAATAAAACACGGGAAGGTTCCAAAAGAACCTTCCCACGGTTTTGTTCAAAAAAAGATTGTGTTTTGTTCATAATTCCTTTTAATTATTCACGAATTATGTTCAAAAAACTGCGTTACAATGTCGTTGTAAATCAAAAACAACTGCAAAGGAGCGTTGCGATATGAACGAATACGATTGGAATGAATTGAATCAGAACAGAATGCGGAACGACGAGCCGGAAAAGACCGCGCAGCCCAATGAATGGATCGCCCCCAACGATCGAGGCGAAGCGGCGCCGGAAACCGAAGCCGCCGCGCAGTCCGAGGCCGCTGCCGAAGCTGACGCTGAGACTTTCGAGCAGCCGGACGCGGAAGCGCAGCCTGCGTTTTTTGCGCCGGACTATAAGGCGGAGCCGGTGAACCCGTCGGAGCCGGAATATCAGCCGCGTGCAGCGGAGCACAGCTACAACGACTACTTCTACGCCTCCGGTCCGCTGCATACGGCCCGGCCCGCGCAGAACGGCGGCCCCAATTACGCGAACCCGGCCTACGGCGCACAGAGCTGCGGCGCAGCGCAGTACGCGAACGCCAATTACAATGCGCCGAATTACGGCATGCCGAACCGTCCGACGCAGCCCTACGCGGCCAGACCGGTCACGGCCGCGCCTGCCCCGGCGCAGAAGCGGCGCGGCGGCTTCTGGAAGAAGGCCGTGGCCGCGGCGCTGGCAATGATCCTGCTGGGCGGCGGGGCCGGCATGGGCGGCGCGTGGCTGATGAACCGCATCCAGAAAAACGAAAAGACCGTCGTCTCGGATGGCGGGTCCACCAGCGTGCAGGTCGCTGCGCCCCGGGAGACCAAGGATCTGAACGTCGTCTCCGTGGACAGCGGCAAGCTTCTGACGGCCTCGCAGGTCTACAAGAACAACGTCTTTTTTACTGATGGCGCGACCACCGAGATCGCCACGAACTACTGGGGCTTCCAGTCCACCGGCGCGGCGGCAGGCTCCGGCTTTATCCTCACCGAGGACGGCTATATCCTGACCAACGAGCACGTCATCGAGGACGCCAATTCCATCACCGTCGCCATGTACGACGGCACGACCTATCCCGCAACTGTCGTCGGCTATGACGCCAACAACGACATCGCCGTGCTGAAGATCGACGCCACCGGCCTGACGCCTGTGACGCTCGGCAACTCCGACGCCATCGAGGTCGGCGACGAGGTCGTCGCCATCGGCAACCCGCTCGGCGAGCTGACCTTCTCCCTGACCAAGGGCAACGTCAGCGCCCTGAACCGCTCCGTGACCTTCTCCAGAGGCGTCAGCATGAACCTGATCCAGACGGACGCCGCCATCAACTCCGGCAACTCCGGCGGCGCGCTGTTCAATATGTACGGCGAGGTGATCGGCATCACCAACGCCAAGTATTCCTCCAGCAGCTATTCCTCCGCCGCCAGCATCGACAACATCGGCTTTGCGATCCCGATCAACTCCGTGCGGGGCATCGTGAGCTCCATCATCGAGAAGGGCTACGTTTCCACGCCCTACATCGGCGTCACGGTCGGCAACGTGAGCCAGGAGAGCCAGGACTACGGCCTGCCCAAGGGCGCTGCCATCCGCTCCGTAGAGAAGGGCAGCCCTGCCGAACAGGCCGGCCTGCAGGCCAACGACATCGTCACCGCTGTGAACGGCGAGACCATTTCCTCCTATGAGGAGCTGGGCAAGATCATTTCCGCTTCGGAGGTCGGCGACGCGCTCGAGCTCACCGTCTACCGCCTCAGCGAGGACCGCGAAGGCAAGAGCGTGACCCTGACCGTCACCGTCGGCGAACGGATCCAGGACGCCATCCCGAATTCAAGCAGTCAGGGCAGCAGCGGTTACAGCGGCGGAACGCCGTGGTATCCGGACAACCCGTAAACAATTGACAGGTGACAAGTGACAACTGACAAGCAGGGGGCGGCGTCTTCTGCAGCGAAGCAAGTCCTTTCGGGGCCGCCCCGCGGCTTGCAACAAGAAACGAGTAAGAGGTTCCGTTCGGAGCCTCTTACTTTTTTGCCGCATAGATTGAAAACAGAGCACGAATGTGGTATAATCATACAAACAAAAACTGCCGTATCTTTTCAGACGCACGGCTCCGTAGTGGCCGCGCACCTGCGCGGCCATGGTGCAAAGCGCTTTTCAAGGGTTTATGGCCGCGCGGGTGCGCGGCCACTGCGATGATTGTGCTGAACAGATACAAAGCCTGCAAGGGAGGGCTGAACGATGGCTGCATTTCTGGTAAACGGAACCCCCGTCGTCGCGGAAAAGAACCAAAAGCTGCTGCGCTTTTTGCGCGACGAGCTGCATCTCACCAGCGTCAAGGACGGCTGCAGCGAGGGCGCCTGCGGGACCTGCCACGTGCTGATCGACGGCAAGCTGACCAAGGCCTGCGTGCCGTCCACCGACAAGCTGGCGGGGAAGTCTGTCCTGACCGTAGAGGGCCTTTCCGCGTTTGAGAAGGAGGTCTACGTCTACGCCTTTGCCGAGGCCGGAGCCGTCCAATGCGGCTTCTGCATTCCGGGTATGGTGCTGGCCGCCAAGGCCCTGCTCGACTGCAACCCGAATCCCACCCGCGCCGAGGCTCGGGCCGCTATCCGATACAATATCTGCCGCTGCACCGGCTACGTGAAGATCGTGGACGGCATCCTGCTGGCTGCCGAAATACTCCGGGCAGGGACGCTCCCCGCGCCCTCTGCCGACGACTATCAGGTCGGCTCCCGCGTGCAGCGTATCGACGTGGCCGAGAAGGTGCTCGGCTGCGGGAAGTATCCCGACGACGTCTACGTGGACGGCATGTGTTACGGCTCCGCTGTGCGCAGCGCCTATCCCCGCGCCCGCGTGCTGTCCGTCGACACGGCAGAGGCCGAGGCCCTGCCGGGCGTGGTCTGCGTGCTGACCCAGAAGGACGTCCCCGGCCAGGTCAACGTCGGCCACATCAAAAAAGACCAGCCCACACTGATCGGCGTGGGCGAGCTGACCCACTATCTGGGTGACGCGATCGCCCTGGTCTGCGCCCGCGACCGGGAGACCCTGGAAACTGCAAAAAAACTGGTCAAGGTCGAATATGAGGTCCTGCCTGCCGTCCACAACCCGGCGGAGGCCGCCGCGCCGGACGCGCCGCCGGTCTTCGAGGGCGACGAGAGCAACGTCCAGGCCCACAAGCACGTCTCCCGCGGCGACGCGGCGGGGGCCATCGCCCGCTCCGCCCACGTGATCTCCCGCCACTTTGAGACGCCCTGGACCGAGCACGCCTTTTTGGAGCCCGAGTGCTGCGTGGCCTTGCCGCTGGAAAACGGCGGCGTGAAGCTGCTGACCAGCGACCAGAGCGCCCACACCACCCAGCGCGAGTGCGCCGCCATGCTCGGCGTGGACTTCGACCACTGCCTTGTGGAAAACCAGCTTGTCGGCGGCGGCTTCGGCGGCAAGGAGGATATGTCCGTCCAGCACCACGCGGCCCTGCTCGCCTACGTGGCCAGAGTGCCGGTGAAGGTCAAGCTGAGCCGGGCGGAATCCATCCTGGTCCATCCCAAGCGGCACCCGTTTTCGATGGATTTCACCCTGGGCTGCGATGAAAACGGCGTCATCCAGGGCGTCAAGGCCAAGGTCGTCTCCGACACCGGCGCGTTCGCCTCGCTGGGCGGCCCCGTGCTCGAACGGGCCTGCACCCACGCGGCGGGGCCCTACGCCTACGAAAACTTCGAGATCGAGGGCACGGCCTACTATACCAACAATCCCCCCGCCGGGGCCTTCCGGGGCTTCGGCGTGACCCAGACCTGCTTCGCCATTGAGAGCCTGCTCAACGAAATGGCCGAGCGCGTCGGCATTTCCCCCTGGGAGATCCGCATGCGCAACGCGATCCGCCCCGGCGGCGTGCTGCCAAACGGCCAGATCGTCGGCCCCGAGACGGGCCTGGTGGAGACCCTGGAAGTCGCCAAGCCCTACTACGACGCGGCGATTGCCGCAGGAGATCCCGTTGGCCTGGCCTGCGCGATGAAAAACGCGGGCGTGGGCGTCGGCCTGCCCGACTGGGGCCGGGCCAAGCTGATCGTCGGGGACGACGGGAAGCTGCATATCTACTCCGGGGCCTCCTGCATCGGCCAGGGCCTCGGCACCGTCCTGGTGCAGATGGTCGTCACGAACGCGCACTTGCGCCCCGAGCAGATCGTCTATGAGCGCTCCAACACCTGGATCGCGCCGGATTCCGGCGACACCTCCGGCTCCCGCCAGACCCTGATCACCGGCGAGGCCGTGCGCCGCGCCTGCGAGAAGCTGGTCGCCGCGCTGGAAGGGAAGACCCTGGCTGATTTGAAGGGGCAGGAATTCTACGGCGAGTACCTTGCCAAGACCGACCCCCTCGGGGCGGACGTACCCAATCCGGTGAGCCACGTTGCCTACGGCTATGCGACGCAGATGTGCGTGCTGGACCGGGAGAGCGGGAAAATCAAGCAGCTCTACGGCATCCACGACGTGGGCAAGGCCGTGAACCCCCTGTCCTGCGAGGGACAGATCGAGGGCGGTATGGTCATGTCCATGGGCTACGCCCTGACGGAGCGCTATCCGATCGACGAGAACTGCAAGCCCACGGCCAAATTTGGCACCCTGGGCCTGCTCCGGGCCGATCAGGTCCCGGAGATCACCGCGATCGTGGTCGATAAGCCGGGCCTGCCCTACGCCAACGGGGCCATCGGCATCGGGGAGATCACCTCGATCCCGACCGCCCCCGCCATCGCGGAGGCCTACTATCAGCGCGACGGCCTCCGCCGCACGATCCTGCCGCTGACGGGCACGCCGTACGAGCGGAAGTGACGAGTCACCAAGGAGCAGGGAGCAGCGCGGGCAATCTGCCCGCTCGGTTCTCCGCCTGCACCCGACTTCGTAGCGGCGCACAGTGTGCGCCCGCGATCCGCACAGCTTCCCCACCTGTCATTCTGCCTTGCCCTGAGCGAAGCCGAAGGGGGAGCACAGCGGAGTCGAAGAATCCGCCCCCCTACGGCGTGTTTGCTGACTTAAGCCGATAACCAGAATGAATAATTGTGGTATCCTCAAATTGCCATTTGAGAATGAATTGAAACGGAGGCGGGGAACGCGTTTTTTCAAACGGGACAAGGATGTCCCATACTAAAAAACAGAGCATTTGCTCGTTTTGTGTCCTGTTTTTTCCCGCGCTTTTATCGTAGACTCTCATTCAGAAGGAGGATTCAAGATGGATCTGCAAAAGATCGGAACATTTCTGAAAGAGCTCCGAAAAGAAAAGGGGCTCACACAGGAACAGTTGGCGGAAACCCTCAACGTTTCCAGAAGGACAGTCTCACGCTGGGAAACCGGAAGCAATCTGCCCGACCTGGATCTGCTTGTCGAGATGTCGGATCTCTATCAGGTGGATCTGCGGGAATTGCTCGACGGAGAGAGGAAAAACGAGCGAATGAACGAAGAACTGAAAGAAACCGTCTTACAGGTAGCTGCGTACAGCAGCGCGGAAAAACAGAGAAGCACGAGAATCGTGCGGATTTATTTTGTGTTTGGCATCATCGCGCTGATTGCAAACGCGGTACTCCATTCGATGGATGCAAATGAGAGCGCCTGCATGGCGTTCCTGAAGGGGCTCAGCTTTTCGACTGCGCTCGTCGCCATGGTTTTCGGGATTCTTTATACGACCGGAGCCATGTTGAAAATTCAGGCGTTCAAGCTGCGCCTGATCGGCAAAAAAGTAAAGGAGAAAAAGCAATGAATCTTTATATCATCATCGGCCTGGTTTTGGGCGGCGGAACGACGCTCACGGATCGCCTGATCCACAAAGTACCGAACTGGCTCGCGATCGTGCTCTACGCTGCTGCGGTTGCGCTGATTGTAATCGGCATGATCGTCAGTCGAAAATAAAAAGGCGTTAGTCGCAAAGTGAGGATTTATTTCGTGGAAATACATCTACGCCGAAGAAAGCACCAGTGACTAGTCACTAGTCACTAGTCACTATTGCCCGGTACGTACAGCGCACCGTGTAATTGTGTCTTTGAGGTCCTCAAATTGCAACTAACACGAATAAAAAACCGGCGTGCTGCAAACCGAAAGGCTTGCGGCACGCCCGACGTTTACTTCAACCAGCCCTCCCGTGCCTTAACGCCGTAGCGGGCTTCGACTTTATGCAGATCTTCGTCGGTGATGGTGTTCAGCCGGGGAAGATGGGCAATCTTCAAATAGATCTCGGCGGCCTTTTCGGCGGTTTCAATCAGGCCGAAGCACTCGTCCAGATCGCGCCCCGCGGCGTAGATCCCATGATTGGCCCAGACCACGAGGCGGGCCGTCTGCATCTTCCCGGCGGTGGCAAGGCCGATCTCGTTCGTGCCGCAGAGCATCCAGGGCAGGACGTTCACCCCGTCCGGGAAGACGATGATGCACTCGGTCTCCATCTGCCAGAGCGTGCGGGTGAATTCGCGCTCGTCGAGGCTGTGGACGAAGCTCATCGCAACTAAATTGTTCGGATGGCAGTGCATCACAACGCGATGCGCCGGGTCAAGCCGCAGCCGGACTGCGTGGCTCATGATATGGGCCGCAAATTCGCTGGTGAAGCTGCCGCCGTCCGTGAAGCCCCAGAGCAGCTCCGCCTGCCTGCCGCCGTCGGTCAGACGGACGATGCCGAGATTCTTGCAGGGCTCGTACTGCACGTTCTTGAAATACTTGCCGGTGCCGGTGACGAGAAAATACCGGCCGTCCAGCTCCGGCGCGTCAAAGCCGGTCGGGATGCTGCGATGCACGCGGTTCAGGTCGAGGCAGTCTGCAAGCTCCGCCTCGTCGAGCAGGACGGATACGTTGCCGCCGTTGCGCTCGTCCCAGCCGTGGGCGTACATGTTCGTCACGGTGCGGATCAGCTCCGTCATCACGGGCAGGGTCATAAGGTCTTTCATAACTTTCCTCCGATCATCTATTGACTGCCATTCCGTCTGCCCCGCCCCCGTAGGGCAGGAGGAAGCGGAACTCCGCGCCGCCCCCGGGGACGTCGAGGACCTGAATGCGGGTATGGTGCGCCTTGGCAATCTCCGCCGCGACCGACAGGCCGAGGCCGAAGTGATTGGTCTCCGTGCGGCTCTCGCTGGCGCGATAAAAACGCTCGAAGATGCGCGTCTTTTCGCTGTCCGGGACGCCCGGGCCGTGATCCAGCACGGAGAATTCGCAGCCCTTGGGCTGCGCGCGCAGCGCAAGCACCACGTCTGTCTCCGGCGGGGCGTAGCGAAGCGCGTTTTCCGTCAGAATGCTCAGCAGCCGTTCCAGCAGCACAGAATGTCCCAGCACCGGGGGCAGCGCGTCCTCCGGCAGCTCCACGTGCAGGTGGACGTTGTGCTCCTTCGCCATCGGAAGCATGGCGTCGGCAAAGTCGATCAGCAGCGTGTCCGCAGAAAGCGGCTCCAACGGAACGATGCGGCTTTTGGCGCTGCCGGTCAGCATCAGTAAATTCTCCACCAGGGCCTGCATCCGGCTCACCTGCTTTTCCAGCAGCGGGACGTCGTGCGCGGCAAGTTCTGGATTCTCCCGGAGCTGGCCGAGACTGCTTTTCAGGACGGTCAGCGGGCTGCGGAGCTCGTGGCTGGCGTCTGCCACAAAGCGATCCTGCTCCTCCATGGCCTTCCGGACCGGCTGAACGGCCTTGCCCGCGACGATCCAGCTCAGCCACAGCACCAGGCAGAGGCTGCCCACCGCCAGCAGGCAGAACAGCAGCTCCAGGCGAAGCAGCCCGGGACTGTCCACGGAGCGGAACTGCCAGACGCAGATGACCCGCTCGCCCCGGACGCTGTCCGCCTTCAAGATGGCGCAGCGATAATAGGTATTGTCGATGAAATCAGCCTCGTTTGCCGCTGCCAGCAGAGCCTCGCCCTGGGCGGACTCCGTCATGGAATAGCGCAGCGGGATCCCGTTCTCCCACAGGGCGGCGTGATAGTCGCCCTCCTGCAGCAGCTCTTCCAGCCACAGCGCGGTCACGGAGCCGTCCGTGCGCCACTGGGTCTCGATGCGCTCCGCAGCCAGACGCAGACTGTCGTTGCGCTGCCGCAGGTACAGACTGCGGATCAGCAGAAAGCCAAGCACACAGGCCAGCAGGACCACGCAGCCGCCGAGTACCGCGGACAGGAGCGTCAGCCTTTTTCGGAGTTGATTCAGCATGGGTCAGTTTCCTCCAAACGGTAGCCGAAGCCGCGCACGGTGGAAATGACCGCGCAGGAGCCGACGTTTTTCAGTCTGCGGCGCACGAAGAGGATAAAATTGTCGATGTTGCGCTCCTCCACCTCGGCCTCGTTGCCCCAGGCGCTGTCCAAAAGCTGTGCCCGGGAGAGGACCTGCTTCGGATGGTTCAGAAAGCAGGCCAGCAGCGCCGCTTCCCGCTTGGAAAGAGCGCTGCTCCCGGCCGGGCCGTGCAGCGTGCCGGAGCCGATCTCCAGACGCAGATCGGCAAATTGCAGACCGTCGGCCTGCAAGGACGAGGGCCTCCGCAGCAGGGCGCGGACACGCGCCAACAGCTCCTGCGGCGCATAGGGCTTGGCAAGGTAGTCGTCCGCCCCCGCGTCGAGGCCGGTCACCCGGTCCTGCACCGTGCCGAGGGCCGTCAGCAGCAGGACGGGGATTTTTCCACCCTCCTTGCGGTACGTATTTAATAAGGTGATGCCGTCGAGCCCCGGCAGGAGCCGGTCCACGATCGCCAGATCAAAGGCGCCGCGGCGCAGGGCGTAAAGCCCCTCCGCGCCGTCGGCCAGTCCGGTGACGGTAAAGTCCTCCCGCTCCAACAGCCGGATCAGCAGATCGCGCTGCGCGGGATCGTCTTCAATGACCAATAGATTCATGGTGTAACGCGCCCTCTTTCTTTCAGGGATCAGAGCAATGCCTTCCCCTTGAGGGGAAGGTGCCTCCGAAGGAGGCGGATGAGGTGGTGCCTCGTCCGAAGGGAACGAAATGAATACTGAAAACTGAAAAACTGTTGAATGAAGAATGGTGGTATTCTCAAATTGCCATTTGAGAATGGATTTGAAATGGGGACGGGGGACGCGGATTGCCACCCAAAGCCTTCCCCTTGAGGGGAAGGTGGCATCGGGCGTCTCACGGAAGCCCGATGGCGGATGAGGTGGTGCCTCGTCCGAAGGGAACGAAATGAATACTGAAAACTGAAAAACTGTTGAATGAATAATGGTGGTATTTTCAAATTACGATTTGAAAATGAAATTGAAATAGAGACGGGGGAAGCGGATTGCCACGACAGTGTGCGCACTGTCTCGCAATGACAAGCGGGGAAATCTCTCCCGTTTTGCAGATGGCAATCTGCAAAACACCGACAATTCTCAATTCTCAACTCTCAATTTTCAATTCCCCGCACCCGCCCGCGACCTCTGGACGGGAACCCCGTTCCCTACGTCCATTATACCATAAAATATCTAAATTCGGTCTAATTTTTTTCTTAGATAAAAAATAGATGATTTCCGATTATGCTGAGCGCAGACCAAGAGAGGAGGTCAATATGAAATGAAGAGAATTGTTGTATGTTTCCTGTGCTTTTGTTTGATTACCGCGCTGACGGCCTGTGCGTCGTCCCAGGCGGACGACTGGCGGAAGTTGCCTGCGCCGCAGGAAGCGCAGCCCCAGGCCGAGCAAGGACCGGAACTCTTGCCGCGGCAGGTCGGCGTGCAGGTCGGCCCCTACCGGGAAATGGAGCTCCTGCCCGGCGTCCCCGGGCAAAACTACGCGTTGATGTTCGTGCGCAGCGACGGCACGCTGGATTATATCTTCTGCGAGAGCGTGGGCAGCACTTATCTTGAGCCGGGACGCTTTTCTTTCCGGGAGAATGGCATGCAATACTATACGATCAGCCCGGACGGAACGGCTCGGAAGCAGCCGGACGGTTGGATGGATCAGCTCGACGCAATGCTTGCCGCGGCGCCGGAGGGGCAGGACTGCGGCACCATCGCCGACGTGGACGGGAAGCTGATCATCAAATGTCTCACCAAATACGGAACGGAAGAAGCGCTCTATCTGCTGGAGGACGGCGTGCTGTCCCAGATCCCGAGCGTCGTGCAGCTCAGCGAGGACGGCGGGAAGCTGAATCTGCTTTCGGACAGCGTGTCGCTCGCCTTTGACAGGGAGCAGCTTTACGCCGTCTCACTCAACGATCCCACGATCTATACCTGCAGCTATACGGGCGAGCTTCTCGCAACAACGTCCATGCAAATCGAACACCGCGAAGATCTGCCTTTGGTGATTGCCTGCGGCGGCGGAACGGTCTGGGTAAACGGGGACGACGGTATGTATGTGCAGATCGACCTTGCGACCGGGGCATTGCTGCAAACGGTGGACGCGAAATGGGATTTACCCCGATACCCGGGGATCCTCTTTCACATGGCAGAAGCCTTCAGCCCGGACGGGCAGAGTTTCTATCAGTTCACGCAGCTCCGGGGGAGCCAGCGGGCCACCCTGACGCGCAATTCGTCGGACGGAAGCGAGGACCTGAGCGCTAAATTCGCCACCACAAGCCTGCTCAACCGCTTCCAAATCGACGACCGGCTGGCGGCCTCCAACGACGGGACGGTTTATCATTTTTCGCGCCTTACCGGAACCCTGCGGCAGTTCGTCTATGATCCCGATGCTGCGGTGGAACCGGCGCAGACCCTGCGGGTCTGGACGCTGCACGACAGTCAGGCAGTCCGCGCTGCGGTCTGGATCTGGAATGAGACGCATTCCGACGTATTTTGCGATTATACGGTTGCTGACGAAGCCGGAGACCGGAGCGAGGCGGCGCTGATTGCCGAGCTGACCGCTTCCCTGAAGCGGGGCGAGGGCCCGGACGTGGTGGTGCTGGACGGCCTGCCTGCGGACGAGCTGACGGAGCAGGGGCTTCTTGCACCGCTGAACGGGCTGGACGTTTCCGACGTCTACCAGAACCTCCTTGCCCCTTACACGAAGGACGGGACGCTGTACGCGGTGCCGGGCCGCTTCATCCCCTGGCTCACCGGCGCGGCGGAGGGCAGCGAGCCGGTGACCTCCCTGGAAGGCTTCGCCGATCTGGTAGAGGCCTATTCGGAACCCCAGAGCATTCGCTGGGATGACCCTGCGGAAGACGCGCGTTACGCCTTTTACGCGAATTTTGCCGACGTTGTGTTTGACCAGTGGTATCCCGCCTGGAGCGAGGCGATCTGGGCGGACGGCAGCTTCCACGCTGAGCTGTTTGAGACTTTCCTGACCCAGACCGGGCGGCTGGTGCGGCATTACGACCTGCAAACTGCCGACACGGCGGCAGCGGAGACGGATGCGGAGAACGACCCCTATTTGACTTACATCCTGCGCAGACGGAGCAATGCCGTCAATGGGGATAACGGTATCGGGCGGGAAATTCCGTATACGCTCTCTCCTTCCAGCTATGAGGGCGGAGAATTTAGTCTCTTCGATTTCCACGATAATCTGCATACCCCAGTTTCCCCCAGAGCCTATACCGTGATGCCGACGCCCGGCCCGGACGGGATCGGCGCGGCGACGGTTTCCTCCGTGCTGGCCCTGCGGCAGGGCGGACAAACGGAGCTTGGCATGGAATTCCTGCGGCTCCTGCTGTCCCTGGAAGGCCAGACGGCGACGCCAAACGGCCTCCCAAACCCGACGTACCAGGAGGGCTGGGCGGTGACCCGTACCGGCACGGCGGCAAGGCTGCAAAGCTTTGCGGCGGCTCCTGAGACGCAGGGAACCCCGTTGAACGATTTGACGGAGCTGCTGTGCGCGCTCCGCGTCGCGGACATGGACCAAGCGCAGTATGAGGCAGCCAAAACCGCGGCCCTGCGCTACTACGAGGGCAAGCTGAGCCTGGCCGAAGCCGTCGCACAGGCAACTATTATCCAATAAAACCATATAATATCCTTGCGGCCAGATTTGTGCCATACATCGTTGTCGTCCTTGCCGGGCGTCAAGCCCGTCTGCGTCCTCCGCCTCGTCTGACGCAAATCTGCCTCGCAAATCTTTTTCAAGCGTTTTATCGGATAATAGTATAAAATGCAATCGGGTAGGAGCTCACTCAACGAATGGGTGACCTCCTACCCGATTTTTCCCTTATTGCATCAGCGCGGCTGTCAGACCGGCGAAGGCTGTGACGCCATTGACCAGCGCACGTTCGGGGAAGTCGAAGCGCGGGTCGTGGATCGGCGCCGCGCAGGCGCTGAGGTTTTTGAAGTAGCAGGACTGCCCGCCGTGCGCCCGGACCCGGGCGGCCAGCAGGGAATAATCCTCGCTGATATAGCCCTTGGGCTCGTCCGGCAGCTCGGTCACGGCCAGCCCCAGGCGGTCCCGGCAGACCGTCAGCACAGTTTGGCAGAGCGCGGGGTCGTTGCAGTCACCGGCAGCCTCGCCGCGCAGGGCGATCTCGCAGGTGCAGCCGTGCATCTGCGCCGCCGCCTCGACGATCCGCTTCGCGTAGGCGCACATATAGTCGTTGGCCTCAGTGGTCAGACCGCGGACCTCCAGTTCCAGCAGAGCCCGGTCGCAGATCACGTTCCGGCCCGACCCGGCCGTCACCCGGCCCACGTTGACGCGGGTCGGCGCAGCGCCATAGCGGGGAATGGCGTGGAGATTCAAAATGGCTGTCGCGGCGCTGAGCATCGCGTTGTTCCCGGCGTCGGGGACCAGCCCGGCGTGGGCGGCCTTGCCGTGGAAGACCACGTCCAGCTTGGCGGTGGCAAGCGTGCGGTTGGGCCCGACGCCAACGGCGTCGTCTTGCCCGGGTTCGCCGCCTAAATGCGCGCCGAACAGATAATCCACGTCGTCGAGGTGGCCCTTTTCCACGATGGCCTTTGCCCCGCGCACGCCCTCCTCCGCAGGCTGGAAGATGAATTTCACGGTGCCTCGGAGCTGCCCGCGCAGTTCGCAGAGCAGCTTCGCCGTACCGAGGCCGATCGCGGTATGCCCGTCGTGGCCGCAGGCGTGGGAGACGCCCGGGACCTCCGAGCGGAAGCCCTGCGCGGCAGGGCGGTGCGCGGGATCGTCCGCCTCGGCGACGGGCAGCGCGTCGACGTCAAAGCGAAGCGCGATCACCGGGCCCGGTCCGCAGCGGAGAATTCCGATCACGCCGGTCATGCCGCCGCGCATCTTGTCCAAAAGCACCGGGTCGAGCCCATCCGCCGCAACGCGGCGAAAATGCGCGTCCAGCTCCGCCTCGGACGGAAGGCCCAGGCGGCTGTCACGGTCACAGACTGCGTCACCTGTCAGGACCTCGTCGCAGCCCGCGTCCCGCAGGGCCTGCGCAATGCGCACCGACGTGCGCAGCTCCATCCAGCCCGGCTCCGGGTGCCGGTGGAAGTCCCGCCGGAGCGCCGTCAGCTCGGGCTCCAGCGCCGCGGCCCGCGCCGCGATCTGCCGAAAGATCAAATCCGTTTGTTCGTTCATTGCTGCGCCTGCTTTCCTGTATCGTTTCTGTTCCGCTTCTATTATACAGAAGCAGACGGAAAATACAACAGGGTTTTTTATGGGGGGGGTAGGGGCAGGGACCGTAGGGGCGGGTTTTCTGTCCCGCCGGTTCAGAGTTCAGGGTTCAGGGTTCAGGGTTCAGAGTTCAGGGTTCAGGGTTCAGAGTTCAGGGTTCAGAGTTCAGAGTTCAGGGTTCAGGGTTCAGAGTTCAGGGTTCAGGGTTCAGAGTTCAG
>CAMKED010000035.1 GCA_946411475.1 uncultured Clostridia bacterium | reverse complement strand
AGGAGGTAACAGTTATGAAGTACGTATGTCCCGTCTGCGGGTACGTCCACGAGGGCGATACCCCTCCCGAGTTCTGCCCCATCTGCAAGGTCCCCGGCTCCCGCTTCACCAAGGTCGAGGGCGAGATCAAGCTGGCCGCTGAGCACGTCTTCGGCGTCGGCGCCAAGCTGGACAACGTCCCCGAGGAGGACAAGAAGTACATCCTGGAGCAGCTGAAGGCCAACTTCACCGGCGAGTGCTCCGAGGTCGGCATGTACCTCTGCATGGCCCGCATCGCCCACCGCGAGGGCTATCCCGAGATCGGCCTGTACTGGGAAAAGGCCGCCTTTGAGGAAGCCGAGCACGCCGCCAAATTCGCAGAGCTCCTGGGCTCCGAGCTCGAGCCCAAGATGACCGCCTCCACCAAGGAGAACCTGAAGTGGCGCGTGGACTGCGAGTACGGCGCCACCAAGGGCAAGTTCGACCTGGCCGCCTGCGCCAAGAAGAACGGCCTGGACGCCATCCACGACACCGTCCACGAAATGGCCCGCGACGAAGCTCGACACGGCAAGGCGCTCGAAGGCCTGCTGAATCGGTATTTCAAGTAAGGCAACAGGCAACAGGAGAGCGCCCGTAGGGGCCCACAAATTCTTGCAAATCAAGCATTTTAAGAGGAGAAGGAGCGATCCTTCTCCTCTGTTATGAGAACAGAAAGGACTGTTTTGCAATGAACAGTGTATTGAACAACACAAGCCTGCGGGAGCGGCTGATCCGCGAGGGTCTGCTGGAGATGGAAGCATGCACGCCGGAAGAAAACGAACGGTTTCAGGATATGCTGGAAGCAAGCGACGCTCTGCCGAAGGAAGTCTTCCGGACGGATGAATCCGCGTATGAGTTCCAGCGCGTTGTGGGCAGCATGCCGACGCCCGAGGAGGAGCGCAATCTGATGATGGCCCTGCAGACAAAGGACATCAAAGCCATTCGCAGTTGGCTGGCCTTCGGCGTAGTCAGCTTATTCATTATCCTGATTTTCGTTCTCTCCCTTTTGGCGGATTAGTGTCCTGTCTCCCGGCTGTCATTCTGCCTTGCCCTGAGCGTAGTCGAAGGGGAAGCGATGACTCCGCGTTCCCCCCGACAGCTCGGCCTGCTTCGACAAAACCCTGACAAAAACAAAGCACGGGAAGCGCTACTGTGGAAAGCAGTGGCGTTTTTTGCAGCATTGTTTTCATTTGTGCCGATTTTTGCACTTTCTGAATATTTCCGTCCCGGTTTTTGCACTTTTTGTTATAGCGTTTTTGCAAAGAATATTATAGAATAGCTGCAATCGGTATATGCTGCGAAAAACCTCCGCAACACGAAAAGGGGACGGATGAACACACATGAAAGTTACATACGCAAACCAAGGAATCAAGAAATTGTTCTATTCTGAATTTTTGGCTGTGTTTGCAAAAGCAATTATGATAATACTGTTGCGCTTTGTCACGAAAGGTCGTTTGCCTGTCGGCGCTTTTCCTTACGCCCTTCTGGGGCTTGGGATCGTAATTGCAGGCATCCGGCTTCCGGCGCTCCGCCTGGCCGCATACGATGAGCCGACCTTCCAGGCCGCCAAAAAGGCAGGCATCGCCGACCTGTCGCTTTGCATCCTGAATTTTGTGCTTTTCGTTCCGTGCCGACTCCTTGCTTCGGTTCCGGTGCTTGCGGAGCTGCTTTCTTCGGTTCTCGTTACAATCTTTATCGTGAACGGCATCGTGAATCTTGCTTCTGCGCTGCAAGACAGAACCACTGCGGAACGGGGCGAAAAGCTGAAGCTGTTAATTTTTTGCCTGATCATCAGTAATGCTTTGATGATGCTTCTCGGCCCTCTGCTGGTGCTTCTTCTGTCTACGCACGTTCTTCCGGGAAGTGTGATCACGAACTATCCGCTGATCTATGCGCCGCTCTTTCTTGCCCTTTTCGTGGAATGGGTGCTCTACCTGTGCTACTTGAAGCGAGCAGAGAAAATGATGGAAAAAGAACTCCGGAATCCGGCAAACGCCGTCAAAGTCCGGCCGATGAGCTGACGGGGAGCGGCGGGCGCACACTGTGCGCCCCTACGGGCGCTGAACCCTGAACTCTGAACCAAGTCCGCAAAAAACCAAAACAGGATTGCAATCTCCGCCCGGGCGTGCTATGATAGTTTCGTTACAAAATCAGAAAGGTGGCGTTTCCATGCTTATCAAGCTCATCGTGGAACTCGTGATCGGCGGTCTGTGCGGCTACGCGGCCAACCGGATCATGCATGGCAAATCTGACGACATTTTGCTGAACGTGATCCTCGGCCTGGTCGGCGGCGTCGTCGGCGGCGTGATCGGCAACCTGCTGGGTGTGGGCGGCGGCTGGATCACCGGCATCCTGCTCTGCATCGGCGGCTCCTGCCTGGTCGTCTGGCTCTGGCGGAAGTTTATCAAGTGAGGAAGCCGCAAAGACGCCACGGTGAAAACTGTGGCGTCTTTTTGCACTTTTTGCAGGATTACCGGCCAGGTTTTCGCACTCTTTGTTATGGTTCTTTTTCTTCATTTGCCCTATAATACAATTGTTGTGGGGGCTCGCCGCGGAGACCCTCCGCAACGCGAATGAAAAGAAGGAGGATACCATCCATGACGTTTCCAAACGCCTATCAAGGCATCAAAAAACTGCTTTTTGCAGAGATTCTCGGCATTTTGACCTTTGCGGTCTCCCTTTTGTACGCACTGATCGCTTCCGGAATCAAGAGCTTGCAGGGTCTTCTATCGTTCACAAGCATTCTGCTCCCGGTGATCCTGGGCCTCAGTATCATCACTGTGGTCATCCGGTTTTTTGCGCTTGGACGGGCCGCGCAGGATGAAGGAACGTTCGGAACGGCCCAGATCGCGAACCTGATCTACCTTGTACTCACCGTTTTAAATCAATTTGTAAAGAACTCCCTCCTGGGATTTGCTGCGTCGATTGCCTCGATCTGCGTCACGATGCTTATCCTCACCGGCATTATGCGTCTCGCCCTCCGGCTGCGTAACGCTGACGTCTATGATCGCGGGCAACTGCTGAAGCGCTTGATCTGGTTCCTGATCTTCAGCCCTGTCCTGCTGGCGTTCGCTGTTGCTTTGCTGATGAAGAGCTCTGCCGGTGCAATTCTTTTCCTTGTAATCGCGCTTGCGTTTCTGGCTGCGCTGCTCGTCGAAGCAGTCATGTATTTCTGCTATCTGAACCAGGCAAAAAACATGCTTCGCGACGCAAAAATCGAAGAATGGGACCCGCTGGAGGGCGTTTCGGAGGAATTCCGTCCGGATCATCCCGAAGCCAATCCCTGGTAAGCGGCAAAGCACGCAATCGCATGGAATACGTCCCCGCGCGGTCAGAATCATACCGCGTGGGGACGTCTTTTTCTTTACATTCTTCTCCGTATTGTGTATAATAGTCCCGTGCAATCGTACCACAAACACACAGAACAACACAAAGGAACCAAAACCATGCGATATCCAAATGTGCACAATGCGCTCAACCGAATCCTGCGGTCTGAAGTCTTATATTTGTTTTTCGTTACGATCGGATTGTATTACGGTCTGCTCGGCTCCTGGGGTCCCCTTTCCGGCACGATCGCGGGTGTGATCCTGTCCTGGGTGCTCCGGGCCTGCTGTATTGTCGTAGCCATCCTGCGGATCACGGCCCTTGGCCAGGGCGCGCTGGATGAGGACACCTTCCGCTCCGCGCAAAGGCTCTCCCTGATTTACCTCCTGCTCTGCGTCCTGAATACCGTCTTTATGCCCTATATCACCAACGTGCTCGACATGCTCCAGGAAACCGGCGAGCTGCAGCAGGAGATTGCGCGATACTGCACGGTTTATCTCGCACTGTTTATGATGGAGATTGCCGCGTCCTTCAGCAGCATTTTATCCGTCTTTGGCAGTCTTGCGCGGATCGCGCTTCGTGAAAAGCTGGTGGAGGAAAACGATCAGATCCAATATTTCAAGCTGCTGTACGGTCGTCTGATTCTCTGCGCTTTTGCATTTTTCGGCCTCAAAATTCTGATCCCGGGCGGCATGCTCCCCGGCAACTATTTCAGTTCGCTGTTGGGCATTGCGATCCTCGCGGCGATCATTGCGGCCTGGTGGTTCTTCCTCTGCTTTTTGCAGCCGATGTCGGAAGCGCTGCTCGGAATAAAATGGAAAGAAGAGAACCAATGGAACGGCGTCGCACGTGAGCTTTGTCCCGACGTGCTGGATCTCTACGATCCCGACGCGGCGGTTCATGCGCCGCCGGAGGAGCCCCGTCTGAGCTGGAAGCCGGAAGCGCCCTGGAAAGGCGTTGCAAAAGAACTGCTTCCGGAGTCCGCCAAGCCCGCAGCGGAGGAAGAAGCCCCACTGCCCGGTTTTGCGGCAAAACCCGTCAAGCCCCCCCGCAGCATTTGGGAATTCGACGTCGAGCGCTTCTTCAAGGATCGGGACATCAAGCTCACCAAAGAGGACGAAGCAACAAAAGACCTGCGCTATCCGAACGTCTATCGCGGGATGAAATACTTGATCCGTGCGGAACGGGTCTGCCTGGCCTCTCTTTTATGCAGCTTCTTCCTTTTCCTGGCCGTCGAGCTCGGCATGATCGATCTGTCCTACGGCACCCCGCTCCAACGCATTCTGTATCTGTTCCTGCCTGCCACTTTGCTCGGGCGGATTGCCGCCCTGATGCTTTGGCGTCCATTGCTCTGGGCGCCCCTGGACGAGATCACATTTCTCTCCAGCAAGAAGCTTCTGGTTAAATTCTTTTATTCCATTCCGATTCTGTTCGTCGCGCCGTGCTATTTGTCGCTTTTTTCCGGAACGTATGATTACAGTTATGTCAATTATTTTCTCGACATTATTTGGATTTTTTGGGGCGTCCTGCCGTTCCCGGTCGCGCTGTCCATGCAAAAGGCGTTTGTAAAGCTCGCGGAGAAGCTGGGCGAATGGGATTGGGCGGATCAGTGGCGCAGGCTGCACCGGCGGAGCGTCGCCCTTTGCGTTCTAATCCCAGTTGCCATTGCCCTCGTTGTTCTTCTCAACACGCTGCTTCCGTACGCGTATACCTTCAACTCCTTCGCCGCCATCCTTCTGATCTCCCCGGTTCTCCTGGGTCTTGCCGGAGTATGGTACAGCTTCATAGAGGAATTGATCCGGGCAAAGCAGACGCTGGAAAAGGCAAAGATAATTCGATCCAGCGCCGAGTTCGGCGCCGGGATCGACTACGCCAAGGATCGCAAACCCGAAGCAGCAGGCCCGAAGCCCTACGAATGATACAAAAAATTGGCTCCGTGCGACGTGTCGCACGGAGCCGGTCTTTTTTCAGAAATCAGAGCGTCTGCGTCGGCTCCATGGCCTCGTGGAGCTGCTTGGTGATGGCGCCGGCAAAGATCCGATCCGCCTGGATGTGGACCGTCTGCAGGGCCGGAGCGCACTGGGCGACGGGGAGCTTGCCGTTCATAAACACGTCGTCGTCCAGGATGAACTTGACCTCGTTGTCCTTGACGTTCCCGCGCTGCAGCATGCCGGGACCGACGTGCATTTTGACCCGGCAGCCGCCGGAGATAGCCATTTCGATGTCCTGGCCGGAGCGGGCAAAGCTCTCCTCCCGGACGTCCTCCTCGGCCAGCAGGCCCAGATAGCCGGGCTGGAACAGATCCCGGAAGGGCACGCCCTCCAGCTCAAGCGTCTTGCGGGAAAAGACGTTGATATAGCGCAGGCCGACCCGCTCGAAATAGGCAGGCTGATAGATGGGAATGAACTTGGACAGGATCAGGTCCAGCTTGGCGGCGAAGTCCTCCCACTGGGTATAGGCCGGCGTCGCCAGGGCGATGAAGTTGTTGGTCAGATTGACCTTCCACTTGCCGTCGGCCGACAGAAACTGATAATTCGTGATCCGGTCGCCTTCCTCCACACGCAGGTTGCCGGGCGCGCCGGAGACCTTGGGCTGCGCCTGCTCCTGCAAGCGTTTATACTCCGGGAACTCCTTGCGAATCGCCTCCTGGAAATCCGCAGGCTCCCGGGCGGAGATGGAGAGAATGGTGGGGAAACGAAGCTGGCAGATGACCTCCACCAACTGCGGCTTGCGGTAGAGATACCGCTCACGGTCTGTAAACATAGCGGGTTCCTCCGTATCTAAGGTTCCGCGCTTCCGGGACGCGGAAGCGTCTGGGACGTCACTTTTTCTTGTAAACGTATTCGGCGGTCGAAGCCTTCTTCGGGTCACCGTTGAAAAGATCCAGGACGCCGTCCTTCAGGGTTCCGCTGTATTCAATGCTGACGCCCAGGAAGGGCTCCTGCATGGTGAAGCTTTCTCCCTTCAGCTTCCAGGTGATCGAAAACTCGCTTCCGTCGTGGGTATGGGTGCCGGTCCCGTCGGAAACCAGAATCAGAGAAAACGCCTCCGTGTCCTTGATATCCTCTCCGACCAGCTTGCTGTATTGGCCCACGTAGGTGCCGGATGCAAGCTCCATGGGGCTCTCGGAACAGGCCGCCAGCAGGACGAATGCCAGCATCAACGCTGCCAGCGCAGTCAGTTTGATGATTTTCAATTTGATTCCTCCTGCGGATTTGATAACGAGAATATTATAGCACATTTTTGGGAAAAGTCTATCCCTAAATAAGCCCTAAATCGCAGGTCTCCGGTGCAAAACAGGTCCCCGGCGCAAAGCCGGGGACCTGCTGCATGGTTAATCGTCGCCGCCCTCCGAGGGTTCCGAGGGCTGTACGGGAGGCTCTGTGGGAGGCTCCTCCGTCGGCTGAGGCTCCGTGGGAGGCTCTGTGGGAGGCTCCGTGGGAGGCTCCGTGGGAGGCTCCGTAGGCGGTTCGGTGGGAGGCGTCGTCGGCTCCGTGGGAGGCGTCGTCGGCTCCGTGGGAGGCTCCGTAGGCGGTTCCGTGGGAGGCTCCGTCGGCTGTGTGGGAGGCGTTGTCGGCTCCGTGGGAGGCGTCGTCGGCTCGCTGGTTTCCTCAACGATCTTCGCGATCACCTTATCGCGTCTGTTGTATTCGCTGACGGCAATCTGGAACGTCTCCTCCGCGCCGGTCGTCTTATTCTTCAAAGTCTTGTAGGTTACGACCTTGTAGCCGGTGTAGGGGGTTGTGATGACTTCGCCGTCGTGATAGGTTCCGTCGTTCGGGACCTCTTTTTCGACGACCTCCCAGGCATTTTTGTTCAGGATCTTATAGTCCAGCTCTACCGTATAGTCCTTCCACTCGGTTCCGTGCAGAATGACGTGGACCTGGCCATCGTGGACGGAGGACTCGATCTTGATGGGATACGGGCTGTTGTTGCGGAACTTGTAGTCCAGAGAGCCCCAGTAAACCGTGGCGTCCATGCCGAAGGGAACGTAGTCTACGAGGAACATGTGCGCCGCGCGCTCTATCGTCTCAAGATCCGCCTGGAGAACGGCGTAATAGATGGTAGAGGCAGCCTGGCACACGCCGCCGCCGACCTCGGGCTTGGATTGGCCGCCGGTATAGACCAGCGCTTCCCGGTAGCCTTTTTCTTCCGTCCGCTGGCCAACCGTTTTGTTGAAGGAAAAAATCTCTCCGGGAAGGACGATTGTTCCGTTCAGCGTCTCGCAGGCGAGCCGCAGATTGTTGGTACGGTTATAGTTCGAGGTGAGATCGGTGTGCGCCTCGGCCAAAATGTCTTTGAACAGGCTTTCGCGCAGCATGTCTACGTCAACTTCGGGTTTCAGCACGCTGAGCTTTATCTGCACGTCCTCGCCGGGCTTTGCGGCATCCAGCGCGGCCTGCAGGGCCTCGCGGTCAAAGCCGAAGCCGTCGGCTCCGTCCTTTACCTCTCCGGTCGCGGTGTCGAGCACGGGCTCCACGGGATCCTTGCAGTAGCGTTGCCACAGGGCGTCCAGATCCACCGCGGGAGCCACCTGAAGCTCATAGCTGACGCTGGGCTGCATGACTTCCTCGGGATGTTCCGCGATCAGGGCCAGCGCATAGGCGTCCGTCACAGTCTGATAAATCACCTTCGCATCCAGCTTCCGTCCGTTCGTGCCGATGTGGATGGTCATGAGCTTCTCGGGCGTCTTTTCTTCTTCCTCGGGCTTGCTCTCATCGGGCTTGCTCTCTTCGGGGACGGTTTCCTCGACCGGAGCATCCTCCAGCTTTATGGTCGCCTCCGTGTATTCGGTGCCGAATTTGGCAACGAATTCATCAATCTTTGCGCGAAGCGATTCTTCATTGAAGACCAGATAGTCGCGGGGATCGAGCAGGAAGCTGTCCGTGCCGTCGCTTTCCCGGCCGACGCCGGCATTCAGATCGGCAGCCAACTGGACCAGATCCAAATGCACGTCGCTGACCACGTCAGGCAGCGTCAGAACCAGCGGCTCTTCCTTGGCGATGACTTCGTTGTCCTTTGAGGTGGTCTTTAAGCCGGACTTTTTCTCCGGCGTCAGCGTCACGACCATATCCTTTCGGATCATCATGTCCAATTCGGAAAAACGCCGTTCCAATTCCGCTCTCGGCATACCGTGGAGCTCCACGGTGGCATGCATCGAAGTCGTGCCGGGATTCTTCCGGCTATCCTTCGTAAGAATCAAAATTCCGACCACCAGGACCAGCACGCCGGCCACTGCGGCAAGCACGGGCCACAGTCTGCTCAGCGCAGAATCCTTTTTCCTTGCGGAAGTTCTGCTCTGACCGTTATTCGTTGAAGCGCCTTTTTTCTTTTTGGGCGCTTCGAATTTTCCTCTTTCCAAGGAGATCCCTCCGTTTCAGTCATTTTTCGACTTTATTCTTCTTGAAGTGCTATTATACCCAGATTCACAGAAAAAAGCAATGACAAATCGTTACGATTCAGAAATTTCCATTTTTTCTGCCGCGATCTGCTCAAACGCCCCCACGAGCACGCCCGCTGCTTTCAGGCTGTTTTCGCCGCGGTTCAGCCGCAGACGCAGGATCGGCTGGGAAGACTTGGAATGAACGAACAGCCTTCCCGCCAGACCGTCGGCGGCGCAGAGCGCGGAAACGGTCTCAAAATCCAGCACCAGCAGCGTGAACCAAAGCTCCTGGCCCTTTTGCGTGATATCGGTGATTGCAAGCTGCGCCGCACGGGCGCGGAGCAGCGCCACGTCGATCAGATTCATCACGCCCTTGGGCGGATCGCCGTAGCGGTCCACGATCTCGTCGAGCAGGTCGTCCGCGTCCGTCTGGGTTCGGATGGCCGCCATGCGCCGGTAGAGATCCATGCGCTGTTCGCCGTTTTCCACGTAATCGCGGTCGATGTTGGCTGTGACGTCCAAGTCTGCGGTGCAATCCACGGGTTTGGCGTCCGGGCCGCCCTGTTCCTCCAGAACGGCCTCCTCCAGGAGCTTCAGATACATGTCGTAGCCCACCGAAACGATATGGCCCGACTGCTCTGCCCCCAGCAGATTGCCCGCGCCGCGGATCTCCAGATCCCGCATGGCAATTTTAAAGCCGGAGCCGAACTCCGCGTACTCCCGGATCGCTTCCAGGCGTTTTTCCGCCACCTCGGAGAGGACCTTGCCCCGCCGGAACGTGAGATAGGCGAAGGCATGTCGGCTGGAACGGCCCACGCGGCCGCGAAGCTGATGAAGCTGGGCCAGGCCGAGCCGGTCCGCGTCCTCGATAATGAGTGTGTTGACGTTCGGAATGTCAATGCCGGTCTCGATGATCGTCGTGCAGACCAGGATCTGGATCTCTCCGTCCGCCATGCGCTGCATCACGTCCCCGAGCTGTTCTTCGTTCATCTTGCCGTGGGCCACGGCAACCTCCGCGCCGGGATGGCGGGCGGATAGCCTGGCTGCGCACTGGGCAATGGATTCCACCCGGTTGTGCAGATAGTAGACCTGGCCGCCGCGGGCCAGCTCCCGGCGGATCGCGTCGTCCAGAACCGGCTCGTTGTGTTCCAGCACGAAGGTCTGGACCGGATAACGGTCCATGGGCGGCTCCTCGATGGTGGACATATCGCGCAGGCCGGAGAGCGCCATATTCAGTGTCCGGGGGATCGGCGTCGCCGACAGGGTTAAGACGTCAACGCCGCGGGAAAGTTCCTTCAAGCGTTCCTTGTGGCTCACGCCGAAGCGCTGCTCCTCGTCCACGATCAGCAGGCCCAGGTCCTTGAAGACCACGTCCTTTTGCAGCAGCTTGTGGGTTCCCACGATGAGATCTACCGTTCCGGCCCGCACACCCGCCAGCGCGCGCTTTTGCTGTGCGGGAGAGCGGAAGCGGGAAAGGACCTCGATGCTCACGGGGAAGCCCTCGAAGCGGCGGGAGGCCGTGACGAAGTGCTGCTGGGCCAGAACCGTGGTGGGCACCAGAATGGCCACCTGCTTGGAATCCAGCATGGCCTTCATGGCGGCCCGGAGCGCGACCTCGGTCTTGCCAAAGCCCACGTCGCCGCAGAGCAGCCGATCCATGGGCGCCGGGGCCTCCATGTCGCTCTTGATCTCCGCGATACAGCGGAGCTGGTCGTCTGTCTCCGCAAAGGGGAAATTGTCTTCAAATTCCCGCTGCCAGGGCGTATCGGCGGCAAAGGCAAAGCCCATGCGCCGCTTGCGTTCGGCGTAGAGCTTGATGAGCTCGTCCGCCAGGTCCTTGACGGCGGCCTTGGCGCGTTTCTTGGTCTTTTCCCAGGCATCGCCGCCCAGCTTGTTCAGCTTGACGGGGCTGTCCTGCGCCGCGCCGATGTATTTATAGATCAGATCCATCTGGGTAGCGGGCACGTAGAGCACGTCCGTTCCCTGATAGGCAATTTTCACGTAATCCTTGACGGCTCCGTCCACCTTCATCTGCTCCATGCCCACGTAACGGCCGATGCCGTGATACTCGTGGACGATCAGATCCCCCGGGCTCAGATCCGTAAAGGAATTGAGCTTTTGCCGGTTGGTGGTCTTTGCCTTGGCTCTGGGCTTCCGGGCCGCTCGGGTCAGGAGCTGGCCCTCGGTCAGAACGGCCAGCTTGACGGTGGGATACTCCATGCCGTTTGGCAGCGAGCCGTCGGTGAGATATATTCCGCCCGGTTCGGGCCATTCCGCAGCCGGGAACGCCATGGAAACAGGGATCTCCTTGTCCCGCAGAAAGGCTTCGAGGATCTCGCCCCGGCGACGGTTGCCGCAGAGGACCAGGGTCCGATAACCGTTCTTCTGAAAATGGGAAAGGTCCTGCGCGGCTACGTCCAGGTTGCCGCCGTAGGACGGAAGCTGCTTGGCCACAAGGTCCAGCAGCACCGCGGGTTGGTGCTCCGGCGGATAGGCCGCCGAAAGAAAGGCGTCCAGGAAAAGGGCGGGGTGACCCGCCAGTCCGGCGCAGAGGTCGTCCCAGCCTTTCCCGAAGTCGCAGAGCTCTCCGGCCAGCACGCCGCCCTGGAGCAGAGAATCGAGCTGAAGGCCCAGATCCTCCTCCCAGCCGGCCGCCGCCCGGCGCAGATTGCCGTGGTCGCAGAACACTGCGATCCCGCCCTCCGGCAGATAATCGGCGGCAGTGGAGAAGTCGGGGTAGATCAGGCTCAGATACCGGTCTCCGGCGCCGAAGAAGCTGCGGTTGCGCAGAGTCTCCTGATCCGCCTCCAAGGTTTGAAGCAAGGCCGTATGCTGGGTCTTGCGGCGTTTCTGTCTGGCGATCACGCGGCCGATGTCTTCGCACAGGCCGTCGATCCCACCGGGATGGAGCATGGGGAGCGTCTCCGCCACGGGCAGCAGAATCGCCTCTTCGAGGTTCTCCACCCGCCGCTGTGTCAGCGGGTCAAACAGACCCATCGCGTCGATCTCGTCGCCGAAGAACTCGACGCGAAGCGGGTTCTCCATGGCGGGGCTGTAGACGTCCAGAATGCCGCCGCGAATGGCGAACTGCCCAACGCCCTCCACCATCTTGCAGCGTGTATAGCCGCTGCGCAGCAGTCTGCCCGCAAGCTCCTCGAGATCGAACAGCAGGCCCGGACGCAGGGTGATCGCGGCCCCGAGCAGGATATGCTTCGGAAGGGTCCGCAGCGCCAGCGCCTCCCAGGAGGCAATGACCAGCGGCTCCTGCCCCAGGGCCATCCGGTAGAGCAGCCGCAGCCGCTTCTGTTCCCACTGCCGGGAAGCTGCGGCGGTATCGTAGAAGGTCAGATCCCGACCGGGAAGGATGGGATAGCTCGTCCCCAGGAAGGCCGCGAGCTCCTCCTGGGTCCGGCGGCAGGCAAGGTCGTCCTGGCAGAGCACCAGGATCGGCGTTTCCAGCTCCCGCCGCAGGCCGGCGATCAGATGGGAGCGGTTGATCTGCGCCGCGCCGGAAACGCCGACGGACTTTCCCTTTTTGATAGTTGAGAGGATGGTTTTGTATTCCGTCAGCTCCCGCAGTGCGGTGAGAAGCAGCTCCATAAGGCACCCCTTTCTTGGATGAAGTATCGCCTGGCGGCGATATGAAGTATTCCTTCGGAATATGAAGTATGCGCTGCCGCGCATATTTGGCCGCAGGGTGGGTTTCCCCGTTTGTCATTCTGAGCGAAGCGAAGAATCCGCGTCCCCCGTCCTTCATTTTGCATTCTGCATTCTGCATTTTGCATTCTGCCAATCGGTGCATTCCGTGGCGCAGCCATACTTCATAAGCGAAGCGTCTTCATACGCGCAGCGTACTTCATTTTTGCGTCAGCAAATACTTCATTATTTGTTACCCGTTCCACGCACCAACGCGGAAAAGGGCGTTTGCCCCTTTCCGTGTTGATATACTGTATAGATGTATAGTTTACTTGCCGTTATACTTGCTGGCCGCCATTTGTGGGCCGTTTTGGATCAGCTCCAATACGGCGGCGGCAGCATGCTCGACCGCGGGCGCAAGGGCTTTTTCCTCCTCTGCGGAGAAAACAGACAGCACCCAGTCCGCCAGATCGTAATCCGGGTGGGGTTTTGCGCCGACGCCGATCCGGATGCGGGGAAAGTCCTGGGAGCCCAGATGAGCAATGATGGACTTCAGCCCGTTGTGGCCCCCGGCGGAGCCTTCGGCCCGGACCCGGATCTTTCCCACCGGAAGAGAAATGTCGTCCGACAGTACCAGAATATGAGAGATTGGGATCCGATAGAACATGGCGGCCAGGTGTACCGCTTCCCCTGAGAGGTTCATGAAGGTCTCAGGCTTCAACAGCAGGACCTTTTGCCCAGCCAGGGTACAGGTCGCAGTAAGGCCCCGAAAACGCGCACGGTCTATCTTTACGTTCGCCTGCTTTGCGAGCAGCTCTGCCGCCCGGAAGCCAACGTTGTGCCGGGTCTTTTCATACTCCCGTCCCGGGTTTCCCAGACCGACGATCAGCCAGTCGATGGTTGGATTTTTGAATAGCATATTCCTTGTTGTGAAGCTAATAGCTTATGGCCTATAGCTTATAGACCATAGCTATCGGCTATCATCTATCGGCTATCACCTGGCGCCGATGATGCAGTCGGAGATCGAGGTCTCGTCGGTGATATGCTGAATGGCCTTGGCAAAAATGGGAGCAACGGAGAGCTGCTTGATCTTGGTGCCGGCGTAATCCTCGGGCAGGGGGATGGTGTCGAGCAGGACCAGCTCCTTGATGACGCTGTTCTCGATCCGCTCCCAGGCGCGGGTCACTGCACCGGTCTTGGCGTCCACGCGGTTGGAGAGCACGCCGTGGGTTGCACAGGCGTAAACTTCCTTGGCGCCGCCGACCTCGACCAGCGCCTTGGCGGCGTTGCAGAGGGAACCGGCCGTATCCACGATGTCGTCGAGCATGATGCAGGTCTTGCCTTCGACGTCGCCGATGACGTTCATGACTTCACAGACGTTGTCCTTGGGACGGCGCTTATCCACGATGGCCAGATCCATGTGGACCCGCTGGGCAAAATTCCGGGTACGGGCCACGGAGCCCACGTCCGGCGCAACAGCCACGAAGTCGTCGTGATTGAAGACCTCGGGGTTGAATTTATCCATGTAATAGTCCACAAACAGAGGCAGACCGGTCAGATGATCAAGGGGAATATCAAAGAAGCCCTGGATCTGAGCGGCGTGCAGGTCCATCGTCAGAACGCGGTCCGCACCCGCGGCCGTCAGCATATTCGCCACCAGCTTGGAGGTGATGGGATCACGGCCTTTGGCCTTTCGGTCCTGCCGGGCGTAGCCATAGTAGGGGATCACGGCGGTGATCCGGCCCGCAGAGGCACGGCGCAGGGCGTCGATGTTGATCAGAATGGACATCAGGTTGTCGTTTACCGGCTTGCAGGTGGACTGCACGATAAAGCAGTCCTGGCCGCGGACGGTCTCCTCCATCCAGACGCTGATCTCTCCGTCGGCAAAGGTGCTCAAAGAGTTGTTGCTCAGTTCGACTCCCAGCTCGCGGCAGATGTTCTCTGCCAAAGGACGGCTGGATTTCCCGCTGAATACCTTGACTGGTCTTCCGTTTGCGATCATGATTCTCTCTCCTTGTTTGTCCTCGTTTTTTTGCTCCTACTTATGAATCAGCCCTTTTGTTTTTCAGGGCCCATTCTTTTTTGATCTGCTCTCTGGCGCGGCTGATGGCCAGCGCCTGGGGCGGCACGTCCTCGGTGATGACGGAGCCGGCGGCCACGTAGGCCCCCTTGCCCACGTTCACCGGGGCCACGAGCGTGGAGTTACAGCCCAGGAATGCGCCATCCTCCACCACGGTAAAGTGTTTTTCCACGCGGTCAAAATTGGCTGTGACCGTTCCGCAGCCGACGTTGGCGCCATCGCCGACAGCAGCGTCTCCCAAATAACTCAGATGCGGGACCTTCGCGTCGGTCCCCAGGTTCGTATTTTTCAATTCCACAAAGGCGCCTGCCTTGGAGCCGCTTTCCATCACGGTGCCGGGACGAAGATTTGCGTATGGGCCGACCCGCAGATTGCCGGAAAGCTTCGCGCCCTCCACGCGGGACTGCTCCACCACGCAGCCGTCTCCCAGTTCCGAATCAATGATCCTCGTATTGGGCCCCAAGGTGCAGCCGCAGCCCACCTTGGTCCGGCCCTCCAGCATGGTTCCGGGCAGCAGCACCGTCCCGCTGCCGACACTGACGCCGGGGGTGACGTAGGTGTTTCCCACGTCCCAGATCTCCACGCCTGCCCGCATCAGCCGCGCCAGCAGGTCGCCGGTCAGCAGTCTTGCGATCTCGGGCAGCTCCTCCGGCGCGTTCAGGTCAAAGAAGCCGTCCTCGCCGGTGGTGGGTTCGCCTGCCCGACGCAAAAAATGACCGATCGGCGCAGTCTCGTCCAGGGCGGCCATCAGCGAACACCGGTCCACCATACAGGCGCTGGCCTGGCCCGCGCCTGCGCGCCGCATCGTCGGCGCGTAAACGATCGCGCCGGTCACCACCAGGAGATCCCGTTCGGTCTCGTCGGCGGTGGAGAGAAACACATGGAGCTGATCGGCAGGGCTCTCGTCCGAAGACACGGAAAGCGCAGCACCCGCAGGAAAGCAGGGTTTTGCCTGATTCAGCAGCGCTGGCGCGCAAGCCAGAAAAAATCTGTCGACGCCCGCGTGGAACAGTCCCCAGGCCAGCCAGCTCAGCAGCGGAACGCCCAGGACCCGGTGCAGCATCAACGGGGTGTCGCTTCCGGTGCGATACGTATCGTCCAGCAAAAACAGAACAGCAGATCTTCCGGCCACGTCCGAGCGCCCCTTTCCGTGCAGGATTCTCAATGCGGCCACATTATAGCAGAAAAAAATCGTTTTGTACATACCCTATTCTGAAATTTTCCCTGATTTTTTCAGGGCTCCGGGAATTGGATTGCGTTTACTTTTTTCTTGCAAACCCGTACCCTTTATGGTAAAATGTATTTATAGTATAAGTATAAGGGAGATTATGCCTGCGCTATGACAGAGATTATCAACGAAAAAACCGTTTCTGAATATGAAGCCTTCGTACAAAGCCACCCCAAGGGCAACTTTGCCCAAAGCTCCTATTGGGCCAAACAGAAATCCGCTTGGCTCTGGCGGGCCATTGCCTGCCGGGGTGAGGACGGGAAGATCAAGGGGACGCTGTCCGTATTGATCCGCCCTATGCCCGGCTTTGAATTGCTTCCGTTCGCTCGATGCTGCATGATGTACGCCAGCCGCGGCCCGGTCTGCGACATCGACGACTACGCCACCATGGACGAGCTCTTTGCCAAAGCAAAGGAGCTGGCAAAAGACCACGGCGCCTATGTCCTGAAAATCGACCCGGACGTTCCCTCCTCGGAGACTGCCTTCGCCGACTATATGCGCAAATACGGCTTTGAGCTCAAATCAGGCGGCGCGGAGTTTGAGGCCATTCAGCCCCGCTACGTGTTCCGCCTTTATCTGAACGGCCGCTCCGAGGAAGAGCTGCTGGCCTCCTTCCACCAGAAGACCCGCTACAACATCCGCCTTGCCATGAAAAAGGGCGTGCAGGTGGAAGTCTGCGGCAAGGAAATGGTGCCGGAGTTCGGCCGGCTGATGCTGACCACCGGCGTCCGGGACGGCTTCGTCACGCGGCAGCCGCAGTATTTTGCCGACATTCTGGACAATTTAGGCGAACACGCCAGGCTCTATATGGCTTTCATCGACGAGCCGCAGGAAGACGGCTCCACCAAGCGCAAGGCCATTGCGGGCACGCTGGCCATCTGGTACGGCGACAAGGTCTGGTATCTCTACGGCGCCAGCTCCAACGAGGACCGCAACTATATGCCGAACTACCTGCTCCAATGGGAAATGATCCGCTGGGCCGTGGAAAAGGGCTGCCGTGTCTACGACTTCCGGGGCGTCC
>CAMKED010000034.1 GCA_946411475.1 uncultured Clostridia bacterium | reverse complement strand
CAGCCTTCCCCTTGAGGGGAAGGTGGCATCCGCCGTCCCCCGCAAGGCGGATGACGGATGAGGTGGAGTCTGTTGTTGCAGCAGCCTCCAAGGGTGTGCAGGGACAGGCATCGCTTGTCCGCATCTGGCCGTCTGCAAGCACGTTCCCGTCCAGCAGCGCGGCCTCCAGGCGGCGCAGGTCCTCCGGCATGTTTTCCGGTGTCAACATACAGACAAGGTAGTCCGCGTCGAAAAATTCGCAGTAGATCCCCGCCTGTTCCAGCGCGGCGGCCAGGGCCGGGCCGGAGGGATCGCGCGGGAACGGGAACCCCTCCACCGGCCATGCGGCCGGTCCCCCTCCCCTGCAAGCAGGGGAGGTTTTATCCGTAGGCCATGCGGCCGATCCCCCTCCCCTGTTTACAGGGGAGGTTTTGGCTGTTGCTGCAAGCGAGAGCGTCAGCTTCAACGGCTCGTCTCCGACAACAGTCCACCCGGCAGCACGCAGCCGCGTTTTCAGCGCATCAAGCTTCGGCAAGAAGCCCGCCAGCCGCTCTGGCAGGGTCTCCAAATAGGCATTCGCCAGATCCAGCGATTGCAGGATCAGATACGACGGCGAGGACGAGCCAAACAGCGCCAGCGCTTCCCGTATTTCCCCGTACCGTAGGGGACGGGTCTCCTGTCCCACACCCAAAATCAAGCGCTCCGCAACGTGCAGATACGCCCCGCCGGTCAGCACCGGCAGGGTCTTGTGCGCGGAATCGCAGCATAGGTCCGCGCCGAGATCCATCGGGTGGCGCGAGGGTTTTAGGAAGTGCAGATAGGCCCCGTGGGCGTTGTCCACCAGCAGCAGGGCCCCGTGGGCGTGACAGACTTCGGCCAGCGGCGCAAGCCCCGGCAGGAAGCCCAGATAGTCCGGGCAGGTCAGATAGACCGCGTCCGCTCCGCTTTCCGCGAGCGCAGCGTCCAGAAGCTCCGGCGTGGGCTGCGCGGAGAGATAAGAATCCTCCGAGGCCGGGAGCCAGACAACGTCCAGATCGAGCAGCGCCGCCGCAGACAGGAACGCCTTGTGACAGTTCCGGGCAGCCAGGACGCGGAAACGGTTCCGATTCTGTCGTCCTGAGCGAAGCGAAGCGGAGTCGAAGGACCCGCTTCCCCCATCTTCTTCTGCCCCTTGCGCGGCAGGAAGAACGGATTCTTCGCTTCCCCTTCGTCTTTGCTCAGGGCAAGGCATAGAATGACAGGACTGCATTGCCAATAAGAGCATCGCCCGGATGCAGTGGGACGAGCCCTCGGTGGCGTAGAAGGTCGGGCAGCCGAAGAGCCGGGAGGCGTTTGCCTCGCTCTCGGCGATGATCCCGGCAGCCTCGTAGAGCGAATCTGCGCCGGGAATTTCAGTAATATCCAATTCCTCGCAACCCAAAGGCCCCCGCCCCTTGTGGCCCGGCATGTGCAGCCGGGCAGGGCGGAGGTCGTTATAACGTGTTACAAAGTTATAGATGGGTGTGTTCATGTCAGTTGAAGTTGAGAATTGAGAATTGAAAGTTGTCGGAGTTTTTCAAATTGCAATTTGAAAAACACATTCATTTTCAACTTTCAATTTTCCAGTTTCAATTGTCTGGCCGCTGCCAGCATCAGTGCGCATTCCATGCGCTTGCGGAACAGCTCACAGCCGTAGGCATAGGTGCCGGTGATCTTGCCGGTGGCGTGGTAGGCGTTGGCTGCGCAGCCGCCGGAGCAGTAGAGTCGTGCCCAGCAGCTTTTGCACTCCTCGCGGGCGTAGACGTTGCAGGCGGCGAACTGATCCTGAATGGCATGGTTGGTCACGCCGGTCCAGATATCGCCCAGCCGGAACTTCTCCTCGCCCACGAACTGGTGGCAGGGATAGAGGTCGCCCCAGGGGGTCACGGCCATGTATTCCGTGCCGGAGCCGCAGCCGGAGATGCGCTTGTAGATGCACGGGCCGCCGGTCAGGTCGATCATGTAGTGGTAGAAGGTGAAGGGACGGCCCTCCCGGTCGCGCTCCAGCATCAGCTTGGCCAGCTCCTCATACTGCTGCATGACGATGGGCTTGTCTGCCTCCGTCAGCGCGGAGGGATCGTCCGGCGCGCAGACCACGGGCTCCATGCTGAGCTCCGTGAAGCCCAGATCGAGCATGGTCTGAATATCCTTGAGGAAGTCCGGATTCGCGTGGGTGAAGGTGCCGCGCATATAGTAGCCCTTCCCGCCGCGCGCTTCCACGAAGCGCTGGAACTTCGGCACGATCCGCTCCCAGCTCCCGTTGCCGGCGTAGTCCACGCGGAAGCGGTCGTGAATTTCCTTGCGGCCGTCCAGAGAGAGGACGACGTTGTGGCACTCGCGGTTGGCAAAGTCGATCACCTCGTCGTCCACCAGCATGCCGTTGGTCGTCAGCGTGAAGCGGAAGTGCTTGCCTGCGGCCTGCTCGATCGAGCGGGCGTAGGCTACCAAGTCCTTGACGACCTGGAAGTTCATCAGCGGCTCGCCGCCGAAGAAGTCCACCTCCAAATTTTTCCGCGTGCCGGAGTGCTCCACGAGGAAGTCCAGCGCGCGCTTGCCGACCTCGAAGGACATGATGGCCCGGTCGCCGTGGTACTTGCCCTGGCTGGCAAAGCAGTAGGAACAGTTGAGGTTGCACACATGGGCGACGTGCAGACACAGCGCCTTGATGACGCCCGAGGTCTTGGCCTTGAGCTGCCCGGCCATGGGTTCGTAGTTGTCCGGGGTGAAGAGCTTGCCCGCATCCTTGAGGGCAGTGACCTGGTCGTAGGCCTCGTTCAGCTCGTCCGGGTTGGTTTTGTCTGCGTATTTTGCCGCCAGCGCGGCAATCAACTCCGTGCGGGGCGTGTCTTCATAGCCCACGATCAGGTCGTAGGCAATTTCGTCTACCAAGTGAATGGAACCGGAGCAGACGTCGAGCACGATGTTGTATCCGTTGAGTTTGTATGGATGGATCATGTTTTTTCTCCAATTGCGGAAAAACGCCGCCATTCCGGCAGCGTTTTACCTGGGACGGATGTCCTTACTTGTTCTCGCAGTTCTGGTTGGCGATGCCGCAGCTGGTCTTGCAAGCGGACTGGCAAGAGGTCTGGCATTCGCCGCAGCCGCCGTTCTTGGCGCTTTCGCAGAGATTGCGGGTCTCAAGGGTAGTAATCTGAATCATGGGATAGCCTCCGTTGTTTTTTAGTTTTACTGTGGAATTATAGCATGCCGCACCGGGAAAGTCAAGTTTTTCTCAAAAGCAAACAAGATACATTTCAAAAATGCAAAAACAGCTCCGGATTTCTGGAAAACCGGAGCTGCATTTGCGCCTGTTTTAGTTGAAACTGAAGGAGGTCTCGCTGCTGAGTTGGCTGACAAGTCGCATCAGAAGCGATGCAAGGCTCATCCGGTCGAGATCGAGAACCTGCGTCGGAAATTGGGACAGAGCTTGAATGGGTTCGGTTTTCGTGCTGAGCCCGACGGTGAGATTCAGCATCCCTTCAACGGGAAGCGCGGATTTGCCGCTCATTTTTCCAACGTAGAAGCTTCCCTCCATGCGCACGCCGTCCTCAGTCGGAACGTAGCGAAGCGTGAAGCCATCCTGGAAGGAACTTGCCAATTCGGGGACGTCAAGGCCGGACAGGGCGGAGCTGCCGAGCGTCAAGCCGGCAGCGTCCATTTCTCCGGCAACGCACAGGTTTCCGTCGGCGTCGTTGTAGACGGATTCAAAAACCACGCTTGAATTGCCGTCAGCCGTATGCTTCACGGCGGTTGTACGCAGTTGGCCGTCCACAATGCTCAGAACGCATTCCACCGTGTTTTCGATCGCCAGCTTTTGGGACGCGGAATCCCACTTGCAGACGTCAATGACGCAGCGGGACCAGGGATTGTTCTCGCCGACCAGTTCGATCCGAACGATGCCGTAATCCGCCTGCTCGGTTTTTTCCCGGAACGAGACGCCGAGCAGCATACCGTCAGAGACGAGGAATTTCGGCGCCTCAATCCCTTTGCTCATGGAATAGAGCATACCGACAGCCATGGCGGGGTAATACTGATCTATCTGGAAATTGCTGCTGGGGGATCTCAGCATGTTTTCGGCCTTCATCCCCATTTGGGTCAGCGGAGCCTGATCCCAAGTCAGGACGTAAATGTCGCCCGTGCCGGTGAAGAAGCTGTCCCCGTCGGCCTCCGTTGCCTTGCGATAGGAGACGGAGTCCAAGAACGTCGTCCAATCGTTTCCGAACGTATCCTTGATGCTTTCCGAAGAGACGCCTTCCGTGAGGAAGGAAAGGGAGAAATCTTCAGGCAGCTTGGTGTTTGCGGACTGAGCCAGGGCGGAGGCGTTCCACTTTTTTCCGAAGTCCTTCGTGGGGAGCGCGAGCACCTCGCCGGTGAGCAGCGTGGAGGAGCTGAGCTGGAGTTCCTTCTTGTCGAGGTAAATGTCCACAGGAATCAGCGTTCCGTCGGCCGCATAACTGGCGTGCAGGAGTGATTTCTTGGCTTTTCCATCCCGATCCATGCTCAGTTGGAAGGTAAGGTCGGGGCTTTGTGCAGCGCCCTCCGTCGTGACGTTCAGATCGACGTGCTTGTTGTCAGACCCGTAGAACGCCATGAGGTTTTCCGTGTACTTGTGCAGGTTGGGGAGCTCCTCGACGTAGTCCAGATAGGAATCGAGGCTTCTGCTCGCTGCAAGCTTGAGCTCTGCCAGCGGGTCGCGGCGCAGATGGGTCAGCACCCACCAGCCGCCTGCTGCCAGCAGCGCCAGGAGCAGACAGCCCAGAGCGATGAGAAGAGCTTTCCGCTTGGACGGACGCTCGGCGGTGATGAAACCGGGATCAAGATCCTCAGAGTAGTGCGTTGCGCGATATGCGTCGCGAGAGCTCACTTCGGGCCGCGCGGGTTGCGTATGGTTGATCCAGTCAGGCTTCTTTTCGGGTTCGGAAGGATGGAGCCAGAGGGGCTTCTTTCCGGACTCCGCTGAGAAATCCCAGCCGGACTCCTTTCTGGGCTCCGCAGCGGGCCCCGAAACAGGTCCATCGACGGGGTCAAAAATAGAATCGCGGGTTTCGTTCATTTTCTTTTCTCCTTTGCTATCTTTGATTGACAGGATTGCTTCCTCTCACTGCCGCCTGAATATTATATATCAGGAGGCAGGCGAATACCATAACAATAACTGCAAAAAAGGCAGGCCCGTTTTGACATGGACTGCAAAGAACGGAGCGGTTTCAGGGCAGCCGTGAAAAGTCTGCCTCCTCCTGCAACGCTGCGTTTCGGAGCAGGTCCAGAGCCAGCGGGTGAAAGTCCGCCCAGCGGCTGCACTTGCGCAGGCGCTTCCAGTCCCGTTCGTCCGGCAGCAGCAGGGACAGGTAAAGCCAGAGTTCCTTGAACTTGGGCAGCACGGCCACGTCCGGGTGCATATAGCGCAAATAGCGGGCAGCCAGCTCCTCATGGAAGGCAATCAGCGCCTCGCGGCTGCGCGTTCCGCCCCTGCAGCGGGTGATCAGTGCCGGATCGGCCAGCAGCCCGCGGCCGATCATAAGCCCGGAAAGGCACGGGAAATCCGCCTCCGTCTTTTGGACGGCGGCGGATGTGAATAGGTTCCCGTTGTAACGCAAGGGAAAAGTCAGACGTTCCGCCGCCTGCCGAAAGGCGTCCAGATGAACGTCGCCCTTGTAAAATTCCCGGCGGGTCCGGGGATGGACGGTCAGTTCCCGGATGGGATAGCGGGCCAGAATGGACAGCAGGGCCTCCCACTCTGCAGGATCGTTTACGCCGATCCGGGTCTTGACCGAGATCGGCAGCGGGGCGTCAGAAAAAATCGCGTCCAGAAAGCGATCCAGGGCAGCAGGATCCCGGAGCATGCCGGCCCCCTTGCCCTTGCTGACCACGGTGCCGGAGGGGCAGCCAAGGTTCAGATTGACCTCCCGGTAGCCAAGTTCTCCGATGGCTGCCGCTGCGCAGCGGAAGTCTTCCGCGTCCTTCGTCAGGATCTGGGGGACGAGCCGGTCACAGCCGAGCGGGCCGGGATTCAACTCCCGGAGCTGCCGCGCCGTGAGCTGATGCGAGGAAGCGGGAGAGAGAAATGGCATCCAGTAACGGTCCACCCCGGTAAAACAGGCGGCGTGGACCTCGCGGAAGTCCCTTCCGGTGATCCCCTCCATCGGCGCAAAATCCAGGGTCACTATGTCAAACCTCCCTCGTCCTGCGGGTTGACGTAATCAAAAGCAATGGTTTTCAGCGTCATTCCATAGGTGCAATCCTCGAACGCGATCGTGACCAAACCGCTCTTCATGTAGTCGGGAAGAGAGCCGAAGTAGAGTTGATCCAATCCAACCGTGCCGGAAGCGCTGCCGTCCGCGTTCAAATACGACCAAGTGCTGTCTCCGCCGGGAAGCGTGCAGATTACCTGCACGAGGGCCGGGCCCGCGCCGTCACTTGCGCTGATTTGATAGCGAATAGAAACTTCAGAGAGATCCGTAACTTCAGCGGGAAGCACGCCATCTTCTCCGTAGACCAATTCAAACGTGAAACCGACGCCGTTGATATGATCCCGAATTTCCGCGGCGCCGGGATAGTCGGCTGCGACGAGCGTATTCAGGTAGCTTTCCGCGGTCGCATTCATTGAATTCGTATGACTGATAACATAATCAAACATACAAATCAGCCGCTGATCGTCAGCGTCCAAATATCCGCTCAGACTTTGAAAGAGCGTAACGGCTTTTTCCAGTTCCCAATCCGATGCGTAAGTCCAGGCAAGTTTGTATTGACATTCCTTTATCCGTTCCGCAGCGTCGAAATAGTTTTGAACCCGGGAAAAGTTGGCGATCGCGCTTTCATAAAGGGCGGCTCGCTGCGCAGGTGCGAGCGATGATAAGGTGTTGGCGGCCTTGGCGGCACTCTGACTGCCGAGACTGTAATAACAATAATGCTCCAACTGCCTGGTATTGTCGTATTTCGGGAAGCGCTCGCGCAGCCTGCTCACGTATTCCAGTCCGGTTTTCGGGTCCCCGTCGTTGTAAGCCAGCACGCCCAAAGCGTAGAGACAGTCTGCAGCCAGCGCGTGCGTCTTGCCCGTGGATTCCAAAAGGTTCAGCGCTTCCTGATATTGTCCGTCGCACATCATCGCACGGGCCTTTTCATCCTGCAGCATGTCGACGCGCTGCGCGCTGTCCCGATAGTTGCCCAGGGCGGCGTACTGTGCGATGGCCTGCTCGTAGTTTCCCTCTGTTTCCATGCGCACGGCCTTTTGATAGCGCACGAAGGGCATGACGATCTGATCCAGGAACAGCACGAGCGCAAGCGTCAGGGCAATGGCACAAAGAACGCGAGGCGGCGTCCACTGTATGTGGGGAAGCCGCGACTTTTTTTGCGCAGGAGCGTCTTCCTTTGCAGCTTTCTGGGCGGAGAGCTTCTCGGGCGCTGCGGCTTTTACGGGTTTCGGATCTTCGGTCGCTTCGGGCTGCTCCGGCTCTTCCGCGGAAATCGCGGCAGGCAGAACAGACAGCAGCGCAGAGCTTCTGCCGGGAACGTAGACGCGGGCGGCTGCCCGTCCGGATTCCGGTTCAAGTTTGGCGTCCGTTCCTTTTGGCGCAGCGCTTGTCTGCTCGCTTGACTTTCCAAATGCAGCGTCGGCCTTTGCCGGATCCGCTTCTTCGGACGCAGCGGCTGCCTGCTGCTCCGCCGTGAAAAAGGCGGAAGGAAGCACCGAGAGCAGCGGAACGGGACTGCCTGGGGCGGAAACAGGCGCAGACGCGGGCTTCTGCGCGGTTTTGGCCGCTGCTTCCACGGCGTCTGTGGAGGCGGGACGCTGAAAATGTATGGGATTTGTTTTCGGATCCGCTTGGGACTGCTTCAGCGGCCCGGAGGGAAGGATTGGATCATTCATAAGTGCCTCCGCGTTCTAACCGGGATATCCCGGGTGACTTTTCCGGTAGTTTTTCAATTATACACGATAAATGTTCAGACTGCAACGCTTTTTTACACTTTTACGGCCGCAATGCTTGCAGAAATCGACGGAATGTGCTATGATAAACAAAATTATTCGTATCTATTCAGCAGGGTCGTAGTGGCCGCGCACCTGCGCGGCCATAAATCCCCAGAAAAGCAATACGCGCCATGGCCGCGCAGGTGCGCGGCCACTACGGAGCGGGTGCGACTGAATAGATACAATTATTCATTGAATTAAGGAGTACTATGAAACACGAAGATCGTATCGCAATGCGTGCGTCGCTCGCATCCGTTCTATGCCACTCAATTTGGGGACTGAGTTTTCTCGCTTCCCGGACGGGACTGAATTCGGCGCACGTTTTCGTGCTGCTGAGTCACCGCTTTCTGATCTCCTTCCTGATTATGCATCTCTTTCCGCGGCAGCTTGCGCGCCTGCGGGAAGCACGGGGCTATCTGCTGCCCCTCGTGGCCCTCGGCATGGCCCAGCCGGTGATTTATTTTCTCGGGGAGCAATTCGGCATTCTCCACTCTTCCACCAGCTTTTCCGGCGTCATGATCGCCATGATCCCGGTTGTCTCCACACTGGCGGCCTGGCCGATTTTGAAGGAGCGGCCCACCGGTGGTCAACTGCTGTTCAGCCTGCTCTCCGTGGGCGGCGTCATCGGCATCGGACTGATGAACGACAGCTCCGGGACCCTGCACCTGATCGGCGTGGGAGCCCTGCTGGTGGCGGTTGCGGGCGCCACGGCCTATACGCTGCTGTCCCGGCGGCTTTCCGAGCAGACCTCTCCCTTTGCCAGAACCTATGCCATGATGGGCGTCGGCGCGGCAGCCTTTACGGTCCTGGCCCTGATCCACTGCGAGGGAGACCTGAAGGCCTACGTTCAGCCGCTCGCGGAGACGCCCTATCTGCTTTCCGTGCTGTTTCTCTCTCTGTTCTGCTCCGTGGTGAGCTTTTTCCTTTCCAGCTACGCCATCACGCGGCTGCCTGTGGCGCGAGAAACGGTGTTTTCCAATCTGACCACCGCCGTGGCAGTCTTTGCCGGCGTGGTATTTCTCCACGAACCCTTCTCCTGGATGTCCCTGCTTTGCATTCTTCTGATTTTAGTCGGTATCTATGGTGTCCAGCGGACGGCCCGGAAAGCGTAGGGGCGGCCAGTGGCCTCCTGCCCATTCCGTAGGGGCGGCCATTGGCCGCCCGCAACCCGCAGCTGCTGACGGAATGCAAAATGCAGAATGAAAGGACGGGGGATGCGGATTGCCACGGCCTTACGGCCTCGCAATGACAGTCGGGAAGCTCTCTGCAGCGCGGGCAATCTGCCCGCCATTTCCCGCGCTGCACCCGTAGGGGCGGCCAGTGGCCGCCCGCAATCCGCGCCCGCTGACGGAATGCAGAATGCAAAAAAATGAGCGTAGAAACGGCACTCTGCCGTTCGTGTCAGTCAATCATCCATCATCTGAAAGGAGAACAACATGAACGAAGTCTATCAGTTTCTCAAAAAAGCCGACACCTACTACTTGGCTACGGTAGAGGGCGACCAACCCCGCGTCCGTCCCTTTGGTACCGTGGAACTCTTCGAGGACAAGATCTACATTCAGACCGGCAAGGTGAAGCCTGTTTCCAAGCAGCTCCACGCCAATCCCAAGGCGGAGATCTGCGCCTTCATGGAAGGCAAGTGGATCCGCGTGACCTGTGAGCTGGAAGCCGATGAGCGGGTGGAGGCCAAGAAGCACATGCTGGATTCCTATCCCATGCTGCGGGAAATGTACGACGAAAACGACGACAACACCGAGGTGTTCTTCCTCAAGCACGGCGTCGCGACCTTCTGCGCCTTCGGCCAGGAGCCCAGAACCGTGGAGCTCTGAACGCGCAGCCTGTAAAAGCGGGCTCTGTGTGCATCGGCACACAGAGCCCGTCTTTGCGTTAATAGAACAAAAACGTCAGAAAATCCCAATACATGTGCAGCGTAATCGGAACCCAGATATTTTTGCTTTTCAGAAATGTCCAACTGAAAATGACACTCAGAATTGGAACTGCCAAAGCATTGCCGCTGGTCATGGCGGCAAGAAAAGTTCCACTTGCGATCCATTTGGGAAAATGAATCAATAAAAACATCCCCGCATTGATCAAAATGGGAAGCCATTTTCGGTTTTCACGCACTGTTACATTTAATAGCCAGCCGCGAAAAACCATTTCCTCCGTGATGCCGACAAACAGGACAATGATGAGCTCCTTGCAGCCGAAGCTGTCGCTGATTGCGAGCTTGCCCCTGGTGATCCATGCACCCAGAAGCAAATAGAGGGAAAAACCGAGAAACACGGGCAAATACTTCCAGAGGTTCACGCGATTGGTAAACATCTCTTTCTGCCGAATGAACACTTCGTCCCGGAAATACCGAATCAGGCAGACGGCAGGCAGCACCCATACCAATCCCTTTATGATCCCGGATTTCACAAATTGAGCAAGCAGTTCGTTTCCAACGGCCTTGTCCACCGCGCCCTTGCCCCGGAATTCCCAGATACACCAGACGCTGTAAAAAAGAAAGGAATAAATGATTACAGTGAGAACAAGGGAATCCTTCTTTGTTGCGTCTCTCATGTCATTTTTTGCCTGCTTCATAATAAATGCATCAGCTCTCCAAGGTCTTGTATCGTGTATTCCGGCTCCTCTTCCAAGCTGCGAGGACGGTAAAAGGCTCCGGGGCCTCGCAGCAGGCGGACGCTGTGCATCCCGAGCGCCCTGGCCGGGGCAACGTCGTTGTCGATGCGGTCGCCCACCATGACGGCCTGTGCCGGAGTACAGCCCGCACGTTCGAGGGCCATGCGGAAGATCGCCGGGTCTGGCTTGGCGACGCCCGCCTCCGCCGAGGCTGCCACGACGTCAAAGTATTGCAGCAGATTCCAGTTTTGCAGGCGCTCTGCGGTGCCGGGGTTCTGGTTGGCGATCACGCCCAGCCGGAAGCCCCGGCCTTTCAACGCTTTTAGGGTCGGCGCGGCGTCGGGACAGGGCTTTTCCAGCTCGCTTCGCCAGGGTGTTTTCGTCAGGCCGAAGAACGCAATGGCCGCCGGGTCGCCCGACCTGCCCTGCCGGATGTATTCCGCGCGCTTTTCCCGGTACTGCGCTTCAGTAATATCGGTTCCCGCCGTCATTTCCCGGATGCGCTGCCGGTCGGCTTCCGTCTCGTCAATCAGCGTGGAGCCGAGGTCAAAGAACACCCATTGGATTGCATCAGGCATGTTGCAAATATTCCCCTTTCGTCAGCACCAGTTGAACGATTCCGTTTTCCGTCCCGGTTTCCCGGAAACCGACGGCCTTGTGGATGTTCAGGGCAGCCGCGCGGGCGGGCTCAAACTCGTTGTGCAGGCGGGCGATGCCGTTCACGCGGAAGGCCTGCTCACACAGCAGGCGTAGTCCCTGCCTGCCGTAGCCCTTGCCGCGCTCCGGGGCATAGAGGAGAATGCCCATGTCCCACCAATCCCGCTCCGGGGTATAGTAGAAATTGACGCCACCAACAAAGGCCCCGTCGGATACGCGCTGCAAATAGGCATAGAAGCGCTCGGGCTCCTGTCCGATCCAATCCGGATACCAGTCTGCCCAGTCCACCTCCGTGAACGGGATGCAGCCGTCCGGCGGAAACCAGGGGGCGTTGTAGGCCATTGTGGCAGGGTCAGACAGCATTTGCATGTAGAACCAGCCGTCCTCCGGCTTCGGGATATACAGCCGCAGTTCGTCTGTTTCCGGTCTTGTTTTCACAGTATTTTCCACGTTTTTTCCCTCCAATTCAATCATTTGCAGCGATTATAGCACAGAATACTCGCCTGTGCAAGCGTCCGTTTCGTCAATTGCAATCAGCAGCCGACGCAGAGAAAGGAAGAAGTTTACCAGATGCGACAGGCAGTAGGTAAACACATAGCCCCAGATTCCAAAGCGGGGCAGAAGCAGCCACAGCCCCAATACGTCGATGACGTTGGTGAAGCTGTTATACCGCACCAGGTGAAGCTGCTGGCCTAGCCCCTTTTGCAGGCCGTCCACCACGGCGTCCGGGTAGAGGAAAAGAATCATCGGCGCAAAGATCCGCAGATACCATCCCGCCTGCGCGCTGTGGAACAGAGCGCGGCCCAGCAGACCGCCGCCCAGATAGAGGATTGTGCTGATCCCGACGGCATAGACGGCGGTCAGGGCCAGGCTCTTGCGAACCAGGGCGAGTAGTCGTGCGCGATCCCGGCGCGCAAGCAGCCGCGCCGTCTCCGAGACCATCAGCTCACTGAGCGCAAACAGAATCTCCGACGGGAACCAAAGCAGGGGAAAGACCATGCCGGAGATTGTCCCGTAGGCGGCCAGAGCCGTCTGCCGGGAGCCGGTTTTCTCCAAACCGTAGGGGATCAGAAATTGCTCCACGGCCCCCAGGCCGGAGCGCAGCGCGTCGTTTGCGCCGAGCGGGATCGCAGTTCCCGCGACCGGCGGCAGCCGCTTTCGGCGGGGGAGCGTGCGGGTGAAGCGCCGCAGGAGCAGGGTGAAAGAAAAGGCAGAGGCTCCGTAGGAGCCAAGCACCGCGGCTGCGCAGAGCAGGGTGGGATTCGACCCGGCGGCTGCCAGAAGCGCGAGCGTCGCGCCGACGCTGAGCAGCCGCTCCGCCAGCTCTACCGCCACCAGCTCCCGAACCCGTCCGCAGGCCGTGAAGGCCGAACGAAGAATGCCGGAGAGGATGGGCAGCGGCAGCAGCAGCCCCAGAAGCCGAAGCGCAGGCGCAGTCCTTGCGTCGCGGAGCAAATGCAGGCCGATCGGCCCTGCCAGCAGGCAGAGGCCCAGCCCCACCGCAGCGCTGACCAGAAAGCCGTAGCGCAGACAGGCCCAAAGCGTCCCGGAGACGCCGGCGGCGTCCCGCCTGCCCCAGGCCCGGGCCGTCAGTTGCAGGGCGGCGACCCGGATCCCGGCGGAGCCCAGCGTCCCGGCAAAGCCGCCGACCGTCAGGATTAACTGCAGGATCCCCATGCCCTCGGCTCCGATCCGCCCGGCCAGCACCGCCTGAAACAGAACGCTGAGGCCGCGCATGGCCAGTCCGCTCAGCGTCAACAGCAGCGTCCCGCGAATCAGCGTCCGTCCCTTTTCCACATTATCACCCCGGAAGAGCCTATGCGCCGCGGCAGCTTGGTATGAACGGACGTAATCGGGGGCATACTCGGAGCAGATTCTATTTCAGGAGGGACAATATGAACCTGCAAAACAGCAAAACGCAGAAAAACCTGATGCGCGCCCTGGCCGGAGAGAGCCTGGCCCGGAACCGCTACACCTTTGCCGCCGGACAGGCGGAGCGTGACGGTCTGCCCGTGATCGCAGCCGTGTTCCGCTATACGGCCGACCAGGAGAAGGAGCATGCGGAAATCTTCGCGGATTTCCTGCGGCGCGGCGGCGCGGATAGCATTCCGATCGACGGCAGTTTCCCCGTTGATATCGCCGCCGATACGCTTTCCCTGCTGGCGGCTGCCGCCCAAAACGAGACGAAGGAGCACGAGGAGGTCTACCCGGCGTTTGCCGTCGCAGCCCGGAACGAGGGCTTCTCGGAGATTGCCCGGAAGCTGGAGCTGATTGCCGAGATTGAAAAGTGCCACGCCGGCCGCTTTGCAGCCTTCCACAAGCTGCTCAGCGAACACAAGCTGTTCGTCTCCGAGCTTGCCTGCGGGTGGATCTGCATGAACTGCGGCCACGAACTGAACGGCACGGAAGCGCCGCAGCAGTGTCCCGTCTGCGGAGAAGCCGGGTACTTCATCCGGGTGGAAATGTCGCCGTATTCGTACGCAAACAATTAAAACCGACAGGCGGCCGCAGGTTTCCGGCGGCTCGGCGCAGGGGTGACGCAGCAGTGCCGCCTCTGCGCTTTTTGACGCTTTTCTTCACGAAATTTTCAAAAAAGACTGGTAAAATGGGGAAAAATGTGCTAAAATGATAAATAGGATTACTCTGCGTTACAGCATGATCCTGCAAAAGGAATAGAAGCAACAACCGTTTTTTCAACGATCAGGGAGGCGATCCAATGAAATCATTCAGAACGATTCTATGCTTATTTTTGACCCTTGCATTGCTGGCGTCCATGGCGCCGGTCTATGCCGTGGAACCCGGCGGCGAAGCTGTGCAGGACCGCGGGATTCACAATCCGATCTACATCGACGATGACCCGGCCGACGGGTATACGGGCGATTACGTTGTGATTTACAACCCGGATACCTTGTACACTTCATCCCGTTCTACCGGCAGCATGTCCGGTCTGATTCAAACCAGCGTCAGCACCAATGGGAACGTCGGCGCGCTGCGCTCCGCAGAAGACGAAACTCGTCCCTACAAGATCGACGTTGACCAAATGCTGGCGGATATTGCCAAGACCGTAAAGGTAGATGAGCCGATTGCGACCAGATCGTCTTTTTCCGTCGGCGCAACCAAGACCTTCAACATTTACTCCACCTACTCCCCCACCGGCAGCGGCAGCGTGCAGTTCAAGTGCCTGTACGTCGGCCAGCACTGCTACATCTGGACGCCGAGCTCTTCTGCCAACAACACCTATCCGCTGGATACCATCGACTCCAGCTTTGCAAAGAAGGCTGCCGACGAGTTCGACTCCAAGTTTGATCTCATGCAGTCCTCCTTCGGCAACCACACCAACGGTTCCTCCGGCGACGGCAAGCTGCACATGCTGTACTACAACATCAACGACGGCTGGCAGCCCGGGCAGGGTTACATTGCAGGCTTTTTCTATTCCCCTGATATCGGCAACAACGGTCTGCCCATCCTGAACATCGACACCTACCCCGGCGTCCTCCATCCAAGCTCCAACGGCAATTACAGCCGGATGGACGATACATACAATACCATGGTCCACGAGTATCAGCATCTGATCAACTACTCCAACACCCATGGGATGCACTCCTGGCTTAACGAGTGCTTCTCGGCCGCGGCTGAGGAGATCTGCTATCCCGGCAGCTCCGTGGTCAGCCGCATCCAGGCGTGGGAAAACTATTATTATTCCAATAATTGGCTGAATCCGCCTTCCGAATTTGCCTATCAGCCCGGGTTTAACCTTCATAACGGCTATTCTCTTTACGACTGGAGCAATAATCTGTCAGACGTTCTGGCCCTCTACGCGCAGGTTTCCTTCTTCTCGCAGTACCTGTACACCAGATTCGGCAACACGATCTTTCAGCAAATTTCCAGCAATTGGTCGAGTGGCAAGGAGACCACAGCAATCACAAACGCCACCGGCGTGGATTGTTCCCGCCTGGCCAGGGATTTCCGCGTGGCGCTGACGGCCAACGCGCCACAGACTGCGTATAACGGGATCTACGGCTTTAAGGCGCAGGAAGACTACGATCCGAGCAATTATCACAACGTCGAGAACCCCTGGAGCCTGCTGGCCCCCATCGTCTTTACCGGCTCGAGCTGCAACATCAAGGGCGGCGGTGCGATCACCGTCAAGCCCGTGAACGGCGTTTACAATCCTCCTGCCGACGCAGACGACGGCTTGCAATACGTCGGCGTCAGCCTTTCTTCGCCGTATACCGTGACCGCGGTTTCCAACAACACCAACTACGGAACGGTTTCGGTGAATGGCCGCGTGATCACCGCCGTCCCGAAGAGCGGCTATTATGCGTCCGGCTATACCGTTACCAGCGGCTCTGCTACTGTCGCCCAGAACGGCAATATCTTTACGGTGGAACCAAGCTCCAACTGTACCGTCCGCATCAACTTCGCCGCCAAGCCGACCTATACCGTGAATTTTGTGGCCTGCGGCCAAAGCGTGGGGAGCCAATCTGCGAAGCTCTATGATGAGATCACCCTGCCCGCTTCCGTCAACGTGCAGGCGGCTGACTGGACGTTCTCCGGATGGACTGCGCAGCAGATCCAAAACGAAAGCACGGAAAAACCGGTCTGTTTTGCCCCCGGCGCCTCTTATGAGGTTACCGGCAACACGACGCTGTATGCTCTCTTCACCCGTAAAGAACAAGGCGGCTCCAACTGCTATCAGTTGGTGAGCGCAGCTCCGGCCGACTGGAGCGGAACCTACGTGATCACCAGCGGAACGGACAGCAGTATGCACCTAATGAAAGGCGTGGCGGTCAGCTCCAACGGCGCAGACATCGAAAACACCTCCAATACTGCGTCCTACGCATCGTCTGGCGTTTTGCTGGAAGAAGACACGCTGCATAACGTCGCTGACGCCTATCTGTTTATCATGGCGCCCCGCGGCAGCTACTATTCCTTGCAGAACGTTTCCACCGGCCAGTATCTCGGTGTGACGTCCACCTCTTATTTGGGAGGCTATACCGCCTATGTTGCAGGAAGCTGCGACTGGACGCCCGGCCCGGGCAGCAATGCCAGCAGTATGAAGAGTGCACAAAACGGCCAATACCCATATGTCACATTTAATGATTCCTATTTCTGGACCAGTGGCAGTGTTGATACCTCTATTCGTTTCTGGAAGGAAAGCCCCGGATACATTACCTATTATTCTACCTCTCCGGTGACTGTTACGGTGCCAACAATCACGACGCAGCCCGTAGACGCGACTGTCGTACTCGGAGAGAACGCGACCTTCACCGTTGCGGCCACCGGCGACGAGCTGAGCTACCAGTGGCAGTACAAGCGGGCGAATGAAAACACCTGGTACAAATGGTCCGGCAAGACCTCTGCTTCCCTGACCGTTACCGGCAAGACTACGAACAACGGCTGCCAGTACCGCTGTGTCGTTACCAACGCAGCCGGTTCCGTCAACTCCGACCCTGCAACGCTGACAGTGGTTTCCCTGCCTGTCATCACGACGCAGCCCGTAGACGCGACTGTTGCCGTGGGCGAATCCACAACCTTCACTGTTGCAGCAACGGGTGAAAACCTGAGCTATCAGTGGCAGTACAAGCGGGCGAATGAAAACACCTGGTACAAATGGTCCGGCAAGA
>CAMKED010000033.1 GCA_946411475.1 uncultured Clostridia bacterium | reverse complement strand
CGCTTGATCATGCGGGCCAGCTCGCGGGTGGTCATGGTGTAGTCCATATCGGGCAGGCCGGCGCCAGCCTGATGCTCGCGGGTGATCTCAAACTTCTTCGCGGTGCAGGGCATGACGGAGACAGAAACAATGCTCTTCGGGTCGATGCCCATCTTCTCGGCGAAGTAGCTCTTGGTGATGGCGCCCTGCATCTGCTGGGGAGACTTGCAGGAGGACAGGTTCTCGGTGAACTCGGGGTAGTAGTGCTCGCAGAACTTGACCCAGCCGGGGGAGCAGGAGGTGATCAGAGGCAGCTTGCCGCCGTTCTTCACACGGTCCAGGAACTCGTTGGCCTCTTCCATGATGGTGAGGTCAGCGCCGAAGTTGGTGTCGAATACCTTGTTGAAGCCGAGACGGCGCAGGGCCGCGGCCATCTTGCCCTGGGCGTTGGTGCCGATGGGCTTGCCGAACTCCTCGGCCAGACCGGCACGGACAGCGGGAGCAGTCTGCACGACCACGTACTTGTCGGGATCGGCAATGGCGGCGAAGATGTCGTCGATGTTGGACTTCTCATACAGCGCGCCGGTGGGGCAGACCGCGATACACTGACCGCAGGAGACGCAGGAGGTGTCAGCCAGATCCATCTCGAAGGCGCAGGAGATCTTGGTCTTGAAGCCACGCTCGTTGGCGCCGATGACGCCGATGCCCTGGTTCTTCTCACAGGCAGCTACGCAGCGACGGCAGAGGATGCACTTGGAGTTGTCGCGGACCATGTGGATCGCGGACTCGTCGATGTCGGAGGGGTTCTTCGCGCCCTTGTAGGCGTCCTGGTTCTCCACGCCGTACTCCTTGCAGAGCTCCTGGAGCTCGCAGTTGCCGGAGCGGACGCAGGACAGGCAGGAGCAGTTGTGATCGGACAGCAGCAGCTCGAGGGTCTTTTTGCGGTAGGCCACGACCTTGGGGGTGTGGGTGAAGACTTCGGTGTTGTCCCGGTCAATGGGGTAGACGCAGGCAGCGCAGAGGCCGCGGGCGCCCTTGACCTCGACCACGCAGATACGGCAGGCGCCGATCGCGTTGATGTCCTTGAGGTAGCAAAGGGTCGGAATGGTGATGCCGGCCTTGCGGGCAGCCTCCAGGATGGTGGTTCCCTTCGGCACCTGGACCTCCGCTACGCCGTTAAACTTGACGGTTAAAAGTTGTTCCATGTTCTGTCCTCCTTACTGCTTGCTGATGGCCTTGAACTTGCAGTTGCCCATGCAGACGCCGCACTTGACGCACTTGGCGGGGTCGATCTCCATCGAAGCCAGCTTGTGGCCGGGAGCGATATACTCGGTGCGGGTGATCGCGCCGGCGGGGCAGTTGCGTGCGCACAGGCCGCAGCCGATGCACTTCTCCTTGTCCACCACGAACTTCAGCAGGTCCTTGCAGACGCCGGCCGGGCAGCGCTTGTCCACAACGTGGGCAATGTACTCGTCGCGGAAGTAGCGCAGGGTGGAGAGAACGGGGTTGGGGGCCGTCTGGCCCAGGCCGCAGAGCGCGTTGGCCTTGATGTAGTAGCAGAGCTCTTCGAGCTTGTCGAGATCTTCGAGCGTGCCCTGGCCCTTGGTGATCTTGTCGAGCATCTCATACAGACGCTTGGTGCCGATGCGGCAGGGCGTGCATTTGCCGCAGGACTCGTCGACGGTGAAGCTCAGGAAGAACTTGGCGATGTCGACCATGCAGTTGTCCTCGTCCATGACGATCAGTCCGCCGGAGCCGACGATGGAGCCGATGGCTGCCATGCTCTCATAATCCAGCGGGGTGTCGATCAGGCTGGCCGGGATGCAGCCGCCGGAGGGGCCGCCGGTCTGGGCAGCCTTGAACTTCTTGCCGTTGGGGATGCCGCCGCCGATCTCTTCCACGACCTTGCGCAGCGGAGTGCCCATGGGGATCTCCACCAGGCCGGTGTGCTTGATCTTGCCGCCGAGGGCGAAGACCTTGGTGCCCTTGGACTTCTCAGTGCCCATGGAGGCGAACCAATCGGCGCCCTTGAGGATGATCTGGGGGATGTTGGCCCAGGTCTCGACGTTGTTCAGGATGGAAGGCTTCTGGAACAGGCCCTTCTCAGCGGGGAACGGAGGACGGGGACGGGGCTCGCCGCGGTTGCCCTCGATGGAGGTCATCAGAGCAGTCTCCTCGCCGCAGACGAACGCGCCGGCGCCGAGGCGCAGGCCGATGTTGAACTTGAAGCCGGTGCCCATAATGTTGTCGCCCAGCAGGCCATACTGATAGGCCTGGTCAATGGCGATCTGCAGGCGCTTGACCGCGATGGGGTACTCGGCACGGACGTAGATATAGCCCTGATTTGCGCCGATGGTGTAACCGGCGATGGTCATGGCCTCGAGGACGACGTGGGGGTCGCCTTCCAGGACGGAACGGTCCATGAAAGCGCCGGGGTCGCCTTCGTCAGCGTTGCAGCAGACGTACTTCTGCTCGTTGTCGTAAGCGCGGGCGAACTTCCACTTCATACCGGTGGGGAAGCCGGCGCCGCCGCGGCCGCGGAGGCCGGAATCCAGCAGGATCTGGATGACGTCCTCGGGCTTCATCTCGGTGAGGACCTTGCCCAGGGCCATGTAGCCGTCGCGGGCAATGTACTCGTCGATGTTCTCGGGGTTGATCACGCCGCAGTTGCGGAGGGCAACACGGAGCTGGGACTTATAGAAGGTGGTGTCGTTGAGGGAGACGTTGGCGCCGGGCTCGGTGATCTCTGCGCCTTCCTTGTACTCCAGACGGGTCACGATACGGCCCTTGAGCAGATGCTCCTCGACGATCTCGGGGATGTCCTCGGGGGTCACGCGGGAGTAGAAGGTGCCCTCGGGGTAGACGATCATAACGGGACCCAGCGCGCAGAGGCCGAAGCAGCCGGTCTGCACGATCTTGATCTCTTCTTCCAGGCCCTTGGCCTTCAGCTCCTCAGCGAGGCGCTCGCGCACGTTCTTGGAGCCGGAGGAGGTACAACCGGTGCCTCCGCAAATCAGTACATGAGAACGATACATATTCGCAGTTCCTCCTTACTTCTCGGCGGCGCCGATGGTGTACTCGGTGACGACCTTGCCGCCCTTGAGGTGCTCCTCAGCGACGCGGCGAGCCTTCTCCGCGGTCATCTTGACGTAGGTGACCTTCTCCTTGTCGGCCTCATAGACCTCCACGATGGGCTCATAGCGGCACAGGCCGATGCAGCCGGTCTGGGTCACGGTGACCTTCTCGCCAAGGTCGAGCTTGCTGACTTCCTCCACGAGGGCGGACAGAACGGGTCTTGCGCCGGCCGCAATGCCGCAGGTGGCCATACCGACCACAGCGCGGATGCTGCCGCTGCCGGAGCGCATGGTGACATTGTCCTTCATGCGATCACGAATTGCTTGAAGTTCCGCCAAAGTTTTCATAGTACGTTCCTTTCTTGGTTTATTTATTTCCTTTTTAATTGTTGCTTTTCTGTAGGGGCGGCCATTGGCCGCCCGCAAGGGGCAAACGTGCGGTTTTGCGGGCGCCCAATGGGCGCCCCTACGGGGTAGCCTCAGGTTCAGGGCGTCATTCCGACCAACGGGAAGGATCCGCGTCCTTCGCCGATTGCCTGTTGCCTATTCGCCCTTGAGGCTTCCCTCGATCCACAGCAGGACGTCCGGGGTGTTGAGCGGGATGTCCGGGCCGAGGACGGCGCGGATCTCGAGCGTGTCGAGGACGATATCGCCCTCGTCCCGCCGATACTCAAACAGCCAGTCGATGTCCGGGCTGCCCTGGATCAGGGTAACGATCGAGCCTGCGTAATCGCCCACGGGGACGCAGTCGAGGTGGTCGATCCGGAAGGTGGCGCGGACCGTGGTGCCGGTGGGCGGGACGATCGAGGATTCGATCTCCAGCGTGCCGCCGGTCTGTTCGGCCGCCAGCTTCAGCAGCGGCAGGCCCATGCCGACGGGCCGGGTGGTCCGGGTGGTGGTGAAGGGATCCGTCACGGTGGCGACGAAGTCCGGCGGCATGCCGCAGCCGTTGTCGATGATCGACAGCGTCCGCCAGCCGTCCCGCTCCTCGATACGGATCACGATCCGATCCGCTCCAGCCTTGACGGAGTTCTTGGCCACGTCCAAGATGTTCAGCGCAAGCTCCTTCATGCCATAGCCTCCTAACAGAATGGGACATGCTCGCGTAGCGGCGCACAGTGTGCGCCATCGCAGCCGGTTCCGTGGCGCACACTGTGCGCCGCTACATTCCCCCGCGAAGAAGCGCGATCAGGGAATCCCGTACCTTTTGCGAGGAATACGGTTCGTCGTCCAGCTCGATCCACTGGCTGGCCTCGCGCATGGATTCCAGGCGGTGGGCGTCGGACGAGCAGAGCAGGCGTCTTCCCTCCAGGCCGTATTCCTTCGCGTACTGTTCCCGGTTGTCCGGGTCGTTCAGCTCCAGGGTCGGGAAAAACGGTTTCTCGGGCAACGTGCCCAGGATGCCGATGATCCCGTTGGAGGGGCGGTCGATGTGGGCCGGGTAGGCCGCGCCGCCGTGCGCCAGCGCCAGCGCCGTGCCCGCTTCCAGATCCAGCTTCGTGGCCGGGATCAGCAGGTTCGGCTCCTCGCCGAGCACATTGTCCTCCGCGTCCATATAGAGCTGGTTACCGAAGACCGCGGGCTTGTTTTTGATGGGAAAGCGCTTGGTGCGCACCTCCGCCTCAAAGCCCTCCGCCGCCTCCACCGTGGGAAACAGGCAGACCAGGTGGATCTCCTCGGCGGTGGTCAGTTCCATCCCCGGCACGCCCACGATCCCGTAGGCCTTGCAGGCCGTCAGGAAGGCACGGCAGTTGCCGCAGGTATTGTGGTCCGTCAGGGCCGCGAGCTGGAGCCCGCAGAGGCTCGCCATGCCCGCCATATTGGCAGGGGTCATGTCGTCTTCCGCGCAGGGGGACAGACAGGAGTGCATGTGCAGGTCGTAGAAATATCGGCTCATAGCAGCGCCGCCACCTTTGCGCACAGGGGGAAGGCCGCTTCGGGAGAACGGTAGAGGTTGATCCCCTTCTTCTCCGCAAGCTCAGCCATACCCGGGTCCGGGCGGACGTCCTCAGCCAGAATGACCAGAGCCACGTCCGTCAGGGTCGCGACGGCGATGACGTTGTTGTTGGACATGATGGTGACCCATGCGTCGCCGGACTGCGCGCGGCCCATGACCCAGGAGAGCAGATCGCCGGTGTAGCCGCCGGTGACCTCGCGGTCAGGCTCGGCCTCGCAGACAGGCTCCAGGTTCAGCGCTTGGGCAAGCTCCAGAACGGTCATTCCTTCGCGCCTCCTTCCCGGTCCTCATGCAGACGCCGCCGCAGCAGGACCACGCAGTCCTCCATCGAGGCTTCGCCCTTGACCACGTCCTCGGCAAAGGCCCGACAGGTCGGGGCGCCGCAGGAGCCGCAGTCGATGCGGGGAAGCTTGGCGTGGAGCTCATCAATTTCCATCATCATCCGCATGGCCTCGAAGCGATCCTCCGAAAGGCTGTAGGTGGGGATGTAGTCGTTGATGGGCGCGTCCAGAACCGCGTCGGGGGGCACGTAATCGGGCCCCTGGTCCTTCACGTCCAGATAGTTGCGGTTGTGGGGCAGGCCGTGCCGGAACGACAGCAGCCTTGCCTTGGCAATGTAGGGATTCTCCACTGTGGCGGCGCCGCCGACGCAGCCGCCCGGACAGGCGTTGAGCTCCACGAATTCCAAATGCGGGAATTTCTTGTTCTCAATGGCGTCCAGGACCTGGATGGCGTTGTCCATATCGTCCGCCGCAAGATAGCGGTCGTCGAACAGACCTTCCGCCTCCCCGCCGGAAGAGGCCCACTTGACGCCGGCGATGCCGGCCCGGGACCGCAGCATGCCGGGATGCGGCGCCTTCACCTTGCCGGAGAGCTTCATGTAGACCTCCGCGATGGAGACCACGTAGTCGATGGAGCTCTTGGTCTGGCTCAGCCCGTTTTTGGCGTAGCTGCTCTTGGCGGGACAGGGAGAAATGAATACGGTGCAGATATCGTCCTTGCTCAGCTCGGGGTGGTTTTTCAGCACGCGGGCCTTCGCCACGCGGCTGGCGTACTCCACCGGGGGCAGAATGGGCAGGACGTTGTCGCACAGCTCCGGGAAGCGCAGCCGGATCAGACGCACGATGGCGGGACAGGCTGAGCTGATCACCGGACGGGGGATGCCGGGTTTGCGCATGTAGCGGCGGGTGCACTCGGAGATGATCTCCGCTGCCCGTGCGACCTCGTAGACCTCGTCGAAGCCCAGCTCCAGCAGAGACTCCAGCAGACAGCCGATGTCCGTCAGCTCGTCGAACTGCCCATAGAGAGCAGGCGCCGGCAGGACGATGCGGTACTTGTATTTGGGGTCGATGTCAGAGAGCTTGTCGAAGATGGCCCGCTTGGCCTTGTGGGGGCAGACGCGCACGCAGCGGCCGCAGTCGATGCAGAAAATGGTGCGGATGACCGCGTGGCCGTCACGGATGCGGATGGCCTCCGTGGGGCACTGACGCAGACAGGAGGTGCAGCCGATACACTTCTCGGCGTCCAGAGAAACTGAATGCAGGAAATTATCAGTCACGCGATTCCTCCCTTCCGTTTATACAGCCACCACCATGGTGAGCTTTGTGCCGACACCGACCTGGGTCTCGATCTCCAGACTTTCGGTGTAGCGTTTCATATTGGGCAGTCCCATACCGGCGCCGAAGCCCATGTTGTGGATCTGTTCGGTGGCGGTGGAATAGCCCTCCTGCATGGCAAGCTCTACGTTGGGAATGCCGGGACCGTGGTCTTCGAGAACGATCACGATCTTGTCCGGGTAGACCGCAACGTCAGCGCTGCCGCCGTTGGCGTGGATGACCATGTTGATCTCTCCCTCGTACATGGCGATGGAGCAGCGGCGAATCACGTCGGACGGGAAACCGAGCTGCCGCAGCTTTTTCTTCATCTCCACGGAGGCCTCGCCGGCAGAGGAGAAATCTTCGCCGTCGATGTCAAAGTGAAAATTCAGCGCGGCCATAGGCTCATTCCTCTCCCGCATCCAGCAGGCCGGTGTCGTACAGACGGCCCGCCGAGCAGAACATGGATTCCTGCGTCACCATGACGACGATGTCGTTGGCCTCCGCTAGGGAGACGATCTCGGGGGTCGGCTCCTTGCCCTGGATGAAGACGATGCAGTGCATGTCCAGCATCATGGCCGTACGCACCACCTGCGGATTGAGCAGGCCGGTGATCAGCACGGACTGATTGGTGGCAAAGGCAAGCACGTCGCTCATCATATCACAGCAAAAAGCGTTCTGTACCTCGGTGTCGAGCATCTCCTTGCCGGAGAGTACCTCGGCGTGAAGCAGTTCGGCGATCTCCCGAATCTTCATGATGCTTCCTCCGTCGTTCTTGGGGGCGGATCAATACTTGGCCAGGATGCCCTCGACCTGATCGGGGGTCAGCCTGCCGTAGACGTCGTCATTGATCATCATGACGGGGGCAAGACCGCAGGCGCCGACGCAGCGGCAGGATGCCAGGGAGAACTTACCGTCGGCAGTGCACTCGCCTTCCTTCAGCCCGGTCAGTTCGCAAATCTTGTCAAACACAGCCTGGGAACCCTTGACGTAGCAAGCGGTGCCGAGGCAGACAGAGATCTGATACTTGCCCTTGGGCGCCAGCGCGAACTGGGCGTAGAAGGTGGCGATGCCGTAGATCTTTTCCAGGGGAACGTTCATTTGATCTGCAATGATGGTCTGGACCTCGATGGGCAGATAGCCATAGATGTCCTGGGCTCTCTGCATGATGGGCATGAGGGCGCCCGGGGTGTCCCGGAGCTCCGCGATCACGGCCAACAGCTTTTCCTCTTGTTCCTTCGTGCCACGGAAGGGAACCGTCGTTACTTTACAAGCCATTTGATGCAACTTACCTCCTAAATCGTAATAGCAAATGGTCGTTACCGGACGCACTGCGTCCATAGTACATATTGTATTTTAACAGAAATCACATAGAAAGTAAAGCGAAAAATAGATATTTTTTATGAAAGAAGTGGAAAATAGCGATAAGAGAAACTGATAGCATGGTGCGCGCAGTGCGCTCGCGTAGGGGGCGGCGTCCTCGACGCCCCGAACGTCTCGATGAGGAACCGTTATCCGTATCGTGACAAAACTGTAAGATTAAAATAATCGTTCTGTCAGAAAGAGAGCGTATAATCGGGAGCGGGAAGCGCGTGGATCGCTGCAGCGGGTCGTTCCGGCGGGAACGGGCAGGTTTTTCGCCCCGTTCTCTCTTTCTCTCCTGAAAGAGAAAGGCTTATTCTTTTTCTTCTGCTTGCCCTTTCCCTTACGCTTACCCTTTCACTTACCCTTACACTTATTCTTACTCTTTTTCTTGTCGCGCCCGGTGGACGGAACAGAACGGGAACGCAGGTGCGTTTTGCGGGCGCGCAGTGCGCGCCCCTACGGACGGGTGTGGTTTAACTCTTACCTCTTACCTCTTACCTCTTACCTGTTACTTGTCGACAGGATCGGGGCTACTGTTCCCCGCCTGTCATTCTGAGCAACGCGAAGAATCCGCGTCCCCCGTCCCTTCATTCTGCATTTTGCATTCCGTCAATTGGTGCGTTTTGCGGGCGCGCAGTGCGCGCCCCTACGGACGGGTGCAGTTTAACTCTTACCTCTTACCTCTTACCTCTTACCTCTTACCTGTTACTTGTCGACAGGATCGGAGCGTCGGGGGTGTCCGCCCCTGCATGTGTCACTTGTCAATTGAATTCATCCTCGCCTCCGCCTTGCTGCGGCCGGATTCCAGCACGGCGTGCACGACGGAAAACACGCTCGCCGCGCTGCCCGTCAGGCTTGGCTCGGTCCCATACAGGGCGTATTGCGCGATGGCGCGGTAAACCTCGAGCTGACGGCTTTTGGGAAGCCCGTCCACGGCCCGGAAAAACGATTCGTAGAAGGTAAACTGCCCGCGCTGCAGCACAGCGTTCTCCCCTCTCCGCGCACGCTTCCCGCTTTGCGGCTGCAAGGCGGCTCTTTCCTCGATCTGTTCCATATTCTTGCGCTCCTTTCCTGCTGTTTCCCGAACAAAACATCACGCTTTTAAGATACTTCAATTATACCATACTTATGTCTTTCTGTCAAGATACTAAGCTCTCCAAAATATGATTTTTTAAAAATTTTGAAAAAAACGGCCGAAGAACGTCCGCAAAGCGAAGGCTTTGTCCGCGCAGGCTGCGGCTTCTCTGCCCCGCATTTTTCAGTTGTTTCGAAGCATTCGGAAGGATTGTTTTTTGATTCGCCGGGCATTCGCCGTGCAGGGCAAAGAAACCCGGTACAAACTCCGGTTTTTCAGGCCGGAAACGGCGGGAAAGCGCTCTTTTGTATCCCAAAAAGATATGATTTTCACCGTTCATCCACAGCCTTTCCACAGGAATTACACCGACAATCCACCACGAAATCCACACAAGACATTCAAAAAATACTGTTGATATTATACAGAATAATAGGTATAATGAGCGCCGGTCGTTTGCGTGCGGAAGCGCATCCGGCAGACGGATCGGTCTTGCCGCCGAGAACACGCGCCCGCACGGATCAGGGCTTGACAGAACGGTCCGCGTGTGTTATAACTGTGTCGTTACGCATAATACAGATACACGCCGTTACAGCACCGGATCTCTTCGGTTGACCCCAAGCCCTTGATGGCCGGCAGATTGCCGGCGCTACTGAACTCTGAACTCTGAACTCTGAACTCTGAACTCCGAACTCTGAACTCTGAACTTCGGTTGACCCAAAGCCCTTGATGGCCGGCAGATTGCCGGCGCTTGATGGCCGGCAGATTGCCGGCGCTACTGAACTCTGAACTCTGAACCATCGGCGGCCAGAGCTCTGGCCGCCCTACTCTCCAAGGAGGCTCCCCATGTTTCAAGATCTGGACGTTCGATATGACAACGCCTTTCGGCACGACGAACCGGCGGAGGACAGCGTTGCCCTGATCCGCCGGGGCGACGGGATCCTGGCCGCGCTGCGAGATGGGCAGATGTGCCTTCCCTGCTTCGGGCAGCTCTCCCCTGCCGCGCGTGCGCTGAATTGGCGGTATGCGTTTACGCTGGGGCAGACTGCGTATTTTCTGGCGGACGCAGAGGACCTATCATCCATCCCGGATGGGTTTTCTGTTATTTCATCAAAGGATTATCGATCTATGGGGCCGAAGGAGGCCGTGTTTGCGGCGGCGGTGAGCGAGAGCCTGCACCGCTGGTACGGCGCCAACCGCTTCTGCGGGCGCTGCGGCAAGCCCATGATCGACAGCGAAGCCGAACGGGCCAGGGTCTGCCCGGACTGCGGCCTGACGGTATATCCGAAGATCTGCCCCGCCGTGATTGTGGCCGTCACCGACGGAGACCGGCTGCTGCTGACCAAGTATCAGGGCAGGGCCTTCAAGCGCCACGCCCTTGTGGCCGGCTTTGCCGAGATCGGCGAGCCCATTGAGGACACGGTGCGTCGGGAGGTCTTCGAGGAGACCGGCCTGCGCGTCAAAAACCTGCGCTTCTACAAGTCGCAGCCCTGGGTCTTCACCGACAGCCTGCTCTTCGGCTTCCGGTGCGAGCTCGACGGCAGCGACAAGGTCACGATCCAGCAGAGCGAGCTTTCTGAGGCCGAATGGTATCGCCGCGACGAGATCCCGGGGGATTATTCCAATATCAGCCTGACCGGGGAAATGATCGAGTTGTTCCGGCGGGGACAGGATAATTGAGAATTGAGAATTGAAAGTTGAAAGGTATCTGTTCCGCAGGGTCGTAGTGGCCGCGCAACTGCGCGGCCATAAAGCCCCGAAATAGCAATCCGCGCCATGGCCGCGCAGGTGCGCGGCCACTACGGAGCAGGTGCGACTGAATAGATACCTTTCCATTTTCAACTTTCAACTGCGCAGCGGAACGGCGGGCGGCCGAACGCGAAGCGTCACGAAGTATGACCGCCCCTACGGGCGCGGGAAACGGCGGGCGTCTGCGTGTTGCGGGCGGCCAATGACCGCCCCTACGGGCGCGGGAAACGGCGGCGTCTGCGTGTTGCGGGCGGCCAATGACCGCCCCTACGGGCGCTGAACTCTGAACCCTGAACTCTGAACTCTGAACCAAAAAATTCAATAAAACTGAAACATTTTCGCACTTTTGCCGTCTAATATGGAGAAGAGCGGTCGTTGGGACCGTTTAGAAGAATGGAGGAAACACAATGAATGCAAAACGAATCCTTTGCGCGCTGCTGAGCCTGGCGCTCTGCCTGGGGCTGTGCGCCTGCGAGCAGGAGGAACTGGAAGCCGTCCCTGTTCAATCCGTCGGATTGATCACCGGGATCGGCTCCGTCGGTCTGGCTGAACGCTTCGCCGGTATGGTCGAGGCGGGCGAGAGCGTCGACGTGGAGAAGGACGAATGGCTCAAAATCAAAGAGATGCTGGTCAGCGTAGGCGACCACGTCGAAGAAGGCCAGCCTCTCTTCACCTATGACACCACCGCCATGTCCCTCGAGCTGGACAAGCTCCGCCTGGAGCTGGCCCAGATGAAGGCCGCCATGGAGACCAAGACCCGTCAGATAGAAGAGCTGGAAAAGGAAAAGGCCAAGGCCAAGACCGAGGATCAGCTCAGCTACACCCTGCAGATCCAGGAGCTCCAGATCGATCTGACGGAGTCCGAGCTGAACATCGACGCAAAGGAAAAGGAGATCAGCCGGAATGAGGCTGCGCTGGAAAAGGATCAGGTCCTGGCGCCTGTTTCCGGCCGCGTGAAGACCATTAACGAGAACGGCGGCTACGACGACTACGGCAGACCGCAGGCCTTCATGACGATCCAGCAGACCGAGGCCTTCCGGATCAAGGGCAACATCAACGAGCAGAACGCTTACAGCCTGCAGGAAGGCACCCCCGTCACGATCCGCTCCCGCATGGACGACAGCTTCTGGACCGGGATCATCGAGCGCGTGGACTGGGATAACCCGGTGGAGGACAACAATAATTATTACTACTACGGCGGCGGCAAGGACGATATGACGGGCAGCACCAAGTACCCCTTCTACGTCGCGCTCGACAGCGACGAGGGCCTCAAGCTCGGCCAGCACGTCTACATCCAGCCCGGCCTGCCCGGCGAGGAAGACGACCGGCTCATGCTCCCTGCCTGGTGCATCAACGACGTCACCGGCTCGCACCCCTGGGTCTGGGCAGCGAACGACAAGGAAAAGCTGGAAAAGCGCGAGCTGAAGCTCGGCGAATACGACGCCGAGACGGACTGCTACGAGGTCCAAAGCGGCTTGAGCCTGCAGGACTACCTGGCCCCCGACTCCGACACCTGCAAGGAAGGCGCGCCCGTGGTCTTCTACAGCGAATCCGATTTTGAGATCCCTGACATGCCCGCCGGCTTAGACGGCGAGGAATACGGCTTTGAAGGCGAAGCGTACAACTTCGGCGGCGAAGAAAACGGCGTCTGGGAAGGCGCGGAAGTGCCGGCGGACGGCTACGCGGAAGAAAGCGTCGCTGCCACGGAAGGAGAAAACGCCGGATGATTCTGACAATGGAAAACATCTGCAAGAGCTACTACCGGGGCAAAAATGAGGTCCCGGTGCTCCACGACATTTGCCTGTCGGTAAATAAGGGAGACTATCTTGCGATCATGGGCCCCTCGGGCTCCGGAAAATCGACGCTGATGAACATCATCGGCTGTCTGGACAAGCCCAGCTCCGGCGTCTACCGTCTGGAAGGCGAGGACATCGCCGCCCGCAAGGACAACGCCCTTGCGGAGCTGCGGAACAAGTACATCGGCTTTATCTTTCAGAGCTTCTATCTGATGCCGAGCATGAGCGCCGTCGAGAACGTGGCGCTGCCCCTGATGTACGCCGGCGTCCCCAAGAAGGAACGCATGGAGCGTGCCCGCGAGGCGCTGCGCGGCGTGGGACTGGGCGAACGCATGAAGTTCCTGCCCAACCAGCTCTCCGGCGGTCAGTGCCAGCGCGTCGCCATTGCCCGCGCGATGGCCGGACATCCCGCTCTGCTGCTGGCGGACGAGCCCACCGGCGCGCTCGACACCGCCTCCGGCGAGCAGATCATGGACCTGTTTGACAAGATCAACGACGCAGGCAGCACCATCATTATGATTACCCACGAGCCCTCCATCGCGGCCCGTGCCAAAACCGTCTGCCACATCCGGGACGGCCGTCTTTCCGTTCCGGGGGAGGAGGTCCAATGAGCAAAACGAAAAAATGGATCCTGGCCATCCTGATTCCCGCGCTTCTGATCGGCGCCGTGTTCGGCACCTACCAGATCCTCCGGGCCAACCGGGACCCCGCCAAGGTTTATCCCGTGTCCGAGCTCAGCGAACAGGACTACAACGATTACAGCAATTATCTGAGCGGCGAAGTGCGGACGGACCGCCTGCAGACGGTTTACAACAGCACGACCCAGCAGATCACCGAGATTCTGGTCTCCGAGGGCGACAGCGTGAAGAAGGGCGATCCCCTGATCTGCTTCAACACCACCCTGTCCGAGCTGGAGCTGCAGCGCAAGGCCATCGAGATCCAGAAGGCCAAGGATGAGCTGGAAAAAGCCCAGCGGACCTACCGCCGCTATTTCCGGCAGGACTACGTCATTCCCCCCGTGACCGCGGAACAGGCTGCGCAAGCCGGCCTTGCGGCACGGCCCGGCGTCGGCGCCGCGATGTGCTTCCTCGCCGCTCCGATCCGTTGGAGTGAGACGAATCCCACCGACCCGACCGATCCCTCCGATCCGACCGATCCGACCGATCCCTCCGATCCGACCGATCCCACCGATCCGACCGATCCCACCGATCCCACTGATCCGACCGATCCCACCGATCCCACCGATCCCACTGATCCGACCGATCCGACCGATCCCACCGATCCCACCGATCCGACCGATCCCACCGATCCCACCGATCCCACCGATCCCACCGATCCCACCGATCCGACCGATCCGACTGAGCCCACCGAGCCCGTCGTGGACGGCGTGGTCCGCACGCTGGTCCAGCTTGGCGGCGTCGGCACCCCGGAGGATCCCGCCCTCTACATTATGGGCAGCGGCTACGGTCTGACCCCGGAGCTTCTGGAAGAGCTGCTGGGCGACAAGGAGGCGGTCGAGCTGGTCGTGGCGAACACCGAAGAAGACCGGCTGGACGGCTGCGTCGTCTTCGCCTACGGCCTGAGCCTGGCCCGCGAGGAGAAGCTCTGGTCCGTCCGCTTCTGGGACGCAAGCCTCTACCTGGGCAAGCCCCTGGCGCCTCTGACCCCCGATGAGCCCGATCCGGAACCCGAGCCCGATCCCGATCCCTACATCCCGGTCGGCCCCACCTGGGCGGAGCTCCAGCAGATCCGCAAGGACCTGGAAGAGCAGATGCGCAATCTGGACCTGCAGATCCGCATGGGCGAGGTCGCCTACCGCGCCATGGAGGCGGAGCTGGGCGACGGAATCATCCGCGCCGAGTTTGACGGCGTCATCGTCTCGCTCAACGATCCCGACTACGCGCTGGAAAGCGGCGAGCCGCTGTTGAAGCTCTCCGGCGGCGGCGGTTACAAGATCGTCTGCAACGTCAGCGAGTATCAGGCGGAGCAGTTCAAGCTCGGTCAGACCGCCATGGTCAACACCTGGTACGGCGATTCCTATCCCGCCGTGCTGACGGAGATCTCCTCCGATCCGGTGAAGGACTACTATGACAGCTATCAGAACGCCAGCTACTACCCCGTCACCTTCGAGGTGGACGCCTCCGCAAACATGGGCGAAAGCTCCTGGGTGGACGTGATGGTAGACAGCAACGAGGCTCAAAGCGGCAGCTTCTATCTGGTCAAGGCCTTCGTGCTCAACGAGAACGGCAAGTCCTACGTGATGGTCCGCGGCAAGGACAATCTGCTCGAAAAGCGCATGGTCAACACCGGACGGGACATGTACGGCTATTACGTGGAAATTCTCGAAGGTCTGACCACAGAGGATTACGTTGCCTTCCCCTACGCAAAGGCCTCTCAGGAGAGCGCCAAGACCGAAGAGGCCGGCCTCCAGGACCTGATGGGTTACTACTATTAAGGAGGGACGGAAATGCTTGGAAATATTCAGCAGGCCTTTCAAGGCATCTGGCATCATAAGCTTCGTTCCTTTCTGACCATGCTCGGCATTATCATCGGCATTGCGGCCATCATCACGATCGTCTCCACGATCAAGGGCACCAACGACCAGATCAAGGAAAACCTGATCGGCTCCGGCAACAACGTCGTAGTCGTCAGCCTCCACCAGGGCGACTATCAGATGGACTTCTCCGACGGGCAGAAGCCGGAGGAGATCAGCGTGATCTCCGAGAAAACCCGGCAAAGTCTGGAGACGCTCGAGGGCGTTTCCGCCGTCTCCCTCTTCCACCAGCGCCAGTGGAACGCGCAGGTCTATTACCGGGGGACAGAGTACAATGGTTACACGCTGGGCGTGGACGAGTATTACTTCCCGGTCTACGGCTACCGGCTCTGCTACGGCAGAAGCTTCGGCGCCGAGGACCGTTCCGGGAATCGGAAGGTCGCCATTCTGGACACGCAGGCCGTCTCCTCCCTCTTCCCCGGCGAGAACGCCGTGGGCAAGACCCTGGAGATCCAGGGCGAGCCCTACACCGTCATCGGCGTGGTGGAGCGCTCCAGCAAGTTCCGTCCGGTGATCGAGACGATTCAGGACTACTACACCTTCGCCAACGAATCCAGCGGCTCCGTCTTCCTGACCGAGCAGGGCTGGGAGATCTCCTTCGGCTTTGACGAGCCCCAGAACGTCGCGGTCAAGGCCGAAAGCACCGACGCAATGACGGCCGCCGGAAAGGCTGTGGCAGATTCGCTGACCAAAAGCCAGATCCGCGACCCCAAGAACAGCGCTTACAGCTACAAGAGCGCGGACCTGCTCCAGCAGGCCGAACAGCTCCAGTCCATGAGCGAATCCACGAACAAGCTGCTGATCTGGATCGCGGCCATTTCCCTGCTGGTCGGCGGCATCGGCGTCATGAACATCATGCTGGTCTCCGTCAGCGAGCGGACCCATGAGATTGGCCTGAAAAAGGCTCTGGGCGCAAAGCGTCGCAGGATCCTGGGCCAGTTCCTCACGGAAGCCTCCGTGCTGACCTCCCTGGGCGGTCTGCTCGGCATCCTGGGCGGCATCGGCCTGGCCAAGCTGCTGTCCAGCGCCATGAACACACCGACCGCCATCAGCGTCCCGGCCATTGTCGTGGCCGCTGCGTTCTCCATGCTGATCGGCCTGATCTTCGGCCTGCTGCCCGCAGTCAAGGCAGCCCGGATGAACCCGATCGACGCCCTGCGCAGAGACTGACCCGCACAGAAATCCCGCAGCCGGTTTGGCTGCGGGATTTCTGTAAATTGAGAGTTGAGAGTTGAAAATTGAGAATGTCGGTGTTTTGCAGATCGCTATCTGCAAAACGAAATAGGATGAAACTGTCCGGGAAGGCGTTTCTCTTTTTGATCATCGTCCAAATGGCAATTCTGGTTATCGGCTTTCGTCAGCAAATATGCCGTAGGGGCGCACAGTGTGCGCCCGGCATTCGGAACGAATGCAATTTGCCGCAGGCAAATCCAGCCAGCTTCCGACAACGGACCCGGTTGGATCGCCCTGTCGGGCGATCGTTTGCTCCACAAACGCGGACGAGCAATGCTCGTCCCTACACACGTTGAACCCCGAACCGTGGGCGCACAGTGTGCGCCCCTACAGGGGGACGTGGACGGCAGTGTGCCGTCCCTACAGAATATAAGCTGAGTTAAGCCGATAACCAGAATCGAAATTTGAACGATACCATAATTCTCAACTCTCAACTCTCAATTCTCAACTTTCAACTGCTCCCCGTGGCGCACGGTGTGCGCCGCTACGGAAGCGCGGGACGGGAGACCCGTCCCCTACGCGGCTTGCATGAAACGCCCGTCCTCCCACATTCGGGAGGACGGGCGTATGTCGTATGATTCGGAGCGGGCTCAGAGCTGCGGACCGGCGGCGACCAGGGCCTTGCCGGCCTCGTTGGATTCGTACTTGACGAAGTTCTTGATGAAGCGGCCGGCCAGATCCTTGGCCTTCTCCTCCCAGACGGAGGGATCGGCGTAGGTGTCTCTGGGATCGAGGATGGCGGGGTTGACACCGGGCAGCTCGGTGGGCACCTCAAGGTTGAAGTAGGGGATCTTCTTGGTGGGGGCCTTCAGGATGGAGCCGTCCAGGATGCCGTCGATGATGCCGCGGGTATCCTTGATGGAGATACGCTTGCCGGTGCCGTTCCAGCCGGTGTTGACCAGGTAGGCCTTCGCGCCGCTGGCTTCCATGCGCTTGACCAGCTCCTCGGCGTACTTGGTGGGATGCAGCTCCAGGAAGGCCTGGCCGAAGC
>CAMKED010000032.1 GCA_946411475.1 uncultured Clostridia bacterium | reverse complement strand
TCGAGCTTCCAGGCCTCCGCCGCCGCGCTGACGTCATACTGGGAAGCCTGCTTCCGCGAGGGAATGCGGCCTGCTTACCCGCCCGTTTCCGCCGTAGGGGCGGCCACTGGCCGCCCGCCCGAGGCAAAAGGCTTCCAATCCTGTCATTCTGAGCGCGTAGGGGACGGGTCTCCCGTCCCGGAAGCCGTTCTCTCCCCTTGTCATTCTGAGCAAAGCGAAGAATCCGTACCCCCCGCGGCCAGCCTGGAAGCGGGAACGGATCCTTCGACTTCGCTGCGCTCCGCTCAGGATGACAGACAATGGCGCCTGTCCCCGGCAGAGACTTTTTCCTATCTCCGTCCCCTCGGCAAGCAGGCCGAACGGGACATGCTGGCAGCCACGGGCGGGGTGAACACGCACAAGGGGGCGATTTTCACTCTGGGCGTGCTCTGCGGCGCGATTGGGCGGCGCTGGACTGCCGAGGAGGGTTTCCCTTCGGTTGACATAATTCTTGATGAAGCCGCCGCCATGACGCGGGAGACGCTCGCAGCGGAGCTGCCCGCCGCCAACTGGCACACAGCGGGCGAGGAGCTGTACCGGCAATACGGCACGCGCGGCATCCGGGGTGAAGTCAGCGACGGGCTGCCCGCCGTGCGGGAGATCTCCCTGCCAGTGTTCAAGGCGCTGCTGGCGCAGGGTCTGGATCGCAATCACGCCGCCGCCGTGACATTGCTGCACCTGATCGCCAAGGTGGAGGATACGAACCTGCTCCACCGGGGCGGCCCGGAGGGGGCCGCCTGGGCGAAGCAAGCCGCTGCCGCGCTGATCGTCCCCGCCTGTCATTCTGAGCAACGCGAAGAATCCGTCCCCCCCGCGGCCAACCCGGAAAGAGGAACGGAGCCTTCAACTCCGCTGCGCTCCGCTCAGGATGACAAACAAGAGCCCTATATGAAGAACGCGGACAAGCGATGCTTGTCCCTACATAAAATACCGTCCCTACAAGAAATTGCGGAATTGGACCGGCAGTTCATGGAGCGGAACCTCTCCCCGGGCGGCTGCGCGGATCTGCTGGCGGTGACGCTGTTTTTGGAGCGACTGGAAAACGCCAGCTCTATAACTATGCAGAATAAATGAATCTATCCAAATTCAAACGTCAAAAATTGGTCATTTTTGACGGTTGAAACTTTGTCGTAAACTTGCTATACTTGCCTCGAATGCGGGCCTCTGCCCATGGGGCAAACTACAAAAAATGATCTGGCCCGACCAAGGAGTATTTGAGATGGAAAAGATCAAAATGCAGAACCCCATCGTTGAGATGGACGGCGACGAAATGACCAGAATCCTCTGGGCCATGATCAAGGATCAGCTGATCACTCCCTTCGTGGAGCTGAACACCGAATACTACGACCTCGGCCTGGTAAACCGTGACGCCACTGACGATCAGGTCACCGTGGAAGCCGGCAACGCCATCAAGAAGTACCACGTCGGCGTCAAGTGCGCCACCATCACCCCGAACGCCCAGCGTATGACTGAGTACAATCTGAAGAAGATGTACAAGAGCCCCAACGGCACCATCCGCGGCATCCTGGACGGCACCGTGTTCCGCACCCCCATCGTGACCCCCGGCATCAAGACCTACATCCCCGGCTGGACCGCTCCCATCACCGTGGCCCGTCACAGCTACGGCGACATCTACAAGGACACCGAGTTCCGCATTGACGAGCCCGGCAAGGCCGAGTTGATCTTCACCGGCGTGGACGGCCGCGTCCAGCGCGAGACCATCTACGAGTTCGAGTGCCCCGGCGTTCTGCAGGGCGCCTACAACAAGGACACCTCCATTGAGAGCTTTGCCCGCTCCTGCTTCGAGTATGCTCTGTCCGAGAAGAAGGACCTCTGGTTCTCCACCAAGGACACCATCATGAAGAAGTACGACGGCGACTTCAAGGAGACCTTCCAGCGCCTGTACGACACCGAGTACAAGGAGCGCTTCGAGGCTGCCGGCCTGGAGTACTTCTACACGCTGATCGACGATGCGGTTGCCCGTGTGATCCGTTCCCACGGCGGCATGATCTGGGCCCTCAAGAACTACGACGGCGACGTCATGTCCGACATGATCTCCACCGCGTTCGGTTCTCTGGCCATGATGACCTCCGTCCTGGTCTCTGCTGACGGCAACTACGAGTTCGAAGCTGCCCACGGCACCGTCACCCGCCACTACTACAAGCACCTGAAGGGTGAGAAGACCTCCACCAACCCCGTTGCCACCATCTTTGCCTGGTCCGGCGCGATGAAGAAGCGCGGCGAGCTCGACGGCAACAAGGAGCTGGAGCGCTTCGGCGAGGCTCTGGAAGAGGCCACCATGCAGACCATCAACGACGGCATCATGACCGGCGACCTGGCTGCCCTGATGGATCCCAAGCCCGCTGCCGTGACCTCCGAGGAGTTCATCGGCGCCATCCGCGAGCGTCTGGCGAAAAAGCTGTAAGAATACCGATAAAAAATTGTCCGTGCCGAGCGAGGCACGGACAATTTTTTATTCCCTTATCCCCCAAACGGACAAATTGGATATCTGCAAACTTCGCAGCCCAGGCAGAGTCCGCCCTCGCCGAGGGCGACGAAATCGGCCTTGGTCAGCTCGACCCCGGCGGCGATGCGGGGCAGGATCTTGTCAAAGACCGTCGCCTTGGCGTACATGACGCAGCCGGGCAGACCGAGGATGGGGGTGCCGTCGGCGAAATAACCGAGCAGGAGCATCGCCCCGGGCAGGACGGGCGCGCCGTAGGTGACGATCCGCGCGCCGCTGGCCTTGATGGCGCCGGGGGTATTGTCGTCCGGGTCTACGCTCATGCCGCCGGTGCAGAGGATCAGATCGGGCTTGGCGGCCCGTGCGGCCTCGATGGCGGCCAAAACTGCGGCAGGCTCGTCGCCGGGAAGGCTGTGATGGATCACTTCGATCCCGAAGGCCTTCAATTTCTCGATCAGAACCGGGGTGAATTTGTCCTCGATCAGACCGCCCGAGACCTCCGCGCCGGTCGTGACGACGGCGGCGTTTTTCATCTTGAAGGGCAGCAGCTCGAGCAGGGGCTTCTCCCCTGCCGCAGCCTCGGCAGCCTGCAGCTTTTCCTCCCGGATCACCAGCGGGATCACGCGGGTGCCGCAGAGCTTGTCCCAGGCCCGGACGGCTGTGTTGCCGCGACGGGTGGCAATCATCAGCTCGTCAATTGCGTTGACCGCGTTGAGGCGGGCGGTATCCACGCGGAAGAGGCCGTCGAATTCGGCACGCAGCTCGATCTTGCCCTCGCGCACCTCGCTCTCCGTCATGCCGGGACCCTTGCAGAGGCGAGCCAGCCGGGCGGCCGCGTCGTTTTCGTGGAGCATGCCGGGCTCGAGCTCCCAGACGTAGAGGTGCTCCTTGCCCATGGAGAGCAGGACGGGAATATCCGCCTCGGTGACGATATGGCCCTTGCGGAAGCGCGCACCCTTGAATTCACCAGGAATAATTTGCGTCAGGTCGTGACAGAGCACGTGGCCAACAGCGTCTCGGACAGGTATTTGTTTCATATCTTTCACCTCTTGGAAAAGCTGATAGCTAATAGCTGATAGATGATAGCTATGGGCTATGGGCTATCGTCTCTATCTCAACCGCATCGCCTTGTCGCACAACGCCGTTTTGCAGCACGATGGCGAATACGCCGTCGGTGGGCATGACGCAGCGGCCGGTGGTTTGCTTGATGGCGCAATCGTTGTGGCACTCCTTGCCGATCTGGGTCACGGCCAGCAGGGCCGTGCCGACCCGGAGCACCGTGCCGACGGGCAGAGTTTTCAGCTTGACGCCGCGGGTCAGAATATTTTCCGCAAAGGCGCCGGGTGGCAGCTCGAAGCCGAGGCCGCGCATGGTATCCACGGATTCCTCCGCCAACAGGCTGACTTGTCGGTGCCAGTTGCCCGCGTGGGCGTCGTCCACGATCCCGTGGCCGACACGGAGCTCGATGGACGGCACTTCCCGTTTTTGAATGCCTTTCCTGTCTGAAATACAGACGGCAACGACGGTCCCCACCGCTGCGGAAGCCTCTGCCTCGGGCGGGCGGCACCCCTCCACCGGCCTTGAGGCCGGTCCCCCTTCCCTGCAAGCAGGGGAGGTTTCAGCCGCCCCTACTGAGCGGTACGCGCCGCTCTTGCCGCCCGTTTTTTCCAGCAGGCGGATACCGGTGATCTCCATGTCCTTTTGCAGGGCCTTGCACATATCGTAGACCGTCAGCGCAGCGGCGGAAACAGCGCTCAGAGCTTCCATTTCGACGCCCGTAGGGCCGGTGCAGCGCACCGTGGCCGTGATATGCACAGCGTTCTCGGTCAGGTCAAAGGCAAGGTCGATCCCGGTCAGGGGCAGCGGGTGGCAGAGCGGGATCAGCTCCCAGCTATGCTTGGCAGCCTGGATGCCCGCCACCTGGGCGACGGCCAACACGTCGCCCTTTTTCACGCCGCCGCTGCGGATCGCGGCAAGCGTTTCCGGGGCGCAGCACACGAAGCCCTCGGCGACGGCCGTTCGGTTCGTGGGGGCCTTCTCCGTCACGTCCACCATGACGGCCCGCCCCTGCGGGTTGATGTGGGTGAATTCCATGGGAACCTCCAAAAAACGTTGTTTATCCGCCGATTTCGTTCATGGGTCTTGCGCTGTCGCTGGGAGTGCTGCCGGACAGCCGGTGCCGGGCGGGCTTGCGGCGGACGGCGGCCTCGATCGTCTCGGTCAGGGCCGCGCCGTGCAGGCCGCGCAGCGGGAGTTCCTCGGCTGCATGCAGGCAGGGCTTGAGCTTGCCGTCGGCGGTGATGCGGATGCGGCTGCATGCGGCACAAAAATCACAGCTCATGGGCGTGATCAAGCCCACCGTTCCCGTCCAACCCGGCGCGGTATAGAGCCGGGCGACGGACGTAGGGGACGGATTCCCCGTCCCGGATTGCAGGCGGCCACCGGCCGCCTCTACGGCGCGTTCCCCCTCTGTCATTCTGAGCGCAGCGAAGAATCCGCGTCCCCCGTCCCCCGGTGACTGGTGCCTGGTGACCGGTGACTCAAAGTGCATTTCCCCCAGCTCCGGGACCGCCTCCAGGACCCGCGACGCGGGCAGAAAGGCGTCAGGCATTTCCGCGCCGGGGCCGATCGGCATGAGTTCGATCATGCGCACAGACCAGGGGTGAGTCTCGGCCAGGCGGGCCAGGTCTGCCAGCTCGTCGTCATTGACGCCGCGCAGCAGAACGGCGTTCAGGCGAATATCCCGGAAGCCCGCGGCTTCGGCGGCAGCGATCCCGTCCAGGACGCGGTTCAGATCCCCGCCCCGGGTCAGCGCTCGGTAGCGCGCCGGGCGGAGCGTGTCGAGGCTGATATTCAGCCGGTCGAGGCCGGCGGCCCGCAGCGGCGCGGCATAGTCCGCCAGCAGGCTGCCGTTCGTGGTCATGCACAGCTCCTCGAGGCCGTCTTGGCGAAGCGCGTGCAAGCGCTCCACCAGAGCCAGAATATCTCTGCGGAGCAGCGGTTCTCCGCCGGTCAGGCGGATCTTTTTGACCCCCAGCGACACGCAGGCGGCGGCCAACTCCGCCAGTTCCTCCAAGCAGAGCTCCGCGTGTTCGCGTTCGCAGCCGCCTTCGGCCGGCATGCAGTAGGCGCAGCGCAGGTTGCAGCGCTCCGTCACGGACAGGCGTAAATAGTTTATGGTTCTTCCGAATGGGTCAGTCATAGATGCGTTCATTGTAACAACAGGATCTCCTCCGCCGGGACGTGCACGCGAACTGCCGCGCCGACGGGCGGGACAGGCTGCGCTTTGTCAAATTCGATCCGAAGCTGACCCGTTCCCGGCGTTTGCAGCATCAGGATATAAGAGAACACGTTGTCGATCACCCGATCCACGGTGCAGGGCAGGCTGATCGCTCCCTCCCCGAGCTGCAGGCTGTGGGCGCGAATGCCCACGTGCGTCAGGCCGTCCGGAACGGGGCAGGCCGGGAGCGTCCAGCCCCAGGCCTCGCAGCGCAGCGTGCCGTCAGCCTGAACGCGGACGGGCGAGAGATTCTTGCAGCCGGAGATCAGGGCGGCCCCCAGCGTGCCAGGGGCGGTCATCAGCTCTGAAACGGGCAGGACCGGCTCGCTGCGACCGTGGGACAGCACGCAGACGGACTTGGCCAGGCGGCAGACCTCGTCGCGGCTGTGGGAGACCAGGACCGCGTCGCCGCCGTAGGTCTCCAGGGTCCGGGCCAGTTCCAGCTCCAGCTCCCATTTCAGATACTCGTCCAGTGCGGAAAAGGGCTCGTCCAGCAGCATGGCTTCCGGCTCTGCGGCCAGAGTTTGCGCCAGGGCAACCCGCTGGCGTTCGCCGCCGGAGAGCGTCGCGGGAAGGGCTGCGGCAAGCGTCTCGATCCGAAAGCGGCGAAGCTGCGCCAACGCAAGTTCATTCCGTTCGGCTTTCGGTCTTGCGTGATAACCCAGCGCCACGTTTTCGAGGACGCTCAGATGCGGGATCAGGGCGCAGCTCTGGAACAGATAGCCCACGCGCCGCTGCTGGGGCGGTAAGTCGATCCCGGCGGCGCTGTCATAGAGGACGCGGCCGTTCAGCACGATCCGGCCCCGATCCGGGCGCAGCAGGCCCGCGATGCAGCGCAGGGTCAGGCTCTTCCCGCTCCCGGAAGCGCCGAGCAGCGCCAGCAGACCGCCCGCGCTCTCGAACTCCACGCGAAGTTGGAAGCCGCCCAGGTTCTTTTCAATTTTGACTGACAGGGACATGGGGCCTCCTTTCACGGAGTTGAAAGCTGAAAATGGAACGTTGAAAGCTTTCAACGTTCAACGTATCTGTTCAGTAGGGTCGTAGTGGCCGCGCACCTGCGCGGCCATAAAGCCCCGAAATAGTAAGCCGCGGCATGGCCGCGCAGGTGCGCGGCCACTACGGAGCAGATGCGACTGAATAGATCCCTTTCATTTTTCAACCGCCCTGCGCGCTGCGGCGTTCCAGCAGGTTCACGGTGATCAGAACTGCCGCGGAAATCGCAACATTGATACAAATCCAAAATAGCAGGGCACGCCGTCCGGCCTCCGTGTTCCCCTGGTTTTGCCAGAGGAAGGCGACCTGGGTAGCAACGGTTGCCGTTTTGCCGGGAATAAAGCCCACGATCATGGACGTGGCCCCGTATTCGCCCAGGGCACGCGCAAAGGCCAGCACCACGCCCGCCAAAATGCCCTGTCGGCAGGCTGGGATGCGGATGCGCCAGAAGACGTAGGCGTTGGACAGGCCCAGCGTCCGGCCCGCGGCGGCTAAGTCCTCGTCGAAGCTCTCAAAGGCGCCCCGGGCCGTGCGGTACATCAGCGGAAAAACAACCACAGACACTGCGAAGATGGCCGACCACCAGCGCATGAGCAGCTTGGTGTCAAACAGCCGCAGGATCAGCGCCCCCAGAGCATGATTCGGCCCTAGCAGCAGGATCAGCAGATAGCCGACCACCGTGGGCGGCAGGACCAGCGGCAGCGTCAGCACCACGTCCAGAACGCCCTTCACCAGGCGCGGCGCGCGCGAGGCGTAGTAGGCCGCCGCGATGCCCAGGAAAAAGACGATGGCCGCGGAGAGAAAGGCGATCCGCAGCGAGTTCCAGAGCGGAAACAGATCCATCTTACTTGCCGCTCAGCGGCGTGAAGCCGACTGCCGCGAAGGCCTCGCCTGCCTCGGCGGTCTGCAAGTAGGCTAAAAACGCCTTGGCCGCTTCGGCGTTTTGGGCGTTTTTGAGCACGGCGGCGGGATAGATGACCCGGCCGCACAACTCCTCGGTGGCGGTGTCCACTACCGTCAGCTTGGCGGAACAGGCGTCAGTCTGATAGATGATGCCGCAGTCCACCAGCTTCTCGGAGACTTGCGTGGTGACAGCCTTGACGTCCCCGCCGTAGCTCAACACACCCGCCCCGGCCAGCGCAGCCTCGTCCAGGCCAAAGTGCGTGAAGATCTTCTGCGTATACTGGCCGACCGGCACGCCCTCGCCGCCCATGGCCAGCAGGATCGTCCCATCCTGCAAGCCCTTGACCAGATCGTCATAGGATCGGATGCTCTTGGGGTTCCCGTCGGGGACGGCCAGGGCGACCTTATTTTCCAGCAGATCGCAGCGGGTGTCACCGTCGATCAGATCGTTCCTGTCCGGGTTCTTCTCCGCGTCCTGGGCGGCGTCAAGGGCGTTTATCTGCTTGGGCGCGGCGGAGATAAAGAGATCGCAGTCGGCTCCGGCCAGGATCTGATCCATCAGCTTGCCGGAGGAGGCAAAGTTGAAGCTCACCTTCACGCCGGGATGAGCGGCCTCGAAGCGGGCGCCGAGCTCGGTCAGCGTCTCGGTCATGGAGGCGGCGGCGAAGACCATGATCTCGCCGGAAATGCTCTTTTGTGCGGTTTCCGACCTTGTGTCGGCAGGCTCCCTGGCGCAGCCTGCGAAGCAGGCGCAGAGCAGAGCGGCAGTCAGCAGCAGGGCAAGGATACGGTCCATCATGATTCTCCTCTTTTCTTTTTTTGATCACATATTGTGCACGAAGCCCCCATAGAAGCAAGGATTCTATGGGGGCTTCAAAACAGCTTAGAATTCCGGAGTGAAGTTGACCACCACGCCCTTTTCGGCGAGCTCGCCGCCATCGTGGACGTTGGTATGGTAGACGTTCACCTGGACCAGCGCGGGGCATTCCAGCAAAGCAGAGATGTCCCGGATGTTGTTGTAGTCCGCGTTGACCATGGTGAGCTTTTGCAGGCCCGAGAGGCCGCTCAAATCTTCCAGGAAGTTATGGGCCGCGCTGAAGGTCATCAGCGGGCATTCCTTCTGGAAGGCCGGGACCTTGACGACGTCGTTGTTGTCAATGTTGACCTCCCGGATCCCGGCACAGCCGGCCAGGAAGTCCACGTTATCCAGCTTGTTGTCCGTCATGATAAAGGTCTCCAGCTTGACACAGGGTGCCATCATGGACACGTCCATGATCTGGTTCGTCGAGCCGTCAAACCAGATCAGGTCAGTCAGGGCGCTCAGGGCCGTCACGGAACTAACGCAGTTGTGTGACAAATTCAGCCGCTCCAGCGAGGTACAGGCGGAAATGCCGCCGATGGAGGACAGGGCGTTATAGGACAGATCCAGGATCTTCAAGGACGGGAAGCCGCGCAGCACGGGCAAGTTGGTCAGTGCGTTGTGACCCACGTAGAGCTCCTCGAGGTTTTCCAGGCCGCCGGCGTTGATCGCACTCAGCGCGTTAATGGAATTGTCAGTCAGATCCAGCACCCGGAGCGTCTTCATCTCCGCCAGCGGCGAAATCGAGTTCAGATCGCAGTCTGACAGGATCAGAGTCTCCAGCGCGGGACAGGCGGCGATCTGCTTCAAGGTCTGCTCTGTCACGATGCAGCCGTCGAGCTCCAGATAGTTCAACTGCGGCATGGCGGCCAGGAAATCGTACTCAATGGCGCCGAGGTCGCGGCCGACCAGCTTCCGCACGCCGATATAATGCGACAGGTCCGAGGTGTCCGACAGCTCCGCCGGAAGATTCAGCTCCGCAATGTCCCACAGGTCATTGGTGCGGATGGTTCGGTTGCCGCGGTGCAGGAGCTCCTGCGTGTACGCAAGCAGGGCGTCGTCGTGGAATTCCACGTCCTCCACCACGCCTGCGATGGTGTACGCGCCGGCCGTCAGCGGGCTCACCAGACCTTCCTCGCTCACCGCCACGGCATAGGCGAGGGTCTGGCCGCCGGGCAGCGTAACGGGACCGGTATAGGCGTCCGTCTCCCGGGAGGGATAACTGCCGTCCAGGCTGAGGTAGCAGACGCCGTCCGGGCTCCCCTGCTGCAATTCAACGGTAATGTATTCGCTGTAATAATCCGCCTCAGGGCTCAGGACCGGGGCCGCGGGCCGCTTGGCTGCAAGCGCGGCCTTCGCCTGCGCATTGGAGACGCCGTCGAGCATCTGCTGCGCGTCCATGAGCTTGTCCTGTTCAACGTAGATTTTGGACAGTGCCTCATACAGACGCAGGTCGTCGGGGTTGTCGTAAATGCCGTGGACCAGCACGTATTCGGTCTTGGTATAGTTTCCGCTCTTGTGGTAGGCCTCGGCAAGCTTCAGCGCAGTATCGGCGTTTTTGGGAGAAAGACTGTCAGCCCAGCGATAGCAGCGGATCGCCATGCTGTAATGGCCGGAATTGAATTGAGAATCCGCAAAATCCACCAGAGCACCGGTCGTAATATCAAGCCGGTACTGGAAGAAGAACCAGTATCCGGCGCCCAGCAGGGCCAAAATCACCACGAGGATGATGACAAACTTCAAGGTTTTTTTCATTGCATTGCTCCATTCTGTACAGGCTCGCATATGTTCTTGTTATTATACTCTTTTTTGGAAAATCTGTCAAGTCCGCGAAAAACCGTAGCTTTTTGCCGCAAGATATGCTATAATGGCAGGCAGTTCAAAGACAAGGAGGCGTTTTTATGTTCTATGACGCCGGTACTATTTCCTTTCCCGGGCTGGGGATCGACGGGGTCAACCCGCCCCGCACCCTTCCCTTCTCCGTTTTCGGCAAAGAAATCTATATCTATGGGCTGGTCATTGCCATCGGCTTCCTGCTGGCCATCCTCTACGTGCGCTTCCGCGTCAAGGAATTCGGCACGAGCTTTGACCTGGTAACGGACGCGATTCTCATCTGTGTGCCGCTGGCAATCGTGTGCGCCCGGATTTATTACGTAGCCTTCCGCTGGGATTACTACAAGGACAATCCGATCACCGCGCTCTACATCTGGCAGGGCGGCATCGCCATCTACGGCGGCGTCATCGGCGCGATTTTGGGGCTTGTGCTGTTTTCGAAGCTGAAAAAGCAAAAGATCACGCCCTACCTGGACATCATGGCTTTGGGCCTGCTGATCGGCCAGCTCATCGGCCGCTGGGGCAACTTCTTCAACCGCGAAGCCTACGGTGCGGAGATCTTCAACAACTTCTTCCTGCGTATGGGCATTGAGGAGGCAAACGGCGCGGTGCGCTACTGGCACCCCACCTTCCTCTATGAGTCCGTCTGGAACCTGGTCGGCTTCGTGCTGCTCCACTTCCTGTCCAAGAAGCGCAAGTACGACGGACAGACCTTCCTGCAATACGTGGCCTGGTACGGTCTCGGCCGCGTCTGGATCGAAGGCCTGCGCACCGATTCACTCTACATCGGCAGCACCGACGTCCGGGTCAGCCAGCTTCTGGCCGGCGTCAGCTTCGTGGCCGCCGTCGGCGTGATGCTCTATATCCGGCTCTACAAGAACCCGGACGGGAGCAAGACGCTGGTCAATCAAAATAAGGAATAGGGACGCGGACGCTTCCTCGCGTCTCCTGTTGCCTGCTGCCTATTGCCTCATGCGGGCAGATCGCCCGCGCGAAAGGCTCTGAACTCTGAACTTGGGGGGCGGCCATTGGCCGCCCAACTCCGGCGGTCTTTGCAATTTTTCGCAAAAATCGCCGGATTTTTTGTCCGAACCCGGCCCGCTCCGGCGTTATAGTAGATAGAACCACCTGAAAGGAGGCTGGAAATGACCATCACGTACAGCAGCCTTGCCGAGCAAGGCGCTCCCGTCAAATTGACCGCGCGTTCCGACCGGCGGGAACGATTTGAGGAAACCTACACCGCCTACCGGGCCCTGATGTTCCGATTGGCACGAAACATTCTCCGGGACGACGATCTCGCGGAGGACGCCGCGGCCGAAGCCGCCATGAAGCTCTGGGAGCATTACGACTGTCTGGAATCGCCCACCGGGCCGCAGGCCAAGCGCTTCGTGGCCGTGCTGGCCGAACACAAGGCCCTGGATCTGCTCCGCAAACGCAAGCGCGAGCGGATCGTCTCCCTGGAGGAGGCAGAAGAATTGCACGCCCCCATCGGAGACCCGGACGGCATCATGGACGTCAACGCAGCGCTGAACAAGCTGCCCTACGAGCAGCGCACCGCAGTTCAACTGGCTTTGGTCTGCGGGCTTACGGCCAAGCAGATCGCAAGCACCATGGGCTGCACCGTCTTCAAGGCGGAAAAGCTCATCAGCCGGGGCAAGGCAGCCCTGCGCAAGGAATTAGAGGAGGGATATCATGACCGATAAAGAACTGGCTATGCGTCTGACCGGCGCTTTGGACGACCGCATCGCGCGCGCTTCGTCCGCTCCTGTGTCGCGGGAGGTTCTGAACCGCATGCCTTCTGCCGATGCGGTTTCCAGCCCCGTTGTGAAAGCCGTTCCGGTCAAGACGGTCCGCTGGAAGGGCGCCGTCGCGGCCGTGCTGGTGCTCGGCATGCTGGGTGGGATCGGTCTCACCGTCAGCAAGCTGATGGACCGGACCACGCATCCGCAGACCGGAGAATCCGGAAACAGCGAGGTCGCCCAGACCACGGCACATTTGGAAATGCAGAACACCGAGCCGCAGCCGGACACCGAGCCGCAGCCGGACACCGATCCCACTCTGCCCCAACTGAGCTACGCAAACCGCACCATTCAGATCACCGGCACGTCGGGCTACGACCGCCTGGATCTGAGCCCCTACCTGGACAATGCCTCCATGATAAAGGTAGAGGACGACCGCTTCCAGTTCAGCGCTTCCATTTACATGCTCAGGGACGTGTACGAAATCCACGACCTCGCCGCTGATCTGCCGAGCTGTCTGGATCGTATGGATCGGAGCATCGACTATATGGCGAATTATTTCGCCGCCGTGGCCCCCAACGAGGAGATCGCCGCGCAAACCCGCAAGCCGGTAAAGATCTCGATGGAGCGCATCATAAACTACCACAACTACAATGACTACATCGCCCTGTCCCTGGGACAAGACAGTTTCTTTCGGCTGTCGTTGCTCTACGCGCGCGCGCTGCTGAACCCGACGGTTTTCAACTGGTATGCATATGGCTACGACTTTTGGTTCTTTTACTACCAGGATCCCTATAGTTTCAAATTGGTTGGGCCTTCCTGGAATGTGGAGGATTTCAACGATCTCTATGGTCCGGCCTACCGCCGTGCGGGCGGCACCGGAGAAAGAACGCCGGATAACGCGAAGCTCGAGATCGACGCCACTGCCTGGTATAACCTGATCTACGGAAGGGATTGGGACGGCAATATATACGAAGTCACTCCGATCAAAGAGTGGTCCGATTTCACAGGCGACCCCGCGTTAGAGGGCAACGACCTGTGTGCGAATGAGGCGGTATCTCTGATCAACTATCTGGCCGAGCAATACGGTCACGATAAAGTCGCCGCTTTCTGCTTCGAGACCTGCAGCTTTGAAGAAGCCTTCGGCACCGACTTCGCCACGGCCCGGGCCGCCTGGGAGCAATCCCTGATGGATCGCTTCGGCGACGGCAGCGAGGAGCCCGCCGAACAGCCTCAGGTCAGCTTCGACGAAAGCACCAAGACCCTGCGCGTCGTCGGCACCGGCAACTATGACCGCCTGGACCTGAGCCCCTACCTGGACGACGCCCGGTATTTAGAGGTGGAGGACGACCGCTTCCAGTTCAGCAATTCCATCTCCGCCCTCAGGAACATGTTTGACGATCTCGCCGTTGATCTGCCGGACTATCTGAACCGTATGGATCGGAGCTTCGACCTGATCGCAGATTATATCGTCTCTGTGGCCCCCAACGAGGAAATCGCCGTGCAGACCCGCAAGCCGATCCAAATCATAATGCGCAATGGGACTTACCGCGTCAGCGATGACCACATCTCTCTGTACATGGGAGAGAGATACAGACGCTACGGCATCCTCTACGCAGGCGCACTCTTGAACTCGAAGCGCGAAAGTTGGTATGAGACGGGCTACACCAACTGGATCGGTTTCTGCGTGGATCCATATAATTATGTAAACGTCGGATTTAGCCTCGATGAGTGTCGCAACTACTACTTCATACGTGACTACTTCCGGCTGGGCGGCACCGAAGATCTCCTGGATTTGAACAACCAGGCCCTGTATTCGGACGCCAATGCCTGGTACAATCTGGTCCATGGCAGGGATTGGGGCGGCATTACCTGCGAATGCTGTCCGCTCAAAGAGATTCCCGGCTGTAACTACGACCCAGAGCTGGAGGGCAACGACCTGTGTGGGAATGAGGCGGTATCTCTAATCAACTATCTGGCCAATCAATACGGCGAGAAACAGGTCGCCGCTTTCTGCTTCGAGACCTGCAGCTTTGAAGAAGCCTTCGGCACCGACTTCGCCACGGCCCGGGCCGCCTGGGAGCAATCCCTGATGGATCGCTTCGGCGACGGCAGCGAGGAGCCCGCCGAACAGCCTCAGGTCAGCTTCGACGAAAGCACCAAGACCCTGCGCGTCGTCGGCACCGACAACTATGAGCGCATCGGCCTCTCCCGTCTGTCGGAGGCCACAACGCTGATCGTGGAGGACGACGACTACCAGCTTACCGTCAATCCCTCGATTCTGTACAGTGAAGAATGCGAAATGAAGGACTGCGTGGTCGACTATCTGCCGGGCTATCTGGAACGGGTCGACAAGAGCCTGGAAACGATCCGGCAGTTCGTGGCCGACAACGCCCCGAACGACCGTGTCATCGCGCAGACCCAAAAAACGGTGATGCTGAAGATTATCGGTTCAAATCGTTCCGGCTTCAAGAACAAGAATTCACAGATCGAAGTAGAGCTGGGCAAAGACGCTTTTCGCTGGCATGGAATCTACTACACATTGGCCCTGCTCAATCCAAGACCCATACAATGGCAGCACTTCAGCTATGCCTATTGGGTTGGTCTCTGCATAGACCCATACTGCTCTATCTCTACGTTAAAACATGACGCGCCCCCCGACCCCGATTATTTCTACAACGCCGCCTACTACAGGCTCGGCGGCACCGAGGATATGGCCGACCCGAACAACTGGCGCCTGGCAGAGGACGCGATTGCCTGGTATAATCTGGTCTATGGAACGGATTGGGACGGTACGGATGGTGAGCGAGCTGCCATCTGCGACATGCTGGGCCTCACAGGTGCAGATCGAACGAAAGAAGAAAACAGTCAGACGTTGTCGGAGGCAGTTTCTCTGCTGAACTACCTCGCCGAGCACTGCGGCGCGGACAAGGTCACCGCCTACTGCTTCGACGCCTGCACGTTTGAAGAGGCCTTCGGCATGGACTACGCCACCGCCCGCGCGGAATGGATACAGTCCCTCATGGAGCGCTTCGGCGACGGAAGCGAGGCGCCGTAAAGACGCACCCGAAAAGCCTTCCCCTTTAGGGGAAGGTGTCATCGGGCGTCTCACGGAAGCCCGATGACGGATGAGGTGGTGTTCCGACGGCACACCCGCTTCCGGCAACGCACCGGGCAGGATCGCCCTGCCGGGCGATTGTTCGCCGATGGCGAACCGGGAAAAACGGATTGCCACGCCAGTGTGCGCACTGGCGTGGCAATGACAGCCGGGACAACCCGTGCGAGCTGCCGGCGGCCAATGGCCGCCCCTGCCGGCTCGGAACCGGCGGCCAGCGGTCTGGCCGCCCTACGGACCCTGAACCCTGCAAACAAAACTGCCTGCGGATCGCTCCGCAGGCAGTTTGTTTGCATCGTTTATTCCTTGGGCTTGCTCTCGCAGCCGTCGCAGGCCTCGGGGGTCTGGCAGGCGTTGCAGGGATTGTCGTCCACGACCTCAAAGACCGCGTCCACGGCCTTCTCCACGTCGCCCAGCTTTTCCTCGGCCTCGGCCTCCACGCCCTCGAGCTTGGACAGGTTCTCGCCCAGCTCATCGAGCTCCTTGTGGAGATTTTCGAGCTCCTCCTCGAAATTCAGTTCCTCGGCAGGCGCCTCGGCGTTCTCCTCCTTGGCGGGCTTAGCGAAGGAAGCCTTGGCCTCCTCCAGCTCGCCGCGCAGCGCGTCAATATTCTTGGCTGCCTCGGTAATGGCCTCGCAAAGCGGCAAATACTCGGCTTCGTCGGGTTCTTCGCCGGTGATGTAATCGCGGTAGTAGAGCTTGCCCAGCTCCATGTACGCCTTCTTCTGCTTATCCTGCTCGGTGAGGATGCTGATGTTGGACTTGGTCACGGCGGCTGCGCTCTTGGTGACCCGTGCGGCGGCCTGCGCTGCCTCGGCGACAAAGCCCTTCAGGGCTTCCAGACTATCATTCAATGCCATCTTTTTGTTCTCCTTTCAGTATGTCGGTGGATTTGCTTCTTTTTGCATTATAGCAGACTCTCCGCAAAATGGAAGTGCCTGGGGCAATTATTTACAGAAAATTTGAATGTTGTTCCTCCTCCGCTGTCTGTTCCGGTTCGATCGGAGCCGGGTCCTTGGCCGGGAGCGCCAGGATCACCGCCACGGCAGCCAGAAGCACGATCGTCATGCAGATGCTGTTGGAAATCCCATACGCGCCGCCGCTCAGCACAGGACGGAAGGTATCGGCGTCCACCTCGAACAGGCGGATCCCGCCGTGCTTGCCGGCGGGGGCGACGTTAAACAGAAAGTTTTCGGTAAAGAGCCAGGCGGAATGAATGGCGCAGGCGCTCCAGAGATTGCCGCGTTTCAGGACCAGGACGCCCAGGAAGACTCCAAACAGCAGGTGATTTGCCACAGGCAGAGAAAACAGGGAGCTGCCGGCCTGCATCAGCACGGAAGCAAAGGTGGAATAAAACAGCGCGACGGCCACGGGCGCACGGGCTCCGACCGTGGGCGCGAAGTACCCGCGGGTCAGCAGCTCCAGAGAAGCGCCGGAGACGATACAGCCCAGGAAGCTCAGCAGTACGAGGCCCAGGTTCTCGGTGGAGGGCGTGGAAGACGTCAGCCGGAAGCCGCCCACGGCTGCGCCCAAGCCGATCACGGCGCACACGAGGGCCGTGCCCAGAATCAGACCAAACACCAGCTCAAGCGCCCAGCCCTTCCTGCGAAGGCCCATGGAAGACAGCTTCCGCTTTTGAAATTTCAGGCAATAGAGGACGGTCGCCGCGCCCATCGCAACCCCGCCGAACAGGGACACCACAGTTACCCACTCCGGCAGATCCTCCATGAAGCTGAGGATCAGCCGCTGCAGCGACTGTCCTGCTTCCAGTTCTTCCAGCATGGCGTCCGATTGGGTTTGCAAAAGCCAGCCCGAAACAGGGACGGAAATAATCAGCGCCTGACCCAAATACCCAATCAGCGTCAGGAGCAAATAGATCAGCAGTTCCGCGAACAGAGAGCGGCGCGTCTGGATCTGGACGGCAGCCTCTGCCCAAAACCGCGGTCTGGGCAGCATGTTGTTCATAGTGATTCTCCCGTTTATTTTTTCTCTATTATGCCACAGCCTGCCTGCTCTGTCAAGGTTTATCCGGCACAGTGCGTGCTTCTCTCGCCGTCGCCGATGGCCTGGTGGTAGAGACCGGTCAGGAGCTGCCACAGGCGCTTATCCAGAATGCCGGATTCCGGCATGCCGCAGCAGCGCT
>CAMKED010000031.1 GCA_946411475.1 uncultured Clostridia bacterium | reverse complement strand
CCATGCCCACCGAGCTGGACAAGGTCCGCCGTAAGATCATCCAGATGGAGATCGAAGAAGCCGCCCTGAAAAACGAGGAGGACGAGCTCTCCATGGGCCGTCTGGCCGAGCTGCAAAAGGAACTGGCCGAGCACCGGGATCGCTTCAAGGCGATGAAGGCCCAGTGGGAGAACGAAAAGGACGCCATCGCCAAGGTTCAGTCCCTGCGTGAGCGGATCGAGAAGCTCAATGCGGAGATTGAAAAGGCAGAGCAGGCCTATGATCTCGAGGCTGCCGCCAAGCTCAAATACGGCGACCTGCCGGAGGCGAAAAAGGAACTGGAGGAGGAAGAGCGCCTGGCGCAGAACGCGAGGGAGCAGAGCCTGCTTCGCAACCGCGTCACCGAGGATGAGATCGCCAAGATCATCGAGCGCTGGACGGGGATCCCCGTGGCCAAGCTGGTCCAGGGCGAGCGGGATAAGCTCCTGCACCTCGACGAACGGCTGCATAAGCGTATCGTGGGCCAGGACGAGGCCGTCCGCGTGGTCACCGAGGCGATTCAGCGTTCCCGTGCCGGGATCCAGGACCCCAACCGTCCCGTCGGATCCTTCCTCTTCCTCGGCCCCACCGGCGTCGGCAAGACCGAACTGGCCAAAGCCCTGGCAGAAGACCTCTTTGACGACGAGCGGAATATCGTCCGCATCGACATGACCGAGTATATGGAGAAGTTCTCCGTCTCCCGTCTGATCGGAGCGCCTCCCGGATACGTCGGCTACGAGGAGGGCGGCCAGCTCACCGAGGCCGTTCGCCGCAAGCCCTATTCCGTGATTCTCTTTGACGAGGTTGAAAAGGCCCATCCCGACGTTTTCAATATTTTGCTTCAGGTCCTCGACGACGGCCGCGTGACGGATTCCCAGGGACGCACGGTGGACTTCAAGAACACCATCATCATCCTGACCTCCAATCTTGGCTCTCCCTATATCCTCGACGGCATCGACGAAAACGGCGAGATCAGTGAGACGGCTCGCGCCCAGGTGGATGCGCTGCTCAAGAAGACCTTCCGGCCGGAGTTCCTGAACCGTCTGGATGAGATCGTTTTCTACAAGCCTCTGACAAAGGAGAATATCTTCAAGATCATCGACCTGCAAATCAACCAGCTCAACAAGCGTCTTCTGGACAAGCAGCTTCGCTGCACGCTTACCGATGACGCCAAGTCCTATATCGTGGACGAAGCCTTTGATCCCGCATTTGGTGCTCGCCCGCTGCGCCGTTACGTCCAGCACACGGTTGAGACCATGATGGCCAAGCGGATCCTCCGCGGCGACGTTGCGCCCGGCAGCGAATTGGTGGTTGACGTTGTGAATGGCGAGTTGCTGATTCGATAACTGCAAGTTGGTAACAAAATATGGTGATTTTGTAAACAATTTGATACAAATCTTGAAATTGTCGTTCCGCTTTGCTATAATACCTTCCGGGAATAATCCAATGGAGGTATTTCATGCGAAGAATCCTATCCCTGCTTTTGACGTTGCTGCTTGTGAGCAGCCTGCGTCTGACTGCATTTGCTGAAGACTGTCAGGTGGAATGTGATCTCGCGGAGCAGCAGGAGGGATCAGAACCGCTGGATCCCAAGGTGGAGGCCATGCTGGCCTGGGCCCTGGAGATTGCGGAAGACGACGCCCACGGATACAGTCAGAGAAACCGCTTCGGACCAAACTACGACTGCTCTTCCTTTGTAAGCACCGCGTTGATGGAGGGCGGTTTTGGCGTGGAAAGCTATTTGTTTCCCGACGAAATGGTTGCGGTCCTGCCTGCGTATGGCTTCGTAGTCTACCGAAAAGGAGAGACCGAGCCGCAGCGCGGCGACATCCTCGTTCGCCCCTTCGTTCACGTGGAGATCTGTATGGGAGACGGCGCCTGCGTGTCCGCGCATAGCGACTATGACGGACGATCCGGCGACGGAAACGGGCACGAAATCGAGTATCGGCTTGCTGACGCCGTTTTCGAGTGTCCCTTTTGCAAATATGCGGAGTATGTTTATATTCTGCGCTATGAGGGGACTGAGCTCGTCGAGTTTTTCTGTATCCCGAAAAACAAGTGTGACCGAAACGAAAAAAGCTGAGTATGACTCGCCCGGACGTGAACGCGTCCGGGCGCTTTTCTATGAATGCACCAAGCGCTCCCTTCGTCATATACTGGCGTGAGGAGATGAAGCGATGGAAACGACATATCTGCTGGTCGGCGGTGACCGTCGGCAATTTTGGCTGTCGCGGCTCCTGATTCCCAGGGGCCGTGTTTATACCCTCGGTGTGCCCGGTTTGGAAGACAATGTCCCTGATCAGCCTGCTGACGTGCTGATTCTGCCGACGCCCTGCTTCACGGAAAGCGGAAGACTGCGCGGACCAGGGGAGGGGCTGGACCCCAAAGCCCTTGGGGGCTTGTATGACGCGCACACTCGCGTTTACGGCGGTGCGGTGACAGAGCAGCCGGAGAAGCTGCTTCCCGGCGCAGGTCCTGTGACGGATCTGCTGCGCGATCCCGTCGTGAAGGCGTCCAACGGCCGCCTGACGGCGGAGGCGGCCGTCGAACTGACTGCCGAGCGGCTGGAGGATTCGCTGTTTGAACAGCCCTGCCTCGTGCTTGGATACGGCTGCGTGGGAAAGCCTTTGGCTGACCTTCTGATGGCACTTCACGCCCGTGTGACCGTTGCTGCCCGCCGTGCCTCGGCCCGGGCGGAGGCTGTGCAGAGCGGTTTCCGTGCCTGCTGTTTTGACTGCCTGCCTGCGATGCAAAGGGTAATTTTTAATACGGTCCCCGCTGCGGTTTTGACGCCCGCGGCGCTGGACGCGTTCGGGACGGAATGCCTGTGGGTGGAGCTGGCTTCCGTGCCCGGCGGATTGCCCACGGATTATGAACCCGGTTTCCAGGTCATGCGGGCAAACTCCCTGCCGGGCAGGAGACTGCCGCGTTCTGCGGCGGCGACCCTGTTGGACGGCATTCTGCGCTGTGAGGTGAGTACATGAGACCGGAAACGATCGGATTTGCCCTTTGCGGCTCCTTCTGTACGTTTGAACCGGTTCTTTCTGCCATGGCCCGCCTGAGCCAAAGCTATGAGATTGTGCAGCCGATCCTGTCCGGCGCAGCCGCAAGCATCGACAGCCGCTTCGGTGCGTCGGCGGATTTCCGAGCCAGGATCGAGGCGATCTGTCGGCGTCCGGTCTGGGATTCCATTTCTCAGGTGGAGCCCATCGGCCCGAAGAAGCTGTTGGATCTGCTGGTCATTGCACCCTGCACCGGCAACACCCTGGCGAAACTGGCCGCGGGAATTGCGGATACGTCTGTGACGCTGGCCTGTAAGGCCCATCTGCGCAACGCCCGGCCGGTTGTATTGGCGGTCTCCACCAACGACGGACTGGCGGCAAACGCGAAGAGCATCGGGCTGCTTCTGGATCGAAAGCATCTTTATTTTGTTCCCTTCGGTCAGGATAACGCGGAGAAAAAGCCGACTTCGCTTGTGGCGGATATGGCCCAAATTCCGGAAACCGTGGCGGAGGCGCTGGACAGACGGCAAATACAACCGCTGCTTTTGCGTTGAATAAAAACCTCTTTTTTGCGCAAACTGCGTCAAAAGGAGGAATGAGAATGGAACTAAACAATCAGGCCTATCAGCAGCTCGCCGATCGCCTTGCGCCGAAATCGAACACAGCGCTGAACTGCATCAAGGCCTTTGCCGTCGGCGGAGGGATCTGCGTACTCGGGCAGGCGCTGAAAAATCTGTATCTAAGTCTTGGGACAGGGGAGAATCCCGCGGCTCTGCTGACTTCCGTGAGCCTCGTATTTCTCTCCGCTCTGCTGACCGGACTTGGTCTTTATGACGACGTCGCGAAGCAGGCCGGAGCAGGCACCCTGGTTCCGATTACCGGATTTGCAAATTCTGTCGCGGCCCCGGCTGTGGAGTTTAAGACGGAGGGCTGGGTAACCGGTCTGGCTGTCAAGATGTTCACGATTGCAGGACCGGTGATCGTTTACGGCACCCTGGCCAGCGTCGCCTACGGGCTGCTGTTTTGGCTGATCCAGTGCTCTCAGCTCGGCTGAGGGCATTTTTTTTCTTGACCGGGTCCGTCGAATGTGGTAAAATGCCGAAAAAGAAAAAAGCAGGAAAGGAGCGTGCTTTATGCGCTTTGAGGCATCCGAACAATACGCAAAAGCTCTGAAAAGCGGCCTGAAATACCAGAAAACTGCACTGGCGCAGGGAACGGAGCCCTATCCTGCCGTCCTCGACGAACTGGAGCCGAACTATGAGATCAGCGGTCATGTGGAGCTCGGGGTCTTGCACGTTCCGGTTGAGCTGATCGTCGGGACCCGTTCCGCCGGACGGACCGCGGCCCTGGCCGGGAATTTCATGCCGCTTCTGGACCCGGATACGGAGTTTGCAGCCAAGTGGATTCGCCTCTGTGAGGCGCACCTGGAGGAGGGAATTCGGGAACCGATCCAGGCATTCGAGTTTTTGGGCAGGTTCTACGTCCAGGAGGGCAGTAAACGTGTCAGCGTCCTGAAAAGCTATGACGCCCCCACAGTGGCGGCAAACGTGATCCGCGTGCTGCCGGCTCGGTCCGAGCGGCCGGAGGTTGCACGCTATTATGAGTTTTTGCAGTTCTACAATCTCTCCGGCGTCTACGGCCTGAGTTTTGAAAAGGCAGGCGGCTTTGCCAAGCTCCAGGCTGCGCTTGGCATGACGGAGGATCACGTCTGGACCGAAGAAGAACGCCGCAGCTTCCGCTCCGGCTTCTCCCGCTTCCGGGAAGCATACGCCAAAATGAAACAGCAGCCTGCTACGCCTGCGGAGGCTTTGCTGGTCTGGCTCCAGGTCTTCCATTTTTCAGAGATTAAGGAGACGCCGATGCCGGAACTGGTGGACCGGATTGCCAAGCTTTGGCCGGATATGAAGCTCCAAAGCCAGCCGGATGTGCCGGCCATTGAGGTGGAACCCGTTTTGCATGAGAAGGACAAGGGCCTTGTCTCCAAGCTGATCACAGCCGTGAGCCAGCCGGATCGGGTCCGCGTAGCTTTCATCTATGGCTTCGATCCGAAGAACAGCGCGTGGACCCGCGCACATGATCTGGGCCGTCAGGCGATGGAAGACGCATTGGGCGACCGGGTGGAGGCGGCCTGCTACGTTGCGGAGGATCGGGACTACTTTGCTGCCATGACGAAGGCTGCGGAGGACGGCGCAAGGCTGATCTTTGCGACAACCGCTCCGATGATCGACGCCTGCCGAAAGCTTGCGGCGTTGAATCCGGCGGTCAAGGTCTTCAACTGCTCGCTTTCTCAGCCCTACACCGGAGTTACCATGTACAACTGCAGGGTCTATGAAACCAAATTTATTACCGGCGCGATTGCGGGTGCGATGACGGAGAACGACCGGGTCGGCTACGTGTCAAGCTATCCCATTTTCGGCGAACCTGCCGCAATCAACGCCTTTGCGTTGGGCGCACGGATGGTTAACCCCAGAGTTCGGATCGAGCTGCTCTGGTCCTGCACCCGCCGGGACTGTGCAGACGAGCTTCGCCGCCGCGGCGTTACCGTAATCTCCAACCGAGACGCAGCCGGCCCCGACGCGGATCCCTGGGACTTTGAACTTGGAACCTTTATGGAAAACGCTTCCGGGGATCTGGTTCCGCTTGCGCTGCCTCGGTGGAATTGGGGCGCCTTGTATGAAAAGCTGGTGCGCTCCGCATTGAAGGGAAGCCTGGAGACGGGACCGGTCGATAAGGCGCTGAACCTCTGGTTCGGCCTGGACAGCGGCGGTATTGACGTGGAGCTTTCCGATACTTTGCCGGACGGTGTCCGGAGCTTGGCGCTCCTGCTGAAAACGGGACTGATCAAGGGAGAAATCGAACCCTTCTGCAGTCGGATCATCGATCAGAGCGGCGTCCTGCGCTGCGACGGAGTGACCGGCTTGACTACCGACGCGCTGATGCAGATGGATTGGCTCTGCGACAACGTGGACGGGGCTGTTCCCGGATTTGATGCGCTCTTGCCCAGAGCGCGTGAAATGGTCCGTGTCCTGGGCCTCTACCGAGACGATCTGACCACGGTGAAGGAGGAAAAACAGCTATGAAACTGCTGCTGATCTCCGACCAGGAGGAACCCTATCTGTGGGATTACTATCAGCCGGGACGACTGACCGGATACGATCTGATCCTCTCCGCGGGAGACCTGAAACCGAGTTACCTGCGTTTTCTCGTGACAATGGCGAATCGCCCGCTGCTCTACGTCCACGGCAATCATGACGCCTGCTATGTGAACGACGTTCCGGAGGGCTGTGACTGCGTGGACGGAACGCTGAGCGTCTGCAAAGGGCTGCGAATCCTGGCTTTCGGCGGCTGCTATTGGTACAACGGCGGGCCGCACCAGTATACCGAGACACAGATGGAGCGCAGAATCCGGAAGACCCACCGCGCAGTAAAAAAAGCCGGCGGCGTGGATATCATTCTGACCCATGCCCCGCCGCGCGGCTTCGGAGACGGGGAAGACCCTGCTCATCGGGGATTCGAGTGTTTCAACCGCCTGATCGAGGAATACCGGCCCAGATACTTCGTCCACGGGCACCAGCATTTGAATTACAAAACCTTTTCCGAGCGGGTGATCCAGCGAGGAGAGACCGTCCTGATCAACGCCTGCGGGAGATATGAGCTGGAGCTTTGAAAATGACGGAGAATAAGCGCAGCTTATGGAATTTTTGCATTGTTACGGATTGACAAAAACATTCTTTCTGTCTATAATAGGTGCGTGAAAAACTAACACAGGTGTGCAAAGGAGCGACCCTATGGCTATTTATGTCAAAAGCGAGATCGCGCCGCTCAAGCGCGTCATGCTGCACCGCCCCGGCCAGGAGCTGGAGCATTTGACCCCCGGGACCCTGGACCGACTGTTGTTTGATGACATTCCCTTCCTCGCAGGTGCCCAGGAGGAGCATGACCGCTTCGCCCAGGTCCTGCGCGAGAACGGAACCGAGGTTATCTATCTGGAAGACCTGGCCGCTGAGACGCTGAAGAGCAATCCCGGCCTGCGGGAAGAATTCCTCAAGGAGTTTGTCACCTTCTCGCCCAATGTGGACTACCGCCAGGAACTGTATGAATACCTGCTCGCCATCCCGGACGATAAAGAACTGATTCTCAAGACCATGGCAGGCGTTTCCTTCCAGGAGCTTGGCGCTTCTCCAAAGTTCTCTCTGCCCACCATGCTCAACCGGCAGAATAATTTCGTCCTGGAGCCCATGCCAAACCTCTATTTCACTCGCGACCCCTTTGAGTCCATCGGCGAGGGTGTGGCCATCAACCGGATGTACTCCGTCACTCGCTGCCAGGAAACCATTTTTGCCCGCTACATCTTCAAATACCATCCCGAGTTTGCCGGAAAGATTCACCTGTACGCAAACGGCTCGGAGCACTACTCCCTTGAAGGCGGCGATGTGCTGAACCTCTCCGACAAAGTCATTGCAATCGGCATTTCCCAGCGTACCACTCCGGAGGCCATTGAAAATATTGCGAAGCGGATCTTCGCTGACGAGCAGGCCACCGTCCGCACGGTCCTTGCGCTGGAGATTCCCTGCATGCGTGCGACCATGCACCTGGATACCGTGCTGACCCAGGTGGATCACGACAAATTCGTGGTCTTCCCCGATATGCTGGATTCCCTCCGCATCTTTGAGATCACCCCCGGCGCGCAAGGCAAGCTGCACATCCGGGATATGGGCGGCGACCTCCGCGAGGCGCTGGAATACCATCTGCACCGCGATCACATCCAACTGATCTACTGCGGCGGCGGCGACAACGTCGCGGCCCAGCGCGAGCAGTGGAACGACGGCTCCAACACGCTCTGCGTGGCCCCCGGCAAGGTTGTGGCCTACAACCGGAACGTGGTCACCAACCGGATCTTCGAGGAGAACGGCATCACCGTTCTGAAGATTCCCTCCGGCGAGCTCAGCCGCGGCCGCGGCGGCCCGCGCTGCATGTCCATGCCCTTCAATCGCGAAAAGCTGTAAGCAACGGCCAAACCGGACCGTTCAAATAACCTATTGACATAAAGGAGACACTACCATGCCTGTCAATCTCAGAGGACGTAATTTCCTGAAGCTGCTCGACTACACCCCCGCCGAGATCCGCTATCTGCTGGACCTGAGTGCAGAATTCAAGCGCAAGAAGCTCTCCGGCGAGCCCCATCGTTACCTGGCCGGCAAGAACATTGTTCTGCTGTTCGAGAAGACCTCCACCCGTACCCGCTGCTCCTTCGAGGTGGCCGGCATGGATCTTGGCTGCGGCGTGACCTACCTGGATCCCGGCAGCTCCCAGATGGGCAAGAAGGAATCCATCGCCGATACCGCCCGTGTTCTGGGCCGTATGTACGACGGCATCGAGTACCGTGGCTTTGACCAGAGCATCGTGGAAGAACTGGCTCGCTACGCCGGCGTGCCCGTTTGGAACGGCCTGACCAATCAGTTCCATCCCACGCAGATGCTGGCTGACGTGCTCACCATCGAAGAGAAGCTGGGCAACGTCAAGGGCAAGAACTTCACCTTCATGGGCGACGCCCGGAACAACGTGGCCAACTCCCTGATGGTTGTCAGCGCCAAGCTGGGCATGAACTTCACCGCCTGCGGCCCCAAGGAACTGTGGCCGGAGGAAGGTCTCGTGGCTGAGTGCCGCAAGATCGCTGAGGAAAATGGCTGCACCATCCGCATGACCGAGGATCCCAAGGAAGGCGCTACCGGTGCCGACGTCATCTACACCGACATTTGGGTCTCCATGGGCGAGCCCGACGAGATCTGGTCCAAGCGCATTGCGCTGCTGAAGGACTACCAGGTCAACGCCAAGCTGATGTCCTACGCCAAGCCCACCGCTATCTTCATGCACTGCCTGCCCTCCTTCCACGACACCAAGACCACCATCGGCGCCGACATCGCCAAGAAGTTCGGCATCACTGAGATGGAAGTCACCGACGAGGTTTTCGAGTCCCGTCAGTCTGTGGTCTTCGACGAAGCCGAGAACCGCATGCACACCATCAAGGCTGTCATCTACGCGACCCTTTGCTGATTGTATCCCAGAGCGGCCCGACCTGTTCCCAGGCCGGGCCGTTTTCTGTCCTTGCAGAATAAACGTACTGAGGTAAACCGGAATGAAACAGTATCAGGCGTATTTTTTTGATCTTTACGGCACGCTTGTCGATATTCACACGGACGAAAATAAACCGTCGTTCTGGAAAACAGTTGCGCGGTACTATTCCGCTCACGGGGCCGCTTACAAACCGGTGGCGTTTCGCACGGCGTATCTCAGCCTTTGCGCCGAGGAAACGGCCCGGCTGCAGTCAGCCCGTCCGGGCGCTGCGGTAGAGATCGACTTGCTCCGGGTTTTCCGCGCACTCTATCATGCAAAAGGCGTTGTACCGGAGCCGGATCTGTTGGACGAAACGGCATTCTTCTTCCGAAAGTGCGCTACGACGCATCTTCGCGTCTATGCCGGCGCGAGGGAACTCCTACAGGGACTTCGCAGCGCAGGGAAGATTGTTGTCCTCCTGTCCAATGCCCAGAGCTGTTTTACCAGACCGGAGCTGGATGTTTTGAGCTTGACAGACTGTTTTGACCGCATCTACATCTCTTCGGAGCATGGTTTTCAGAAGCCGGATCCCCGCTTCTTCTCCGCGCCTTTGCGGGACCTTCATTTGAAATCGTCGGACTGCCTGATGATCGGAAATGACCCGGACTGTGATCTGCGCGGGGCTGCGGCCGTCGGCATGGATGGCGTGTATATTCGTTCTGCCTTATCTCCAAGCAACGCGCCGTCGGTTCTTTCGGATGCGGTGCTCTCTCTGCCGCACATGGATCTGCGGCGGCTGAAAGCTCTCCTGCTGTCCGATTGAACCAACAAAAACTGATGACCTTCATCCGCATTTTTCAAAAAATATTTGATTTGGGCTTGTTTTTTATGTATATTTGCTGTATAGTATAATTATCCAGAATCAGAAAGGAAGCGTTCTTATGAATCGTACCAAACACATCATTAAGCTGCTGGTTTTCGGCGTGTTGGCCGGCATTCTGCTGCTGATTGGGGCAGGGAAGGACCTTTCCTTGGGCAAGGGCCTGTCGCTGACCTGGGCAGGCGTGGGAAGGATTCTCCTTGTCATCTTTGCGGTCCTGGCCGTGGAGCACCTGATTCTGCTGCTCCTGAGCCTGGTCAATTCCGAAAACCACCGGATTCGTACCGTCAAGACCCTTGGCGCGAATCTGATTCGTTACGTGGCGGTTATTGTGATCATCATCTGCGTACTCTCCCAGTTGAACGTGGATATGCCCACGATCCTGGCCGGACTCGGAGTGATTGCTCTGATTATCGGTTTTGGTGCGGAGAGCCTGATTACCGACGTTGTAACCGGTTTCTTTATCCTGATGGATAATCAGTATAACGTGGGTGATATCATTGAAGTTGGCGGCTTCCGCGGCACCGTTTCCGAAATCGGCATCCGCACCACCAGCCTCACGGACACCGGTGGCAACGTGAAGATCATCAACAACTCCGATATGAAGAATATTCTGAACCGTTCGGACAACAGCTCCAAGGCAGTTTCGGACTTCTCAATCCCATACGAGACGGATCTTGTGAAGCTTGAGCAGAAGATCCCCGGCCTGATGGCGGAGATTTTCGAGGCCCACAGGGATGTGTTCAAATCGGAACCGCGGTATCTGGGTGTGCAGACGCTGAACAACAGCTCTGTGGATCTCCGCTTTGTGGCTGAGGTCGGCGAGTCCGACATCTATACCGGCGCGAGAATTCTGAATCATGACCTGTTTGTGGGCTTCCGCGGCCTGGGCGTGGAGTGCCCCTTCCCCCAGGTGGACGTCCACAGCAAATAAGGTTCCGCCCTGGGAGGTTCTACGATGGAGTATTACAAGCATCCCCCGGAGTTCTCTTCGCTCCCGCCCGAGCAGGAGCTTCGGCCCGGGTTGGAGCTGGCAGCTCCGCCGCCTGAATTCGGGCAGGGGACGGCCGCGCAGGCAGAGGAACCGAAGTCAAAACGCCGTCTGCGGCAGTTTTTGGCAGTTCCCGCCGTGCTGCTGGTGAGTTTTCTCTGTCTGCACAGTGTAAAAGCTCCCGTAAGCCCGAGCGCCGACCCCACGCCCGCTGCAACGGAGCCTTCTGTTCCTGTTGTCACTGCAACGGAGCCTCCGTCTCTGCCGGAGGGAAGCGTCGTGCTCGACGTGCTTTATGCCTGCCGCAGCGAGGGCAAGGTACTCTATACCTATGACGTTTATACGCCGTACCCAAGCCTGGACGCAACGCAGGCACAGATTGACGCCTTCCACGGAACGCCTTGGCCGGTCTCTGTCTATGCCCAGGTTTCCGACAGCGAGGGACGTGCCCAAAAGCCGGAAACGGAACCTGATGTATGGGAGGATTACGGGAACCGTACGGAACATCAAATCCCGTGTGCCGGTTTGGAAGGAGAACTGACACTGACGATCACCGCGCTTTACGTCGAAGACGGCGAGGAACGCTGCACAACCTGGTCCGGTCCTGTGACGGATCTGCCCGCAATGCCAGAAACCGGCGCAAGCCTGACTGCGATCCCGGGCGGAAACATTGACTTCACCGCGACCCTGAAGCCGGTTCCCGGAGACGATCATGAATATAAGCTCACGCTTGCGGGAATTGGCCAGCGTGTCTACGACGGTGAGGAAACAATGGGACTGTCCCTCCTGGATAATCCCAGAGGACTGCCGGTCGAGGGAGACAGGGAAAACGGATTTACCGTTCACTATGAGGGCGGTTCCGCGCTGAGTATGCTGCCCGAGCACGTCGAACTGTCGGTCTACGTGCTGCTGTGTGACGAAACGACCGGCTATCTCTATGCGATCGAGTCCAACCGGGTCTCCCCGTCGGAGGCTGCGATCGTAACGCCGACGTACCCGCTGAGCGACGGGACTGTTGTTCTCACGGTCTACAATGACACGTTCGATTTCCTGGTACCTACGGTTGTCCCAAATGATGAGTATTTGACCATCTTGGTACAGACGTCGATTTCCGAAGCGGATTTTGCCGATTATACGCTTCCCGATCCGATTTCTCCGACGATGTTCAGCTTCCGGGGATGGGTGGTGGACTACGGCAACCCCTTTGACAACGGTTATACGCGTGAGGGCCTCTTTGATCACGGTGAGCCGCCGGTGGATCAGCTCATCACCGAGGAGAACTTCTGCTTCCCGTTGGAGGGAACGATCCTGACCCGGGAGGCAGTGGAGCGGATTCCCGTATCGGATGACGGCAACCGCTACGTGAACGTACATGCGACCTGGAAGATGGACGAACCCGGCGCCAGCAGCATGCGGCTGAACCTGGACGACGGATACGGAACAAGCATTAACGTAAGCATCGACCATCCCATGATGTCCGAGGGCACGCTGTATTTGTGCCAGTTCCCGGTTCCCGAACGGGAGGGCATGAAGTTTGACGGCTGGTATGACGAGGACGGTAAGCCGGTCCAGATGCTTAACGCTTGGTATTCCTTTACGGCTACCACGGTGAACCCGGATGGCAGCTTCGGCGGCTACACAGGTGAACCCATTGCCAGAACGCTGACCGCGCACTGGATCCCGGTGATAAACGTGACTGACGATTGAATGACACGAAACAAACAGCCCATCCGGAAAACCGGATGGGCTGTTTGTTTTGATCAGCGATGAGCTGCTTGTGTATTAGGCGTACAGATCGATGAGCTTCTTCAGGTGCTCGTAGCGCTCCATAGCGTTGGCCTCGTTGCGGGCGAACAGCTCGGTAGCACGCTCCGGGAACTCGCGGGTCAGACGGCTGTAACGAGCCTCGTTCATCAGGAACTCCTGATAGCCGCCCTTGGGATCCTTGGAGTCCAGGGTGAACTTCTTGTCGGCAGCGGGGTTGAAGCGGAACATGTTCCAGTAACCGCATTCCACAGCCTTCTTCATCTCTTCCTGGCAGTGCATCATGCCGCCCTTGATGGAGTGCATCTCGCAGGGAGCGTAGCCGATGATCAGAGACGGGCCGTGATAGGCCTCAGCCTCGGTGATGGCCTTGATGGTCTGCGCGGGGTTGGCGCCCATAGCGACCTGGGCAACATAAACGTAGCCGTAGCTCATGGCGATCTCCGCCAGGCTCTTCTTCTTGGTCTCCTTACCGGCAGCGGCAAACTGTGCCACCTGGCCGATGTTGGAAGCCTTGGAGGCCTGTCCGCCGGTGTTGGAGTAGACCTCGGTGTCGAAGACGAAGATGTTGACGTCCTCGCCGGAAGCAAGCACGTGATCCACGCCGCCGAAGCCGATGTCGTAAGCCCAGCCGTCACCGCCGAAGATCCACACGGACTTCTTGTTCAGGTATTCCTTCTTGTCGAGGATTTCCTTGGCACAGTCGCAGCCGCAGGCCTCGAGGGCAGCGATGTATTCCTTGGTAGCTTCCTTGTTGGCGTCGCCTTCGTTGTAGGTGTCAATCCACTTCTGGGCGGCAGCCTTCACCTTCTCATTCTTGCCGTTGGCAATAATGTCGAGGGTCTTGGCCTTCAGGGACTCGCGGATGGTCTTCTGCGCGGTGTACATGCCGAGGCCGTGCTCTGCGTTGTCCTCGAACAGGGAGTTGGACCAAGCGGGGCCCTTGCCCTCTTCGTTGGTGCAGTAGGGAGCCGTGGCGCCGGGGCCGCCCCAGATGGAGGAGCAACCGGTGGCGTTGGAGATGTACATACGGTCGCCGAAGAGCTGGGTGATCAGGCGGGCATAGGAGGTCTCGGCGCAGCCGGCGCAGGAGCCGGAGAACTCGAGCATGGGCTTCTTGAACTGGGAGCCCTTGACGGTGAGATCCTGCATGTCCTTCTTTTCAGGCAGCTTGACGCAGTAGTCGAACACGGGCTGCTGATTCAACTGGCCTTCCTGCGGCTTCATGGTGATGGCGTTGGTCGGGCAGACGCCGACGCAGACGCCGCAGCCCATGCAGTCCAGAGGAGACACGGCCATGGTGAACTTGTAAACGCCCTTGCCCTTGCCGGCCTTGATGTCCACGAGCTTGGCAGCCTTGGGAGCCTTCTTGGCTTCCTTCTCGGTCAGCGCGAAGGGACGGATGGTAGCGTGCGGGCAGACGTAAGCGCAGTTGTTGCACTGGATGCACTTCTCGGCGTCCCACTCGGGAACCGTAACGGCAACGCCGCGCTTCTCATAAGCGGAGGCGCCCAGCTCGAACTGGCCGTCCACGTAGGGAGTGAAAGCGGAGACGGGCAGGGAATCGCCGTCCATCTTGTCCACGGGGATCAGAACGTCCTTGACCATCTTGACGAGCTCGGGCTTGCCCTCGAGCTTGAGATCGGTCGCCTTATCCTCGGCATTGGCCCAGGAGGCGGGAACGTCGATCTTGACGAAAGCGGTGGCGCCGGCGTCGATCGCGCGGTGGTTGCAGTCAACCACGTCCTGACCCTTCTTCAGGTAGGACTTGGTGGCGGCGTCCTTCATGTAGCCGATGGCCTCTTCCTGGGGCATGACCTTGGCCAGGGAGAAGAAAGCGGACTGCAGGATGGTGTTGGTGCGCTTGCCCATGCCGACCTGGATGGCCAGATCAATGGCGTTGATGGTGTAGAGCTGGATGTTGTTCTTGGCGATGTAGCGCTTGGAAGCGGCGTCAAGATGATGCTCGAGCTCCTTCTTATCCCACTGGCAGTTGATCATGAACACGCCGCCGGGCTTGACGTCACGGACGATGGGGAAGCCCTTGGTGATGTAGGAGGGGTTGTGGCAGGCCACGAAGTCGGCCTTGTTGATGTAGTAGGGACTCTTGATGGGCTTGTCACCGAAGCGGAGGTGGGAGATGGTGACGCCGCCGGTCTTCTTGGAGTCGTACTGGAAGTAGGCCTGAACGTACTTGTCGGTGTGGTCGCCGATGATCTTGATGGAGTTCTTGTTTGCGCCGACGGTGCCGTCGCCGCCGAGACCCCAGAACTTGCACTCGATGGTGCCCTTGGCAGCGGTGGCGGGGACGTTCTTGCGCTCCTTGAGGGAGAGCTTGGTCACGTCGTCGACGATGCCGATGGTGAACTGGGACTTGGGAGCGGCCTTCTTCAGCTCGTCGTAGACGGCGAAGACGGAAGCGGGAGGCGTATCCTTGGAGCCGAGACCGTAGCGGCCGCCGATGACGGTGCGGTCGGTGATGCCAGCCTTTGCCAGAGCGGTCACGACGTCCATGTACAGGGGCTCACCCTGGGAGCCGGGCTCCTTGGTGCGGTCGAGGACGGCGATCTTCTTGGCGGTTTCGGGGATGGCGGCAATCAGCTTTTCGGGCACGAAGGGCCGGAACAGACGGACCTTTACCAGGCCGACCTTCTGGCCGTGATGGTTGAGGTAGTCGATGACTTCCTCGGCCACGTCGCAGATGGAGCCCATGGCAACGATGACGCGGTCAGCGTCGGGCGCGCCGTAGTAGTTGAAGAGCTGGTAGTCGGTGCCGAGCTTCTTGTTGACCTTCTTCATGTAGGTCTCGACGATGGCGGGCAGCGCGTTGTAGTACTTGTTGCAGGCCTCGCGATGCTGGAAGAAGATGTCACCGTTCTCATGAGAACCGCGCATGGTGGGACGCTCGGGGTTCAGGCAGTGATCGCGGAAGGCCTTGACGGCGTCCATGTCGCACATATCCTTGAGGTCCTTGTAGTCCCAGATAGCGATCTTCTGGATCTCGTGGGAGGTACGGAAGCCGTCAAAGAAGTTGATAAAGGGAACGCGGCCCTTAATGGCAGCCAGGTGCGCAACGGCGCTGAGGTCCATGACTTCCTGGGGGTTGGTCTCGCAGAGCATGGCGAAGCCGGTCTGACGGCAGGCGTAGACATCGGAGTGATCGCCGAAGATGTTCAGCGCGTGGGTGGAGACGGTACGTGCGGATACGTGGAACACACCGGGGAGCAGCTCGCCCGCGATCTTGTACATGTTGGGGATCATGAGCAGCAGACCCTGGGAAGCCGTGTAGGTGGTAGTCAGAGCGCCAGCGGCCAGAGAGCCGTGGACAGTGCCGGCGGCGCCGGCCTCGGACTGCATCTCTACGACCTTGACCCGGTTGCCGAAGATGTTCTCACGGCCCTGTGCGGACCACTGGTCCACGTAGTCGGCCATGGGGCTGGAAGGCGTGATGGGGTAGATACCCGCGACTTCCGTGAAGGCGTAGCTGACGTGAGCGGCAGCGGTGTTGCCGTCCATCGTCTTGAATTTTCTTTGCAAGGGAATTACCTCCTAATCAAAGGGACCAAAGTCCCGTATTTTGACAAGTCTAATATAGCAGAAATTTGCCGGTTTGTAAATGGGTTTTTTGATTAATTTAGGAAATCATAGGAAATGATTTAAGCGCGATTATCGAAAAAATTTAATAATACCAGGAAGTACCTGATTTTTCTTTTTTTGCATGATATAAGAAGCTGAAAGCGGCAATTTACAAGGGGGTGTTTGCCTATGGAGGGGAAATATTTCCGTTCCGGTTGGAGGCGAACCCTGTTTCTCCTCTGCCTTCCGACTGCCGCAGTGCTTCTGGCAATTTATGAGGCTCACGGCGGGACGGGGCTTGTTTGCCGCTTTTACCGCCTGACAGGACTGTACTGTCCCGGCTGCGGATCCGGGCGTGCTGTCCGGGCTTTGCTGAAAGGGCAGATCTGGGTCAGCTTTTGCTACAACCCCTTGCTTTGGATCCTCGGTCCGCCTGCTTTCGCCTGCGTGATTCGGGAATACATTCGGATTCTGTTTCCACGGCTTGGCTGGAAGCCGATCATGCTGAATCGGTTTGTCGTGATCTTTTGTACGGTTCTGGTCTTTGGCTTTTGGCTTCTGCGCAATCTTCCGGCTTTCTCATTTCTTGCACCGGGTCCGTAAGCTCAACACGTTCAATATAATAACTTGATGTTACAAATATAATAAGGAGAAAAAGAAAATGAAAAAATGCAGCAACTGCGGTCAAAACAATCCGAACGCGAATACGAATTGTGATTATTGCGGTGCAATGCTTCCTGACGCGCCCGGATACGGCTCCGCGAACGCTTCTGCAGAAAACACGCCTTATGGCAATCAAAATTATCAGTCCAATCCCAACTCTGTTCCTGCAGGCTCCTATGCCAACCCGAACAATGGTTACGGACAGAACAACGGTTACGGACAGAACAACGGTTACGGACAGAACAACGGTTATGGGCAGTACAACGCCTATGGTCAACCCTATTACAACGCACCTCCCAGATATCCGAACGGCGGGCTGATTGCTTGGTCAATCGTGACGCTGCTGTTCTGTACGATTCCCGGAATTGTTGCCCTGGTCTATGTAGCGGGCATCAATAGCTGTACTACTTCCGCAGAGCAGCAGAAGAAAATCTCTGCTGCAAAGACCTGGTGCACGGTTGGCACTGTTCTCGGTATTCTCAGCTTGGTGCTCAGCGTGGTCGCTTTCTTGAATCGCTGATTCGTTTCCTGTTGATTCCCCTGCGTCTCTTCGGACCGCGGGGGAATCTCTTTTTTGGAAGCGGGATTGGAAGAGAAAACGATCCCGTTTCGTGAGGCAGAAGACCGATTTCCGAACGCGGAAAGATTTGTAGGTTTGTCAATCATACTTTACAGTCTGGGAAAGAATAAAGAACGTCC
>CAMKED010000030.1 GCA_946411475.1 uncultured Clostridia bacterium | reverse complement strand
CTGGTATACTTTTAGGCCTTCTTTCTATGCTTTGGTGTACGTTTGCGCGCTCTTTTCCATAACAATTACAATCCCAGCCTGATCTGAAAACAGGCTGGGATTTCATTTGTCGATTATAGACCATAGGCTGCAACTCCGGCAACGGCGGACAGGCAAATCAAAAGGATCGGAGAGATTCCGCCTTTCCGAAGCTTTCTGGAGCCGAAATAGACAGTTCCAAGCACGATCGTCAGAATCAGCGGACGGAGCAGAAGGGAGTTCTCCTGCAGGACGACGCCGTTCTTCCAGATCATATAGACTCCGGTGGCAAGAATGATGCCAATCATACAGGGCTTGATCCCCCGCAGCACGGCCTGCACGTAAGGGCTTTTCAGCAGAGTTTTCAGCAGGACTGTGACCAGCAAAACGATCAGGAAGGATGGCAGGACCACGGCGACGGTTGCAAGGATCGAACCAGCCAGCCCGGCCTGGGAGTTTCCTACGTAGGTGGCGAGATTCACCATGATCGGGCCCGGTGTGCTCTCGCTGACGGCGATCATATAGGTCAGCATCTCCTCATCCAGCCAACCATAGGAGAGAACGACGTCCCGGATCAGCGGGATCGCTCCGTATGCGCCGCCAAAAGCAAAGCATCCGACCTTGAGAAAGCCTATAAACAGCTCAAAAAGGATCATGCTCCCGCTCCTCCCTTCCCGGCAGGCTTCCGGACAAGGAAGAGGATCAGACTCACAAGCCCAGCGGTCAGCATGAGGATGATGGAGGAGATCCTGACGGAGAGGATGTTGATCAGCAGCATGGCCCCGAAGGCAGCGAGGAGAATAATCCTCGGCACGGCCTTCTTCTGCATCTTTTTCAGCATCTTGCATGCTGCGTCCAAAATCAGAATACCGACGGCGATTTTGATCCCCTGAAAGGCGTGGGCAATCCAAGTAATCTCAAGAAAACGATCCAAAAACGCCGAGATCGCGAAAATGATGCAGAAGGAGGGAAGGATGATCCCCAGGGTGGCGGCCAAAGCGCCCCAAAACCCTTGCTGTCTGTATCCGACGTAGGTGGCACAATTGATGGCGATGGGACCTGGCGTGGATTCCGCGATCACCGTGATGTTCATCATCTCATCGTGGGAAATCCACTGTTTTTTCTCAACGCAGGCGTTTTCAATCAGCGCAATCATGGCATATCCGCCGCCAAAGGTGAACAGGCCGATTTTTGCGAAGGTCAAAAACAAGTCCAGTGTCAGCGGAACAGCTTTATTCTTCTGTTCCATGCTTCAGTGGCAGCCGTGTTTACCGCAGTCGTGGCCCTCGCCATGGTGGCTGAGGCAACCCTCATCGCCCTCCTGGTGGCCGCAGTCAAGGGCTTTTCCGTGGTGGTGGCCGCATTCGTGTCCTTCGCCGTGATGATGGCCGCAGTCGTGGCCCTCGCCGTGATGATGGCCGCAGTCGTGGCCCTCGCCGTGATGGTGGTCGTGGTGGTCGCAGCGGGCGTTGGGATCGTAATCCAACTTCCCCTCCGCCAGGGCATTGGCCGCCGCGTCCGCGGAGCCCTGCACGCCGCCGTAGAGCTTAATCCCGGCGTCGGCCAGGGCCATCTGCGCCCCCATGCCGATGCCGCCGCAGATCAGGCAGTCCGCCCCGGCTGCCTGCAGGAAGCCCGCCAGAGCGCCATGGCCGCTGCCGTTGGTATCAACGACCTGTTCCTGTACGATCTTCCCATCCTCCACATCGTAGAGCTTGAACTGGGCCGTGTGGCCGAAATGCTGGAAGATCTCTCCGTTTTCGTAAGTTACCGCGATTCTCATGGTATTACTTCCTTTCTCCATTAAAAATTGTTGGATGATGACCGGTTCCACTTCGCAGTGCCCGCCCGTGATCAGCAGCCGTTTCCCGTTGACAAGGGCGTCCGCGAGCTTTTGCCTCGCGCTGTCGTAGATCGCCGTGACGGTGGTGCGGGCGATGTGCATCCGGGCAGCGCAGGCCTCCTGGGTGAGGCCCTCTTTGTCCAGAAGGCGGATCGCCTCAAACTCGTCCACCGTCATCTGAACCTGTTCTTCGGCTGCAATGTCATCCGGCGAGAAGCTGCGAAAGACCGGCTGCCGCTCGATCCTGCGGCATCGGAATGGTCTTGGCATAGGCACTCCTTTCTGACATATGTCAATTATTATACTACACCAGTTGGCGACATATGTCAATAACTTTTTGCGTTGACTTAGCACTTCCAGCTTTAGAAAACCAGAATAAAAGATGGTTGTACAACTTCAGAGAATGAGATATACATGGTGATGCTCAACCCCGAGATCATCAAGTGTTCCGATCAGTATGAAATTGAGGAGGGCTGCCTGTCTTTAGAGGGCGTCCGCAAGACAAAACGGTACCGCTCCATTAAGGTGCGGTACCAGAATGAAACCATGCAAATCCGTCTCAAGACCTTCACCGGCTGGACTGCTCAGATCATCCAGCATGAGATGAGATCGACCATTGCAACGGGATACTGATATAACTGCAAAGGGAGAGAGAATCATGTTAGCTCCTTTACAACGGTCTCATTGTTTTGCAAACTGTTTCTTTGCTTCTCCGGCACATTAGAATGCGCCCGCCAAGCAGATGATATGGTCTTCGCCTGGCAGGTGATATGGTTCCCGGCTCACGGGTGATACCGTCTTCGCCTCGGAGTGATATTGTTCCCGGCTCGCGGGTGATATCTCTCCAAAGGCAGAGCTGAAAGTTGGCATCTTTTTTGTTCTACCCTTCCACGTCGGAAGAAGGCTGCTCCATTCCGTTTCCGCGGTTTCCGTAAGAGCCGCGAAAACTCCATATCCGCTGCCTCCTTCCTCCTTTTCCCCATCGAACCCGCTGCGCTGGGCTTCGATGGGGTCCCCGATTTCCGTGTCGGAAGCCGGTATCTTTTTTGTTCTACCCTTCCATATTGGAGAAATCCGAATTTGAAGCCGGTTGGCAGAGGGTTCGGATTTCTTGTTTTTATCGGCCAGATCGGCAAACTGCAAAAACGCGGTTCTGGACCGACAGAAGTCCGGCAGGGGGCAAGCCCACTTCCCTGCCGGGGCTTTTTTGTTTTCCGGCGCGGTCGGTTTGATTTTGACAAGCGCATTTTTGAATATTTATGTAAACTAATGTGTGCTATGCTTGCAATTGCAGGCCGAATGTAATAAAATAAAAGGTGTCTGTTCAGTTACCCTTTCCCCTCGCAGGGCGGCCAGAGCTCTGGCCGCCGGAAGCACGTCAAATCGGAGGACACGACGGCCTGAGCTCAGGCCGCCCTACGGAGCGACTGAACAGATGCAAAACGGGAATAATAAAGAGGCGCTGTTATGACAGCAGAGATCAATCAGGAGGTTCGCATGAAGAAAACAATCATTATCGGCGGCGTAGCCGGCGGCGCGAGCTGTGCTGCCCGGCTTCGCAGACTTGATCCGGACAGAGAAATCATCATTCTGGAACGAGGCAAGTATATTTCCTACGCCAACTGCGGCCTGCCCTACCACGTGGGCAACGTGATCCGCAGCCGCAGCGCCCTGCTGCTCATGACGCCGGAACGCATGCAGGAGCGCTTTCGCATCGACGTGCGCGTGCAGAACGAGGTCACGAAGATCGACCGGGAGAACAAAACCGTCAGCGTGAAAAAGCTCGAAACCGGCGAGGAATACACGGAACGCTACGACGAGCTCGTGATTGCGACCGGCTCCTCTCCCCTGCGGCCCCGCATTCCCGGCATCGACAGCCCACGCATCCGCACGCTCTGGACGATACCGGACACCGACGAGATCCGCGCGCTCGTGCAGGACGGGAAGGTCAAAAGCGCCGCGGTGATCGGCGGCGGCTTCATCGGGCTCGAGATGGCGGAGAACCTGCGGCACGCGGGGCTCGCCGTCTCCATCATCGAGGCGCTCGATCAGGTCATGGCGCCGCTCGACTTTGAGCTGGCGCAGCTTTTGCACGAAACCATCCGCGACAACGGCGTGAAGCTGCACTTGGCGGACGCGGTCGCAGGCTTTGCCGACGACGAAAAGGCCGTTACCGTGAAGCTGCAAAGCGGCGCGGAGCTGAAAGCCGAGCTCGTCATTCTCTCCATCGGCGTGCGGCCGAACAGTCAGCTCGCAAAGGACGCGGGTCTGGCGCTCAACGAGCGCGGCGGCATCGTCGCAGACGACCACATGAGAACAGGCGACCCGTCCATCTACGCGGTCGGCGACGTGATCGAGGTCGAGGACTTCGTCTTCAAGGGCCGCACGATGGTCCCGCTGGCCGGCCCGGCCAACAAGCAGGGCCGGATCCTGGCCAATATCCTCGCCGGACGCGAGGATCGCTATGAAGGCACCCAGGGCTCGTCGGTAGCCAAGGTGTTCGACCTGACGGCCGCCGCCACCGGCGCGAACGAGAAGGCCCTCAAAAAACGCGGCATGGTCAGGGGCAAGGACTACGAGAGCCTGATCATCGTCCAGAATTCCCACGCGGGATACTATCCCGGCGCGACGCCGATGACGCTCAAGCTGCTGTTTGCGCCCGACACCGGCAAGCTTTTCGGCGCGCAGATCGTCGGCATGGAAGGCGTGGACAAGCGCATCGACACGCTGGGCGTCACGATGCGGCTCGGCGGCACGGTGCATGACCTCAAAAACCTGGAGCTGGCCTATGCGCCCCCCTATTCCTCGGCCAAGGACCCGGTCAACATGGCCGGCTACGTCGCCGAGAACATTTTGACCGGCCTGGTCAGAATCGCGGATTACGACGCCCCGGCGACCCATCCCGAGGCCGTGCTGCTCGACGTGCGCGAAAAAGCCGAGACGACGGCCTACGCCGTGCCAAATGCGGTCGAGATTCCGCTCGGGCAGCTCCGCGACCGGCTCGGCGAGCTGGACAAATCGAAGGCGTATATCATCTTCTGCGGCGTCGGCGTGCGTGCCTACAACGCAGCGCGCATTCTGGCGCAGAACGGTTTTGAGAACGTCAGCGTCTATCCCGGCGGCGTGCGCTTCTACCGGGCGCAGTTCCCCGCGCCGGAGGCGGAGGCACCCGTTCCCGCAGAACCGGCAAAGCAGGAAGGAACGCCTGTGGAGAACGTCAAAAAGCTGCGGCTCGACTGCTGCGGGATGCAGTGCCCCGGCCCGATCATGGAGGTTTTCAAGTCCATGAACACGATGAAGGACGGCGAGCTTTTGGAGGTCACGGCTTCCGATCCCGGCTTTGCGAAGGATATCGTCTCCTGGTGCAAGCGCACCGGCAACACGCTCGTCTCCAACGAACAGAAAAACGGCGAATACGTGGCGACACTGCGAAGAGGCGGCGCGCAGACGCCTGCCGTGACGCAGAACGCGCCTGCCGCGCCGAAGGGCAAAACGATCATCGTCTTTGACGGCGATATGGACAAGGTGCTGGCTTCCTTCGTCATTGCAAACGGCGCGCTGGCCATGGGGCGTCCGGTGACGATGTTCTTCACCTTCTGGGGCCTGACCGCACTGCGAAAGGCAGGAAAGGTCTCCGTGGAGAAGAATCTGGTTGAGAAAATGTTCGGCGTCATGCTGCCGCGCGGCGCGGGTCAGACCAAGCTCTCCAAGATGAACATGGGCGGTCTGGGAACCGCCATGATGAAGCGCATCATGCAGGACAAGAACATCGATTCGCTCGAGGATATGATGAAAAAGGCAATGGCAAACGGCGTCAAGATCATTGCCTGCTCGATGAGCATGGACGTCATGGGCATCCGCCCCGAGGAGCTGATCGACGGCGTGGAGATCGGCGGCGTCGGCACGTATCTCGGCGATGCGGAGGAATCTGACGTCAACCTCTTTATCTGATACTCTTATCCAATCAAACCATTTCCGCATGTGCGCGGACAAAAATTTGGCACTGAGCGCAAATTGTCTGTTTCCAAGTTTCAAAAAATGTGGTAGGATGGGAGTTGCACAGCGGGAACATAGACTGTGATACCCGCTAAGCGAAAGGAGCAACCATAATGGCTGACTATATCATTGCCACCTCCTCCACCTCCGATCTGCCACGCACCTGGCTGGATGCGCACAAGGTCCCCTTTATCGCCTATTCCTATACGGTGGGAGAGAAGGTTTTTCAGGACGACTGCCGCGAAGAAAGCCGCGACGCGGTCTATGCCGGCATGCGCAGGGGCGACCGGCTGCAAACGTCCATGATCAATGAATTTGCATACCTTGACTTCTTCAAGGAGCTGCTGCAAATCGGGAAGGACGTGATCTTTCTGGATATGTCCCAGAAAATGTCCGTCTCCTTTGCCAACGCCAACAAGGCTGCGGAGGAGATCCGCAAGGAGTTTCCGACGCAAAAGCTCTACGTGATGGATACCCGCTGCATCTCCGGCGGGCTGGGCCTGCTCGTGGAGCACATGGTGGAGCGCATGGAGTCCGGCATGGGCTATGACGAGGTCATCGCCTGGGGCGAAGCCAATAAGCTGAAAATCGCCCACCGCTTTACCGTGGACGATCTGAATTACCTGAAGGCCGGCGGCCGGGTCTCCAATACGGCAGCCCTGGTCGGCTCCGTGCTCAATATCAAGCCTGTGCTCTACGTGCCGGACGGGGGCACCCTGGACGTGGCAAAGAAAGTACGCGGGCGCAAGACAGCGCTGAAGGCGATCCTGGACGGCGTGCTCCACGACCTGAGCACGGTGGCCGATCCGACCGGTTTGCGCGTCCATATCCTGCAGGCCGATTGCCGCGCCGACGCGGAGTACGTGCGCGACGAGATCCGCAAAGCCTATCCGCAGCTCGGCGAAATCACCGTCACTGGCCTGGGCGTGGTCATCGGCGCCCACTGCGGTCCCGGCCTGCTCACGGTCTTCTACCTCTGCAACGGGAGAAACCCGGAATAAATGATTGATACTGAACTCCCATAGAAACCTTTAAGCTGTTCCGGCAGGAATTGTGTCATACTTCGTTGTCGTCCTTGCCGGGCGTCAAGCCCGCCTGCGTCCTCCGCCTCGTCTGGCGCAATTCCTGCTCAGAACATTTTTCAATCTTTTTATGGGAGTTCAGAATGAATATCACTGGCAAGCACCTGCAGGCAGATTGATAACGCAGCTCCCGCGTCTGTGGCGCGGGAGCTGCGTTTTATCAGCACGGGTATCTATTCAGTCGCACCTGCTCCGTAGTGGCCGCGCACCTGCGCGGCCATGGCGCGGATTGCTATTTCGGGGCTATATGGCCGCGCAGGTGCGCGGCCACTACGACCCTACTGAACAAATACCAGCACGGTATTATCTGCTTTCCGTCGATTGATCTTCGATCTTGCGCAGGATCCGTATGATATTCGGGTCGAAATGCGTGCCGGCTTCGTTGTAGATGATCTCGAGCGCTTGCTCTTTGGGCATTGCCTTTTTATAGACACGGTCTGAAATCAGCACATCATAAACGTCTGCGACTGCCATGATCCTGGCTGACAGCGGGATGTCCTGCCCCTTCAGCCCCGTCGGATATCCTGCGCCGTTCCACCATTCGTGATGGTAAATCACGATTTCCTCAGCGATCTGCAAAAACAGCGCGTCTTCCAGTTCCGAAAACAGAGTTCGGATCATTTCGCCGCCCTTCGTCGTGTGAACCTTGACCTCCTCAAATTCCTCCTTCGTCAGCTTTCCGGGCTTCAGAAGAATGGCGTCGGGAACCACGATCTTGCCAATGTCATGCAGCGGCGCGGCGCTTTCTATTTCTTCAATCAGTTCGTCAGTGAGCTGAGCCCGAAACGCCGCGTCCTTTTGCATTTCGCGGGCCAGAATGCCGACGTAATTCTTGGTGCGCATCACGTGCCCGCCCGTATTTCCGTCACGGGATTCGATCACCGACGAAAGCCGTTCGATAACGATGCTCTGCAGATTATTCCGTTTCTTCATCTCCACGTTGGCTTGCTCGGTGAGTTTGATCTGCATATCCGTCATTTCGGCGTTGCGCTTTCCGATCCCGAACAAAAGGATTTCCACCATGAAAATGATCAGATAGCGCGGCAACACGTAATGCAGGTACAGCGTCAGATAGCGCTCCGGCGGAAGCGCGGCCAGCCGGTTCTTCAGCGGGAGCACGCCCTTTTCGACCTGGCCGGAAAACAGGTTGAGGTCCACAATTCCGAACAGGAAGCCGTCATACACGCCGGCGGGAACCAGCACAACAGAGCCCAGGAGCACCCATTTCAGAAGCCGCTTCTGGTCCGGATACTGCGCCGCAAAGATGCCGGGCAATACCATCAAAAGAACGGCATGAAACGTCAGCGTGATACAGGTTACCGCAATGCCAAGATAGATCGAAAACACGATCAGAAACTTAAACCCGCTCCACGAGAGGATCGTCGGGCTTCGTTTCAGCAGCCTGTCATGCACGAACCACACGGCGATCGGCGCACAAAACGTCGTGAGCGCGACAAGCACGGCAATCCGCATCGTAAGGTGATCGACCGTAAAAATACCGATAAAATTGCATAACGCGCTGAGCAAGGTAAATCCGCAGAGCACGGACAGGCATTTCAGATTGAACGCATTCGAACGCGCCTCAATGGAGATTTTGACGTCCCGGGAGATGTTCGAATGCAATACGTCATCAGCTTTCATAACGATTCTCCTCGTTCTACACGGTCGGTTTGTATTATTATACCAAGCAATGCGGCAAAAAGCAATCAAAAATGTATAATTCCTTATGCGCCGCAGGAATTTATTTCAGGCAGAAGCCCGCTCCTGATCGAACGATCAGGAGCGGGCTTGTTTGTTTTGGGCGCTCAGCCGATCTCGTCGTAGAGCTCGAGAATCGCGCCGCCGACCGCTTCAAGATTGCCGTCCTTCGAGTTCTTGGAGATTGGCAGCGTGATCTGCTTCGTGCCGCCGCTCGGCAGGGCAATCGAGAAATTCACGTTCTGCGTGGTCAGCCCCTCGAAATAGCCGTCGTTGTTCATGACCTCCTTGTTCGTCCTGGCGAAGCTGTTGGCCGGTACGGACATCAGATAGTCGCCGTCGGTCGAGACGTAGTTCGCATAGTACGGCATATCGAAGCTCGCGCTGGCGTTGGGGTTGTTGGTGTAGACGATCCAGCAGTTGTAGACCACGCTGTTGAACTCAACGGCCATCTGCAACGTCTTGCCCTGTATGACCGTATAGGCCGAGCGCCTGCACGAAGACGTCCGTGGACGGGCCGCCGTGCTCGAGCAGGCCGTTGACGTAGGCCGCGGTCTTTTCCCGCTTGGCAGCCTTGTCCGTCAGCGGCGGGCAGTCGGCGTTGAGCCAGGCCTTAAAATGGGCCAGGGCGAGCCGGTCAAAGGGCGCGCGCTGCGCCTTTTTCCCCTTTTTGGAGATGCTCTGTGGCAGGCGAATGCCGTCGTACCAGTGCTTGCCGGGGTCCCGCTCCGGCAGCGCTGCGGCCTCCGCGACGATCTTATCCAGCTCCGGGGCGGAGAAGCCGCCGACGGCGGTGTCGTAGAGCTCCGCGATCAGGGTGTCGTTTCCCATTGCGAGGATGCGGTCGCAGGAATAGAGCGGCAGGTCGATCTCCTTTGGATTGACGATCAGGGTTTCCATCTTCATCAGGCCGAAAAAGCCCTTTGCTTTGAGAACGGCAAACTCCCCCGCGTCGCGGGGCGTCAGCGGGAAGCGGTCGCCGATCACGTTCAACAGTTCCTTCACGTCGTTTCCCTCCTATTCGTGATTTGAAATAAAAAAATCTGGCCGCTGTCCGGCAGGGATCCCAAACAGAAAAAGACGATCCCTGCCGAACATGCAGGCCAATCCGGCAAGTCCGGATCAAACGTTCTACGGAAGCTTAGCCCTTCTTGTTCAGATGGTAGATCGGAAGCAGCGGGAGGATGATGGGCGTTTTGTCGGCATATTCCCGGTATGCCGGCTTGTCGCCGTATTGCTTCATCTGACGCTTCTCCATGCGCTTTGCGCCGTCGAACACAGGATTATTCACAAGAAACACCGTTGAATCCCTGCGGGATTCGTTGTGCATATACGTTATGCACTGTTTTCCTTCATTTGTCAATAGGTCAAACGCGACTTCACACAAAATTCAGGATCGCAGTATGCTGCGCGATTTCCCGGCTTTTTCGGGGGATCCCGCGAGGCAAACGCCCTCCCTTCCGCGCTCGCATCCGTCTTTGAACGGCACGATCCTGCATCTTGGCGGCCAAAACCCGCCACTTACCGAAAAAGGCTGGACAAAGGCCCCGGATTCGTGTAGGATGAGGGCACAAAGACAAGCGAGGTGAGCGTATTTGAAAGTTGAGATCCGGATTCAAAAAGAGGCGGCGGTCCCCTACGCCGTCCTGTATGCCAGCGAGATCACGCCGGACGTGCAGCGGGCAGCGGCGCTTTTGGAGGGCGAAGGCGGCGACAAGCTGCTGGGGGAACGGGAGGAACGACTCTTCGTATTGCGGCCGGAGGAAGTCTACATGGTCCGCGTCGAGAATGAGAAATGCCTGCTCTGCACCCGGGACAGCCAATATCTCAGCGGAAAACGGCTTTACGAGCTGGAGGCCGTCCTGGGCAGCGGGTTTTTGCGGATCAACAAATCCACGTTGGTCAACCTGCAGCAGTTGGACTACGTGGAACCCAGTCTGGGCGGCTTGATGCTGCTGGTCCTGAAAAACGGCGCCAGGGATCATATCTCCCGCAAGTATCTGCCCGCGTTCAAACAATATCTCGGACTTTAAAAGGAGGAACAGACAATGAAAAACGCATGGAAGTACGCAAAAAAAGGGCTCGCCGTTGCGGCGCTGCTGTATCTCGGCGGCAGTTTTATCAACGGCCTCTCCATCGGCACGGACAGCTTTGCCAGCGGCTATGAGACAGCCCGCGGCATCGCCGCAATGGTTCTGACCGGGCTTGGTTTCGGCCTGCCCGCCATCGTCTACGATACCGAGCTGCCAACGTGGGCTCAGAAGCTGATCCACATGGGCGTCGGCTGCACGGTGCTGGTCGGCGCCGGCCTCCTGGCCGGGCGGCTGCGTCCGGAACGGGGGCTGGTCCCCTTCCTCGTCACCCTGGGCGTGCAGCTCGCGCTGGCCTTTTCGATCTGGGGCTATTCCTTTCACCGGGCGAAGAAGCTTGCGCAGGCAATGAACAAGCAGCTTCGGGCAAAGCAGGTCTGACCGGGCAATCAACCGTATCCCGCAGGCAAGGGCGGAGCGCATCGCGTGCGCTCCGCCCAATTCAACGCTTGCAATCCGCCGGAGGGTGTGGTATGCTCTTCCCGAACGAAACCAAGGGAGGATCGCGTTATGAGCAAGTATCTGGAAAAAGCAAAGGAGCTGCGGGCCATCGTGACCCCGCATTACAACTGCGGCCAATCCGTCGTGCTGCCCTTTGCCGCGGAAGCCGGTTTGACGGAGGAACAGGCCCTCGGCGTCTGCGCGAACTTCGGCGGCGGCTTGAAGCGCGGCGCAGCCTGCGGCGCCGTCACCGGCGGGCTGGTTGTGCTGGGTCTGTTCGGGATCAACGATCCCGCGGAATACTACGACGCGCTCCGCGAACGGCACGACGGGATCCTGGAATGCGCGGAGCTGCTGCGCCGGAATGAGGCGCTGGGCCGGGAACGTAAGCCCCACTGCGACGCGCTGGTGTTTGAATGCGTGTGCCTCTTGGAAGAACTGCTGCGCAAAAGCGGAAAAATTATGTAAACCCAAATCCAATCTATGAAACGGACGGAAGAACGCGATGAATTTTGCACTGATCCTCGCGGCGGAACCGGAATCATCTTGCGTGCTACCGTATAAAACCGAGCCTGTGATCGTTTCGGTCACAGGCTCGGTTTTTTAGGCGCTACGGAATGAGAAATTGCTGCCCGTCAACCTCGATGGCTGCGAGCTCTCCAGGATCCAGCATTTGCCCGAAGACCAGACTGAGCTGTGCGCTGCCGTCATGGTGCCCGGTGAATTCGCTGGCAACCGCGTCATGGGTCGAACGGGGGTCGCCGAGATGCCAATCCTCGTCCATGACGCTCTCCCGGGTGCCGTCCCGGAAGATCAGAACAACGGAAGGGTACGTTGGTTCATAGTTGGAATGATCGAAGCCCGTGACCGTCATGCCGATTTCGTCGATCCGGATGCTCTGCCAGTTGATGCTTCCCGTGGGCGCACCCGTTGGCGAAGCAAGCTCGATCCCGCCGGGGATCAGATCCTCAAGCACCACGTCGAAGAGATAATAGGGGTGTCCGGCTGCGTCTCCCGCTTCAAAGAGCTCTAAAATCTCAAAGGAGATCGTGTCGCCCGCCTCGTTGACCGGCTGGTTGCCCAAAAAGCCGACAATATAGCGTCGCACGCCGTCCTCCGAGCCAATCAAGCGGGCGTCCATCAGGGCGCCGCTGTCCTGGTGGGTGCGGTTTGAAACGGCAAACTCCGGGATTGTATCCAGATGCGCCGCGCCCCAATCCGTCAGAGCCTCAACGTCTACAATCGCGTAAATCACGTTCGGGCTGGCCACCAAGGAGCGCAGGGAGAAACGATAGTCCCGGGTCTGGGCAGCGGTGGCATAGTGCTGCCGGTTCTCAGCGGACAGCCGTTCAAAATTCTCCTCCAGCGCGTTCAGCCGGAAGGAGGTCTGTGCCGGGCTCTGATCGGAGCCGGTAAGGGAAAAGGCAATCTCCGCGTCGGGGGATAGCGCCTCGTCCAGCGTCGCGGACAGCTCGACGCGATCCCGCCAGCCGCTCAACTCGCGAAGGCTGGAGCTGGTTTCGTAGTCCGCAAAGGCCAGGGTCAGACCGCTGTCCCGGAAGGCGGGCAGGGTTTCGTCCCTGGGGGAGACGTCCAGCGTTGCGTGAAGCTGTCCGTTTCCTGCAGAGAGCTCCAGCAGCACCAGGTTGTAGTCGCCAAGCTGCGCCTTGACCCAGGCGGCGTAGCCGTAATCGGCGGAAATGGTTTCGCCGGAGCTGCTCGTCTCGTAGCTCTGCGCGTGGCTGTCCAGCAGCTTGCCTGCGGCGCCGAACTCGTCCTCAAAGTGAAAGACGCCGAGCTTCCAGGCGGCAAACACCGTACCGCCCAGCAGGAAGACCGCAGCCACGGCAGCCGCAATCCCGCGCAGGGGGCGAAAACGTCCGCGCGTCGCATGAACGGGGACGGCCTGTGTTGTGCCGAGCCTGGAGAGAGTGAGCGCCTTGACACGGGCAGTGCTTCCTCCCTTGGGCTGAATAGACTGCCCGCTTTGCTCCAAAGCGTCAAGCAAGTCGGAAATATGGTAATTCATAAGAACCTCCTTTGAATGTCATAGCGCGTTTTCCAACGTAACGCGCAGCTTTTCCCGCCCTCGGTGAAGTCTGGATTTTACGGTGGAGAGCGGGAGCTTCATCTCACGGGAGATGGCCGCAACAGGCTGATAGTGGTAATAGTATCGCAGAAAAATCTCCCGGTCTGTGGGCTCCATGGCAAGCACTGCGTCCCGAACAAGTTGATCCCGCTCTGCGGCTTCCGCTTCTTCCTCCAGATTCATCCCATCAGTTATCAAAAGATCCTCGTCCAGCGACAGGGCAAAGCCGCGATCGCGGAGCTTTTGCTTTGCCTTGTTGCGGGCAACGCTTCCGAGCCAGGGGCGGACAGTATCCGTACGTACGCAGTCTGCCTGCCGCCAGAGCGCCAGAAACACGTCGGAGGCTGCCTCCTCCACATCCTCCTCTGACATGGTCGTGCCGATTATGTAGCGGATCACGGTGCATACATAAGCGGTGTATTTGTCTATAAACCAGGCAAGAGCATCCTCCTTGCCGTGCTGCAAGCGCAGCAGTGCGGTGGCCTCGGTCAAAAATTCGTCACCTCCCGGTTGAGTTGGGTTCAACGGCCGTCACCCTATAATCACGTTTTTACGCAAAATGGTTGCATCATTGTAGCAACCGCAAGCAAAATAAGCAAGGCTTTTTGGAAAAATTACGGAATAGTCGCTAAGGCGATCCTGCTACGTCAACGGAATGCGGCTCGACGAGCCGTACATCGAGGACACTTGTTTTCCGCTACCTTGATGCTGCTTTTAATTCTCCGGTTGCAATCCGCCAATGCCTGTGGTATGCTTTGCGTGAAAAGGAGGTATGCTGCGATGGAGAATCAGCTTGATACGAACACAATGAAACTTGTACAAATTCTTGCGGCGGAACTGGGTCGCGACCAAAAGCACGTTGAAAACGTGATCGCCCTGCTCGACGAGGGCAACACGATCCCCTTTATCGCCCGCTATCGCAAGGAGCTTCACGGCTCCATGGACGATACGACCCTGCGCACGCTGGAAACCCGGCTGCAATACCTGCGGGGTCTGGACGAGCGGCGGCAGACCATTGAAAAGGCCATTGAGGCCCAGGGCAAGCTCACAGAAGAGCTGCAAGCCGCTCTGGCAAAGGCCGCGACCCTCGCGGAATTGGAGGATCTCTACCGGCCCTACAAGCAGAAGCGCCGCACGCGGGCAACCGTGGCAAGGGAAAAGGGCCTGGAGCCGCTGGCCGCCCTGCTCTTCGCGCAGGAGCAGAGCTGCCCCCGGCCTGAGGATGCGGCAAAAGATTATGTCAACTCAGAAAAGGGCGTTGAGACCGTGGAGGATGCGCTGGCCGGAGCCTCGGACATCATTGCCGAGTGGATCTCCGACGATGCAGAGCTGCGCAAGACACTGCGCCGTCAATGCACCGAGCAGGCCGTCCTGCGCACCGAGGCCGCCACGGAGGAGGATTCCGTCTACGCCCTGTACTACGACTTCTCCCAGGCTGTCTCCCGGCTCCAGGGCTATCAGATCCTGGCCGTCAACCGGGGCGAAAAGGAGAAGCTTTTGAAGGTCAGCGTGGAGATGAACGAGCAGCTTGCCATGCAGACCGTCCGCCGCAAGGTCGTTCAGCCCGGCAGTCCCGCAATGCAATTCGTGATCGGCGCGGCGCAGGACGCCTATGAGCGCCTGATCTTCCCCTCCATCGAGCGGGAGCTGCGCGCCGATCTGACCGACAAAGCCTGTGAGGGCGCCATCGGCCAGTTCGCGCTGAATCTGCGGCCGCTGCTGATGCAGCCGCCCGTTAAGGGCAAGGTCACGATGGGCCTCGACCCCGGCTATCGCATGGGCTGCAAGGTGGCCGTTGTGGACGCCACCGGCAAGGTGCTGGACACCGCCGTGGTCTACCCCACCTACGGCGAACGGCAGAAGCAGGAGGCCATCACGGCCCTCTCCCGTCTGATCCGCCGCCACAACGTCGAACACATCGCCATCGGAAACGGCACGGCCAGCCGCGAGACGGAGCAGATGGCCGTCGAGCTGATCCATAAAGAACGGGAAGCCGGGCGAAGCGTCAGCTACATGATCGTCTCCGAGGCGGGCGCCTCGGTCTATTCCGCGTCGGAGCTGGCGGCGAAGGAGTTCCCGCAGTACGACGTGAACCTGCGCTCGGCGGTCTCGATCGCCCGTCGCTTGCAGGATCCGCTGGCGGAGCTGGTCAAGATCGAGCCCAAGGCCATCGGCGTGGGCCAGTATCAGCACGATATGCCGCCCAAACAGCTCGATTCCGCGCTGGACGCGGTGGTGGAGGACTGCGTGAACGCGGTGGGCGTGGATCTGAACACGGCCTCCCCTTCCCTGCTGGAACGGGTCTCCGGCCTCAACGCGACGACCGCAAAAAACATCGTGAGCTACCGCGAGGAAAACGGCGCGTTCTCCTCCCGGGCCCAGATCAAGAAGGTCCCCAAGTTAGGGCCCAAGGCTTTTGAACAGTGCGCCGGCTTCCTGCGGGTGCCGGAGAGCAAGAATATTCTGGACAACACGGCGGTGCACCCGGAATCCTACGACGCGGCGAAGGGCCTTTTGGAGCTGCTGGGCCACAGTCTGGCCGACGTCAAGGCGCAGAAGCTGAACGATCTGGCCGCGGAGCTCAGGACCTACGGCGAGGCCAAGGCCGCCGACGCCCTGCAGATCGGTCTGCCTACGCTGCGCGACCTGGTCTCTGAGCTGCAAAAGCCCGGCCGCGATCTGCGCGACAGCCTGCCGCAGCCCATCCTCCGCACCGACGTGCTCGAGCTCAAGGATCTCAAGCCCGGCATGCTGCTCTCCGGCACGGTGCGCAACGTGATCGACTTCGGCGCGTTCGTGGACATCGGCGTCCATCAGGACGGGCTGGTCCACGTCTCCGAAATTGCCGATCGCTTCATCAAGCACCCGTCCGAGGCGCTTTCCGTCGGCGACGTCGTCCGGGTTCGCGTGCTCGGCGTGGACGAGAAGAAGAACCGCATCAGCCTGTCCATCAAGCAGGCCAGGGAATCGTAGGATCGCCCCCGGAGCACAGCATGAAGAAGCAAACACGGACGGATGCGTCCTTTGACCTTCAAATCATTCGCAGCAGCCGTAAAACGATCTCGCTGCAAATCAAAGACGGCCGCCTGCTCGTCCGCGCGCCGCTGCGGGCAAAGCAGGCGGAGATCGACGCGCTGCTGGACAAGCACCGGGCCTGGATCGAAAAGCAGCTCCGGGCGGCGCAGCAGCGCAGCGTGGCAGCCGCGCAGATGGAGCCGCTGACGGACGACGCGATCCGGGCGCTGACGGAGCAGGCCAAGGCTTTGATCCCGGAACGGGTACGCCACTACGCGCCGCTGGTCGGCGTCAGCTACGGACGGATCACGGTCCGCTGCCAGCGCACCAGATGGGGAAGCTGCTCGGCCCGGGGAAACCTGAGCTTCAACTGCCTGCTGCTGCTTGCGCCGTCGGAGGTCCTCGACAGCGTCGTGGTCCATGAGCTCTGCCACCGCAAAGAGATGAACCACTCCCCACGCTTCTACGCCGAGGTCCTGCGCGTTTTCCCGGAATACCGCAAATGGAACCGCTGGCTCAAAGAGAACGGCGGCATGCTGATGCAGAGGCTCCGGCAAGCTGCGGAATCCCACGAAACAAACACGAAAGGCTGTGGATTATGAAACGATCTGAAATCAATCGCGCGCTGCGGGAAATGGAGGCAATTTGCCTGCGTGAGCACTGTTATCTGCCGCCGTTCTGTCACTTCACGCCGGAAGACTGGAACGCCGCCACGCATGCGTATGACGAAGTGCGCGACTGTATGCTCGGCTGGGACGTCACCGATTACGGGCTCGGCGACTTTTCCAGGGTCGGCATGGCCTTGATCACCATCCGCAACGGAAACCGGGCCATGGCTGACAAATACCCCAAGGTCTACGCAGAGAAGCTGTTGTTTTTGAAAGAGGGCCAGTACAGTCCGAATCATTTTCACTGGTACAAAACCGAAGACATCATCAATCGCGGCGGCGGCAACGTGCTCATTCGCGTCTACAACGCCAAACCGGACGAGACGATCGACTGCGAACGCGACGTGACCGTCCATACCGACGGCCGCGTCTTCACCGTCCCGGCCGGCACACAGATCCGGCTCACGCCCGGAGAGAGCATTCACATTCCGCAGTATCTGTATCATGATTTCCGCGTGGAAGCAGGCACGGGCGACGTTCTCCTCGGCGAGGTCAGCCAGTGCAACGACGACAACGCTGACAACCGCTTCAACCCGCCCGTCGGCCGCTTCCCGACGATAGAGGAAGACGAAGCGCCTTACCGCCTGCTCTGCAACGAATACCCCAAGGCAAGGGACTGATCCGGTCTGCAAACCGGCAGTCAGATCGACCGAAACGGATCAACATTTCACGGCATGGAACTGGAGGGAGTCTTCCAATTCCGTGCCGTTTTTGCGGAATAGTATCTATTCAGTCGCATCTGCTCCGTAGTGGCCGCGCACCTGCGCGGCCATGCCGCGGATTGCTACTTCGGGGTTTTATGGCCGCGCAGGTGCGCGGCCATGCCGCGGATTGCTACTTCGGGGCTTTATGGCCGCGCAGGTGCGCGGCCATGCCGCGGATTGCTATTTCGGGGCTTTATGGCCGCGCAGGTGCGCGTCCACTACTAAACAGATACGCGGAATATTTTATTGAGTGAAAAGAGGCGATCCTGCGGTTGAGCGACATACCTGACCCCATCGCCCATTGAAAACAGCGGAAGAGAAGAAATCCGGCGGCAGATTTCTCTGCCGCCGAACTGTGAATTATTGATTCGCTTTTGTCTTGCTGTGAGATTATGCCCATTCCAGCTTGACGCTGTTCGAGGACGCGACAACAATCAGCGTCGCTGCCTCAGAGGTTACAGTCTGGCTGCCGTCAAGGGTGGTAATGACGCATTGGTATTTGGCGCCGTTGCGTG
>CAMKED010000029.1 GCA_946411475.1 uncultured Clostridia bacterium | reverse complement strand
CGACATCATCAACTATCTGGTCTCCGAGTTCAAGAAGAGCGACGGCATCGACCTGTCCAAGGACAAGGTTGCCATGCAGCGCCTGAAGGAAGCCGCCGAGAAAGCCAAGATCGAGCTCTCCGGCGTCATGTCCACCGAGATCAATCTGCCCTATATCACTGCCGACGCCAACGGCACCAAGCACATGAACGTCACGCTGACCCGCGCGAAGTTCAACGAGCTGACCGCCCACCTGGTCGAGGCCACGATGGGCCCCGTGCGCCAGGCGCTGTCCGACGCCGGTCTGCAGCCCAGCGACCTGAGCAAGGTCCTGCTGGTCGGCGGCTCTTCCAGAATCCCCGCCGTGCAGGAGGCTGTCAAGAAGATCACCGGCAAGGAAGGCTTCAAGGGCATTAACCCCGACGAGTGCGTGGCCATGGGCGCCGCCATTCAGGCCGGCGTGCTGACCGGCGACGTGAAGGACCTGCTGCTGCTCGACGTCACCCCGCTGAGCCTCGGCATTGAGACCATGGGCGGCGTGTTCACCAAGCTGATCGAGCGCAACACCACCATCCCCGTCAACAAGAAGCAGATCTTCTCCACCGCCGCCGACGGCCAGACCTCCGTTGAGGTCCATGTGCTCCAGGGCGAGCGCGAGATGGCTGCCTACAACAAGACCCTGGGCCGCTTCCAGCTCAGCGGCATTGCGCCCGCTCCCCGCGGCATCCCCCAGATCGAGGTCAGCTTTGACATCGACGCCAACGGCATCGTGAACGTCTCCGCCAAGGATCTCGGCACCGGCAAGGAGCAGAACATCACCATCACCGCCTCCTCCAACCTCTCCAAGGAGGACATCGACAAGGCCGTCCGCGAGGCCGAGCAGTTCGCCGCCGAGGACAAGGCCCGCAAGGAAGAGGTCGACGCCCACAACGAGGCCGACCAGACCGCCTATCAGATGGAGAAGTCCCTGACCGAGCTGGGCGACAAGGTCAGCCAGAGCGAGAAGGCTCCCATTCAAGCTGCCATCGAGCACCTGAAGGAAGTCAACAAGGGCAGCGACGTGGCCGCAATCAAGGCTGCCATTGAGGAAGCCCAGAAAGCCTTCTACCCCGTGGCCGAGAAGCTCTACAAGCAGGCTGCGCCCCAGGGCGATCCCAACGCGGCCGGCGCAGGCTTCAACCCCGGCGCAGGCGCCCCGAACGACGGCGTGGTCGACGCGGACTTTGAGGAAGTGAAGGACTGATTTCAGGCAATAGCGAAATAGGCAATAGGCAATAGGAGAACGACGGGAGATTGCCAGCTCCCGTCCCCTATTGCCTAATGCCTAATGCCGATTGCCTTATTTCACCTGTGAGGTGACCCATATGGCGAACGAAAACAAGAGAGATTATTACGAGGTTCTCGGGGTCGAAAAAAACGCCGCGGCGGACGAGATCAAACGGGCTTACCGCAAGCTGGCCGCCAAATACCACCCCGACGTGAACCATGAGGCCGACGCAGAGGCCAAATTCAAGGAAATCAACGAAGCCTACGAGGTCCTGTCCAATCAGGAGAAGCGGCAGCTTTACAATCAGTACGGCTTTGCGGGGGTCGATCCCAACTTCGCCGCGTCCCAGGGGGGCAATCCCTTCGGCGGATTCGGCGGCTTTTCCGGCTTCGGCGACCTGGGCGACATCTTCGGCGACTTCTTCGGCGGCGGCACCCGCACCCGGAGCGGCGGCAGCCGTGCGGCCAGGGGCGAGAACGTGGTCGTCCAGGTGGAGGTCAGCTTTGAGGAGGCTGCCTTCGGCTGCAAGAAGGAGGTCAACGTCTCCCGGATCGAGACCTGCGACCAGTGTCACGGCTCCGGCTGCGCCGAGGGCACCCAGCCCGAGACCTGTCCCCAGTGCCGGGGCTCCGGCCAGGTACGTACCACCCAGAATTTTATGGGCATGACCATGCAGTCCACCGCCGCCTGTCCCACCTGCGGCGGCCGCGGCAAGCTGATCAAGAACCCCTGTTCCCGCTGCAAGGGCAAGGGCCGGATCAAGCGCAGCACCAAGCAGACCGTGGAGGTCCCCGCCGGCATCGACAACGATCAGGCCTTCCGCATCTCCGGACAGGGCAGCGCCGGCGCGAACGGCGGTCCGAACGGCGATCTGATGGTCAACGTCCGCATCCGGCGGCATGAGCTCTTCACCCGCGAGGGCTCGGACGTCTACTGCGAGATGCCGATTTCTTTCGCCCAGGCCGCCTGCGGCGCGGACATCGAGGTCCCGACCCTGGACGGCAAGGTGCGCTACAACGTCCCCGAGGGAACGCAGACCGGCACCACCTTCCGGCTCAAGGGCAAGGGCATTCCCTACGTCGGATACAAGAACCGCGGCGACCAGTACGTCACCGTGGTCGTGGAGACGCCCACCAAGCTGACCAAGGAGCAAAAGGACCTGCTCCATCAGTTTGACGCCGCCACGGAAAAATCCCAGCCGAGGAAGAAGTCCTTCTTCGACAAGATGAAACGGATCTTTGAATAAACACCGGCCAGCCTGCAAAAAGGCTGGCCGCTTTTCTTATGAAAAACTTGCTTTTTCTTCAAGAAGATGCTACAATATACTGAATTATTGTGGGTTATTGTTCCCACATCACGGAGGTAACAGGATGAAGAAGCCCCTGCTCGTCTTTCTTGTGCTGATTGCCGCGCTGCTGAGCGTTCTTGCAGGCTGCTGCAAGGAATCTGAAAAAGAGCTTATTACGGCGCCGGAAATTGAAAAAACCTTTTCCACTTCCATCCCCGCTTCCTTTGACCTTGTGGCCGTTCCCGCAGAGGATGGGTGCTATTATCTGGCGTCCGGCAGCCAAGAGGAAAGCGGTCTGTTTCACCGGAGCACGTCCGGAAAAACAGAAAAGTGTCTTGATGGCGTTTTTTCCCACCTTACCCGATACGAGGACAGCTTGTTCTTTATTGACGGCGACAAGCTTTGCTCCTATCATATCAAAACCAAAGCAAAGGAAACCCTGATCTCTGACTGTCGGGATTACGTGATCTGGGAAGGCCTGTTCTATTTCAGAGATGCCGCGTCTCATGACGCGCTGAAAAAACTGACCAGGGAAGGAAAGATCGAGTCGGTCTCCTCTGACCGTGCGGATGAATACTGCGTGGCAGCCGGTAAGCTTTTTTATACCGGATTTGAATTTGACCCTGATTCATCGATGCATTTGACCGTGGTTTTCAAGGATGACGGTGCCTTCGCCTGCTCCAAGGAAACCCGTTCCATGCATCAAAGCTTCATCAACTCCGAAAACGGAACGGTATTGTTTCTGGAGGAAAGCGGAGCCAGCGAACTGGTGGATCTGAAAACCGGTAAATCCTTGAGCTCCGGGAGGCACGATCTTACCCCGGATGAATTCTACGGACTCCATAACGCGCTGATCCTGAAAGCAAGCGCCGTTCCTGCCGAATGTTCGTCCTGGATCATGGCCGAAGCGGGCGACGGCTACGTTCTGGTATCTTTCCCCGCGCCTGCGCGCAGCACAGAAAACGAAGCTGCGTCCACCGGGGCTTATCGCCTTCTGGTAGACAGCGCAGGAAACGCAAGCATTATCTCTGTGAATTAAACCGCAGTTTTTCAGATCATCCCTATTTACAGACGGAGGAAACGAATTTGGAACGGAAAACACCCCTGATCTCGCCCGAGGACCTGCGGCGGCAGGAGGAGATCAGCGACTATATCAAGGGCTGGTGGCAGAGCCAGGGCGTGACGCCCGTGGCCTACGTGGAGACCTACGGCTGCCAGCAGAATGAGGCGGACTCGGAGCAAATTCGGGGCATTTTGGAGCGCTGCGGCTACGGGCTGACCGATCAGGCCGAGGGCGCGGATCTGATCGTCATCAACACCTGCGCCATCCGGGAGCACGCGGCCCAGCGGGTCTTCGGCAACGTCGGCGCGCTGGTGCACACCAAGCGCCGCCACCCGGGGCAGAAGATCTTTGTCTGCGGCTGCATGATGGGCAAGCCCGAGATCTCCGAGCGCATGAAGAAGTCCTATCCCCACGTGGACGGGATCTTCTCGCCCCATCACCTCTGGCAGCTTCCCGAGCATCTCTACCGGGTCCTGATCCGGCACCGCAAGGCCTACGCCGTGGAGGATTCCGACGGGGCGATCGCCGAAGGTCTGCCGCTCGTGCGGACGAACACGATCAAGGCCTGGGTCAGCATCATGTACGGCTGCAACAACTTCTGTTCCTACTGCATCGTCCCCTACGTCCGGGGCCGGGAGCGGAGCCGCCTGCCCGAGGATATTCTGGCCGAGTGCAAAGACCTGATCGCCAAGGGCTACAAGGAGATCACCCTCCTGGGCCAGAACGTCAATTCCTACGGCAAGGACCTGGGTCTGGGCGTGAACTTCGCCGACCTGCTGGGGCAGATCGCGGAGCTGGACGGAGACTTTATTCTCCGCTTCATGACCTCCCATCCGCGGGACGCGAGCCACAAGCTCTTCGACACGATGGCGAGCCATCCCAAGATCGCCAAGCAGTTCCACCTGCCCTTCCAGTCCGGCAACGACCGGATTTTGAAAGCCATGAACCGCCACTATGACCGGGCGCAGTATCTGGAGCTGATCGAATACGGCCGGAAGCTGATGCCGGAGATCGTCTTCACCTCCGACGTGATCGTGGGCTTCCCCGGCGAGACCGAGGAAGAGTTTGAGGACACCGTCAGCCTGATCGAGCAGGTGCGCTACGAAGCCCTGTTCACCTTCATCTATTCCCCCCGCCCCGGCACTCCGGCGGCGGAGCTGCCCGACCCCACCGCCAAGGAAGAGAAAAACCGCCGCTTTGACCGGCTTCTGGCTGTCCAGAACGCGATCTCCGAGGAGAAGCACAAGGCGCTGATCGGCAAGACGCTCCGCGTCTTAGTGGACGGCAGGGACGGCGACAAGCTCACCGCCCGCACCGACGGCGGCCGTCTCGTTCGCCTGGACGGCGAGGACCGCCTGCTCGGCAAGTTTGTCACTGTTACGATTACCGACGCCACCACCTGGTCGCTGGTGGGAGAAGTCACCGCGTAGTGCGGGCAATCTGCCCGCCAAAACCTCCCCTGCTTGCAGGGGAGGTGCCCCAGTGCGCACACTGGGGCGGAGGGGTCTGCCCCCATAACGTACTCAGCTTCTAAGCCGCCATAGGGACAAGCACCTGTGCCCTTTATGGGTATTGCTTGTCCGCTCAATCAAAAATAGGAGAAAAATATGATCTGCTTTTTGACGAGCCGCATGGACGATCCCGACACCGGGGAATTAAATCCTGCCAATCGTTTTCTGGATGAACTGCGGCTTCGCATTCCGAATCCCTGCCGCGCTATGCATATTTGTTCCGATCCTGACGGCTGGGAAAAAATGGACAAATATTCCTCCATAACAAGGGAAATGCTCGAACACGCAGGCTTTCATTTTGACCGCTTTGATACCCTGGACAGCAGAAATGAAACCCAGGCGGAACAGCTTGTGCGAGAATCGGATCTCTTGATTCTCGCAGGCGGTCATGTGCCGACGCAGAATCAATTCTTTCAAAGGATTTCGCTTCGCGCCTTGCTGGCAAACTGCGATGGCGTTATCATAGGGATCAGCGCCGGAAGCATGAACAGCGCCGACGAAGTTTACGCGCAGCCGGAAGAAGAAGGCGAAGCGGTCGATCCTGCGTATCAGAGGTTTCTGCCCGGCCTTGGCCTGACAAAGACAAATCTGCTTCCCCATTATCAGGAAAACCGGGACGACGTATTGGACGGTTTGCGGATTTATGCGGACATTGCCTGCTCAGACAGCATGGGCAAGACCTTTTACGCCATTCCGGACGGAACCTATCTGTTGATTGCCGACGGGAAAGAGGAATTGCGGGGAGAAGCCTATCGGATCAAAGACGGCGTCATGGCTCAGATTTCTTCTCTCGGAGACGTTGTTTCTCTCTGAACCGCTTTCAAAATGCGGGGGGTGAACGGGAAACGGCGGGCAAATTGCCCGCGCCGCATAGCTGTTACCTCTCAATTCTCACTTCTCAATTCTCACCTGTCCGGCGGGCAGATTGCCCGCGCTACATCCTCTATTGGAGGTAATACCATGGCCGAACTCACCCCCATGATGAAACAATACAAGGAGATCCACGCCCGGCACCCGGACTGTCTGCTGTTCTTCCGGCTGGGGGACTTCTATGAGATGTTCGACGAGGACGCCCGCGTGGCGGCCAAGGAGCTCGATCTGACCCTGACCACCCGCGATCGCGGCAAGGCCGAGGAGGATCGGACGCCCATGTGCGGCGTGCCCTTTCACGCCGCCGAGAGCTACATTGCCCGGCTGGTCGGCAAGGGCTACAAGGTGGCCATCTGCGAACAGATGGAGGATCCGGCGCTGGCCAAGGGGCTGGTGGACCGGGACATCATCCGCATCATCACCCCCGCCACCGTGGTGGAGAGCTCCATGCTCGACGAGGGCAGCAACAACTACTACGCCTCCCTCTGCCAGACCGCCGAGGGCATCGGCATTGCGCTGATCGACATTTCCACCGGCGAGGCCTGCGCCACACTGGCCGACGGGGACGACGCCCGCGACAAGGCTTTTAACGAGCTGGGCCGCTTCGATCCCAAGGAGCTGATCGTGGACGAGGACCTGGCCCAGGGCAAGCGCTTTGCCCTGGACGCGCAGATCCGTCTGCGCTGCCCGGTCAACGTGGGCAAGCGGAGCCTCTATGAGGACGAGGCCGTCTCAGAAATTCTGGCGGCGCAGTTCCCCGGACAGGATCTCTCCGCTCTGCCCCTGCCCACCCGGCTGGCCCTCGGCGCCCTGGTGCAGACCCTGCGTGAGCTGCAAAAGGGCGAGCTCAGCCACGTCAACCATGTGGAATACTATCTCTCCGGCCGCTATCTGGAGTTGGATCTCACCGCCCGCCGGAATCTGGAGCTGACGCAGACCCTCCGGAGCAAGGACAAGAAGGGAAGCCTGCTCTGGGTCATGGACAAGACCAAGACCGCAATGGGCTCCCGGATGCTCCGGGCCTGGATGGAAAAGCCCCTGCGCAACCCCAACGAGATCCGCCAGCGCCTGGACGCGGTCAAGGAGCTCAAGGACAGCACCCTGCCCCGGCAGGAGCTGCTGCTGGCCCTCAAATCCGTCACTGACCTCGAACGGGTCACGGCCCGGATCGTCACCGGCGCGGCCAACGCCCGGGATCTGGTCCAGCTCAGTCAGGGCAGCGCGAGCCTGCCCGCATTGAAGGCCCAGCTTTCGGGCTTTCACAGCTCCATGCTGGCCGTCGTCACGGAAACGCTGGACGACCTTTCCGATCTGCGGCAGGCCATCGACAGCACGATTGCCGACGAGCCCCCCTTCTCCCTGCGCGAGGGCGGGATCATCCGTCCCGGCTGCAACGAGGAGGTGGATCGCCTGCGGGACATCATGTCCGGCGGCAAGGGGACCCTTGCCCGCATTGAAGCCGCGGAAAAGGAAAAGACCGGCATCAAAAACCTGCGCGTGGGCTACAACCGGGTCTTCGGCTACTACATCGAGGTCGCCAAGGGCCAGGTAGAGCTGGTCCCGGACAGCTATATCCGCAAGCAGACCCTGGTCAACGGGGAACGCTACATCACCCAGGAATTGAAAGAGCTGGAAAACACGATCCTCGGCGCGAAGGACCGGGTCAACGCGCTCGAATACGAAATCTTTACCAAGCTGCGCGAGCAGTTAGCGGCCAACGCCTCCCGCATTCAGCAGAGCTCCCGCGCCATTGCCGCCGCCGACGTGCTGGCCTGTCTGGCCGAGCTCGCGGTGCAGAACAACTACTGCATGCCGGAGGTGGATCTCTCCGCCTCCATTGAGATCACGGCAGGGCGGCATCCCGTCGTGGAAAAGACGCTGACCGATTCGCTCTTTGTGCCGAACGACACCGTCATGGACGGCAAGCGCGAGCGCGTCGCCGTCATCACCGGCCCCAACATGGCCGGTAAGTCCACCTATATGCGCCAGGTGGCGTTGATCGTCCTGATGGCCCAGATGGGCAGCTTCGTCCCGGCCTCTGCGGCCCGGATCGGCGTCGTGGACAAGATCTTTACCCGCATCGGGGCCTCGGACGATCTGGCCGCCGGGCAGTCCACCTTCCTGGTGGAGATGTCCGAAATGGCCGACATTCTGAAAAACGCCACGCCCCGCAGTCTGCTGATCCTGGACGAGATCGGCCGCGGCACCGCCACCTATGACGGCATGGCGATTGCCCAGGCCGTCCTGGAACACGTCAGCGACCCGCTGCGCCTGGGCTGCAAGACTCTCTTTGCCACCCACTACCACGAGCTGACCAGCCTGGCCGAGACCCACCCGGAGATCCGCAACTACAACGTCTGCGTCAAGCGGCGCAAGGACGACATCGTCTTCCTGCGCAAGATCATCCCCGGCGTGGCCGACGGCAGCTACGGCGTCGAGGTCGCCAAGCTGGCCGGCATGCCGGCCAAGGTGGTCAAGCGTGCGCGGGACATTCTGGCAGAGCTCGAGGAAAAGGGCCCGAGCCGGATCATCGTCCCGGTGCAGGCCCCGCTCGGCATGGAGCTTCCCCTCGGCCAGACCGCCATGGGCGATCCCGCTGCCGAGGAGCTGAAAAAGCGCGTGGAGGCCGCCACCGTGGAGACCATGACGCCCATCGAGGCGCTGAACCTGCTGTACGAGCTGAAACAGCTTCTGTAGGCTCCTTTCCGTCCGCAACGCGACGTATCCACCATCCTGCATTCTGCATTTTCAAGGAGGTCCCCTATGGATCAATCCCAACGCGACCTCGGAACCCTGCGCAAGAGCGAGGTCATCGGCGGACTGCTTTATCTGCCGGCCTTCTTTCTGGTCACACCGATTCTCGCCGCGCTTGTCGTGTTTTTCGTCACCGGAACCCACGTCCAGGCGGAACTGGCGGGGCCAATCGAACTGGTATACACCGCGATGAACGCGGTTTTTCTGGGGCTCCTTTTCCGGCACTATCTGCTTGACCAATGGCGGCGGCTCCAGAATCGGGGCTGGGCCATATTCGCAGACCTGGGATTTGGATTCCTGATCTATTTTGCCGGTGCGATGGCGATCTCCCGGGTGATGGGCATTCTTCAAATGCTGCTGCAAACGGAGTACCAAAACGCCAACCAGGAAGCGGCAGAAGCAATCCTCGCACAGTGGCCCCTGGCGGCCATTCTTGCCGCCTGTCTGCTGGCGCCCATCGGCGAAGAGCTTCTCTTCCGGGGTTTGGTCTTCTGCGGTCTGCGCCGCAAATCCCGAACGCTGGCCTATGCGGCGTCGATGCTCAGCTTCTCCCTTGCGCACGTTCTGGGCTCCATGTTTGACCAGCCGCTTTCCGTCACCCTGATGGCCTTGATCGTTTATCTGCCCCACAGCTTTGCCCTTGCCTGGACCTATGAGCACAGCGGCTCCATCTGGGGCTCCGTCTTCCTGCACGCAACCTTGAACAGCTTTTCCATGCTCGCCCTGGCCGCGATGCGATAGCAACGTTATGATTCCGCAGGGCAGAAGTTATGGTTTTGCTGCGCAAGTTATAATCTGACTGCGCCTCACTCATAACTTGCCCGTCAGGGCAATCATACCTTTCCAACAAGGAGGCTTTTTCATGCCGAAGATCATCCAGCTTGACGCCCATTTGGCGAACCTGATCGCCGCCGGCGAGGTCGTGGAACGTCCCGCCTCCGTGGTCAAGGAGCTGGTGGAGAACGCCATCGACGCCGGCGCCAAAACCGTCACCGTAGAGCTTCAAAACGGCGGCATGACCCTGCTGCGGGTCACGGACGACGGCTGCGGCATGAGCCGTGAGGACGCCAAGACCGCCTTCCTGCGGCACGCTACCTCCAAGCTGCGGACCAAGGAGGACCTGGAGGCCATCGGCACCCTGGGCTTCCGGGGCGAGGCCCTGGCCGCCACCGCGGCCGTGAGCCGCGTGGACCTGCTGACCCGCACCGCAGAAGACCTCGAGGGCAGTCACCTGAGCCTGGATGGCGGGAAGCTCCTGTCCTGCGAGGCGGCGGGCTGCCCGGTCGGCACCACGATCGTCGTCCGGGATCTGTTTTTCAACACGCCCGCCCGCATGAAATTCATGAAGCGCGACAGCGTGGAGGGTTCCGCCGTTATGAGCGCTGTCGAGAAGCAGGCCCTGGCCCACCCGGAGCTCTCCTTCCGGCTGATCAAAGACGGCCAGCAGCAGCTCCAGACCCCCGGCGACGGGGACCTGCTGGCAGCCATCTACGCGGTATTGGGCCGTCAGGCCGCCGGGGAAATGATCCCGGTGGACAGCAAATGGGAGAAGCTCGGCGTTTCCGGCTACGTCTCCAAGCCCACCGCCACCCGCGGCACCCGGGCCAATCAGATTTTCTTTGTCAACCGCCGCTATATCCGCTCCAAGACCATCACCGCAGCCCTGGAGGAGGCCTACCGGAACCAGCTCATGGTCGGGCGCTTCCCCTCCTGCGTGTTGCATATCACAATGCCCCTGACCGCCGTGGACGTCAACGTCCATCCGGCCAAAACCGAGGTCAAGTTCCTGAACGAAAAAGAGATCTTCGACTGCGTACACTACGGCGTCCTTGGCGCGCTGAACCGCGCCCCCGGACAGGTGCCGTTTCAAATGCAGAACGCAGAGGCAGGGATCAGGAATCAGGAATCAGGAATCAGGGATGGTTCCGAGTTCAGGGTTCCGAGTTCAGAGCCCGTAGGGGCGGCCATTGGCCGCCCGCAGCCCGTACCCGCCTCCCCCGTCTGTCATTCTGAGCGCAGCGAAGAATCCGTTCCCCCCGCGGCAGCGTTGGAAAAGAGGATGGGTCCTTCGACTCCGCCTTGCTCCGCTCAGGACGACAGATACGGAGCCTGCCCCGCTTCGACCGACAACCGCTTCTTCAAGGCCATGACCGCGGAGGAATACCGCAAGGCCGCCAAGCCCCAGGTGCACACCCTCACGCGCTGGGAATACGAGCAGATGTCCAAATCCCTGCAAAAGAACCCCGTTCCCCCTGCCGGCAAGGCGCTGCGCGACGCGGTGCATCCCGCAACCCTGAACAGCCCCGTCGAGCTGCCGCAAGCCTTCCCCTTGAGGGGAAGGCGGCCCGAAGGGCCGGATGAGGTGGACTTGCAGCAAGCAAGCGCTCCCGATCAAGCGCATGCAAACAACGCCCCCACCTCATCCGCCTCGCCATGCTCGGCACCTTCCCCTCAAGGGGAAGGCATTGCCGCCACCCTGCCGCTGGTTGGCGTAGACAAGGCGCCGGATTTCCGTTATATCGGCGAGGTCTTCCGCACCTACATTTTGGTGGAGCAGGGAGACGAGCTGATCCTGATCGATAAGCACGCCGCCCATGAGCGGATCAACTTTGAACGGCTTCTGGCCCAGGGAACCAGGATCCTCGGCCAAACCCTCTTACAGCCTTTGAGCGCACCCTTCGATCAGGAGGAAGCCGCAATCTTGCTCGAGCACCGCGACCTGCTGCTGAGCCTGGGCTACGACCTGGACGACCTGGGGCAGGGCGACCTGCTGCTGCGGCAGATCCCTTCGGATATTCGGGAATCCGACGCGGCCGCCACCCTCTCCGAGATTGCCGAGCACCTGCGAAACGGCAGGCTGGACAGCCCCGAGCGTCTGCGCGACGAGGCCCTGCACACGATCGCCTGCAAGGCCGCCATCAGAGCCGGCTACGTCACCGACCCCGCCGAGCTGCGCAAGCTCGCGGAAACCGTTTTGACCAATCCCGACCTGAAATACTGCCCGCACGGCAGGCCCATCTGCACGGTCATCACCAAAAAGCAGATGGAGAAGCAATTCAAACGAATCACTTAGGCACCAGGCAATAGGCATCAGGCAATAGGAGTACGACAAGCGGCAAACTTTTCGCATCTCCCGTCCACTATTGCCTATTCAGCTATTGCCTCATAGACAATTTCCAATTTGCAAACCACTCTGTACAGGCAATAGGAGTACGAAAATGAATAACCTGATCTGTATCTGCGGCCCGACCGCCTCCGGGAAGACCGGGCTGGCCGTGGCGCTGGCAAAAAGACTGGACGCCGAGGTGGTGTCCTGCGACTCCATGCAGATTTACCGCGGCATGAATATCGGCACCGCCAAGCCCGACGCGGCGGAGATGGACGGCGTGCGGCACTGGCTGCTCGACGTGGCCGACCCGGGAGAAGACTTCTCCGTGGGCCGCTACGTGAAGCTGGCCGACGAGGCCATCGCGGACATCCACGGCCGGGGCAAAACCGCCATCGTCTGCGGCGGCACGGGCTTGTATATGGACAGCCTCGTCAAGGGCGAGACCTTCGCCGCCCCGTCCCGGCCCGCGCAGCGCGAATACGTGGAGCACATCGCTGAGGAAAAGGGCATGCAGTTTCTCTACGATATGCTCATGGACGCCGACCCCGAGACTGCGGAAAAGCTCCACGTCTCGGACCGCAAGCGCATCATCCGCGCCATGGAGGTCTTTCTGATCACCGGGATGCCGCTCTCCTACCACAACGCCCAATCCAAGCTGAAGCCGCCGAAGTACGCGCCGCTCTGGCTCGGGTTGAACTTCCGCAACCGGACGAAGCTCTATGAACGGGTGGACCGGCGCGTGGTGCAGATGATGGAAAACGGGCTCGAAGCCGAGGTCCGGGCGCTGCTCGACAAGGGCATTGATCCCGCCTCCACCGCCATGCAGGCCATCGGCTACAAGGAGCTGGCCGCCGCCCTCCGGGGCGAGGACAGTTTGGACCACGCTGTGGCCCAGATTCAGCAGGCCTCGCGCAATTACGCCAAACGGCAGCTCACCTGGTTCCGCCGCAACGAGGCCATCCACTGGCTGTATGCGGACGAGGAAGCCGACCTGCAGGCGGCAGCAATGCGGGCACTGGAAAAATGAAGTATCGCATTCGCGATATGAAGTATTGCTTGAAAGCAATATGAAGTATTCCTTGCGGAATATGAAGTATTGCCTGCGGCAATATGGACATAACGGTAAGCCGTTCCCGCTGTTTCAAATATGGCGAAGCCATACTTCATATTTGCGACAGCAAATACTTCATCTCATTTTTCACCCGCCTGCTGCCCGCTTTCAACTGCATTCGACCAGGCAAACCTGCTACCATGGGATTATCCAATCTACATAGAAACGAGGTAATTCCCATGTCTGCTATCGAAAATCTTCAGGATCTTTTTCTGAATGACGTGCGCAAGGAACATCAGCTTGTCACCGTCTTTCTGATGAATGGCTTTCAGATGAAGGGCGTGATCACGGGCTTTGACAGCTTCGTGGTCTGCCTGGTCACCGAAGGCCGCCAGCAAATGATTTACAAGCACGCGATCTCCACGGTCGTACCGGCCAGGCCGGTCAAGCTCAGCCCGTAAGGGCGCACATCGTGCGCCCGCCGTTCCTCCGGCCCCGGGAGTGCGTGCGAAGGAGGCTCCATGCGAGGGGATAAATTCATGAAAGCGGTGCTCGTCACGCTGCTGTGCGTGGTGGCCTGCTATCTGATCTTTTCCGTAACCCGCTTCTCGGGAGACGGATTCACGACCTATAAGGCAGTGCGCTATGAAGTCGGCGATGGGATTACCACCTCCGGCTTCTTGGTGCGTTCCGAGCGAATCATCAAGGCAGGGGACGGGGATATCATCGTTCCCACCCGCAGCGAGGGCGAGAAGGTCGGAAGAGGTCAGGTTCTGGCCGTCGCCTACCGCAGCGAGGCAGCCAAGGCCCTCCAGGATCAGATCGACACGCTGGAGCAGGAAATCGCCCAAATGAAATACGCCTATTCCTTCTCCGGCACGGACGCGGACTCCGCCACGCTGGATTCCGATATTCTGGAGCTGATGAGCCAGGTCACCGTCTCCGCCGCCCGGCGTGAATTCAAAACCGCCGACAAGGCCGCGGAAACCATGAAGCCCTACCTGCTCCGTCGCTACATCAATCGCTCGGACGCGGAAGCCATTTGGACCAAGATCACCGAGGCCGAGGAAGAGCTGGATGCGCTTCGCGAGAAGGCAGGCTCTGAGGCCGGCTATGTGACCGCGCCGGTCTCCGGCTATTTTTCCGGCATCGCCGACGGCTATGAGGACGAGCTCACGCCCGCTTTCCTGGAAACGGCCACCGTCTCCTCGATCAAAAAGCTGGAGAGTCTTCCCCGCAAGGAAACCGGCGCCATCGGCAGGCTGGTCACTTCGCAGAAGTGGTATTACGCCGCCGTGGTTCCCAGCCAAAACGTATCCGGATTGAAGCTCGGCGACCGGATCGACGTCAATTTTGCCTACGACTTCTATGAGACCGTGCGCATGAAGGTGGAGCGAATCTCCCCCTCGGAGGGAGAAAGCTGCATTTTGGTGCTCTCCTCGGAATCCTACATTCAGGACGCAGTCTCCGCCCGCTCCGAGACCGCCGATCTGGTCTTTGCGGACCGCTCCGGTCTGCGGGTGCCGAAAACCGCCATCTACGCGGACGAAAACAGCACCAGCGGCGTCTACGTACTGGAAGGCGCGGAGGCCAAGTGGAAACCCATCACGATCCTCTACGACAACGGCGACAGCTTCATCGTAGAGCTGGACAAATCCAGCACAGACAATCTCTGGCCCGAGGACGAGATCATCCTCACGACCGAAGAAATCTTTAACGGAAAGGTCATGATCAAATGAGTATTGCGGAAAACATCTCCGTTTTGCGTCAGAGAATGGACGCCGCCGCCCGGGCCGCCGGACGGGACCCGGCTGAGATCCTGCTCTGCGCCGCAACCAAGATGAACGACGCCGAACGGGTCAAGGAAGCCGTAGCCGCCGGCGTGGACTGCTGCGGCGAGAATCGGGTCCAGGAGCTGGTCCAGAAAAAGCCGCTCGGCGCCTACGAGGGCAAGCCCGTCCACTTCATCGGCCACCTGCAAACCAACAAGGTCAACAAGGTGGTCGGGCAGGTAGACCTGATCCAGTCCGTGGACCGGATGGAGCTGCTGGAGGCCGTCAACAAGACCGCGCTGCGCCTCGGCGTCCGGCAGGAGATCCTGCTGGAGGTCAACATCGGCGAAGAGCCCCAGAAGGGCGGCTTTACGCCTGCGGAAACGCTGGCTCTGGCCGGGCAGATGGGAGCGTACCCCGGCGTTTTCCTGCGCGGACTCATGGCAATCCCGCCCGTTTCCGAAAAAAAGGGCGATAATTGTAAATATTTTGCAAAAATGAGAAATCTTTTTATTGACATTGACGGGAAAAAATACGATAATGTATCCATGGTATGTCTGTCAATGGGCATGAGCGACGACTTCGAGGACGCCATCGCCGAAGGCAGCACCATGATCCGCATCGGCACCGCGATTTTCGGCGCCAGGCACTATCCCGCATAGCGGCAGGCGTCGCTTGTCCGCCGACGGGAAGCGCCCGCCCCTGCAATCAGAGAAATAAAACAAATATACATATACAGGAGGAACACCGCACCATGGGATTGATGGATGAACTCAAAAAGCTGACCAGACCTTACAACGAAGAGGATATGGATGAATATGATTACGACGAGGAAGAGGACGACCCGGAACTCGAGCCCGAACCCGCTCCGGCCCCCCGTCGTTCCGCATTTTCCGCGCCGGAACCCCAGACCAACAACACTGCCCGCCGTTCCGGCCCGGCCAGAGTGGTCAATCTGAACAACAACTCCTCCATGCAGGTCGTTTTGGTCAAGCCTGACCGCTTTGACACGGTTTCTGAGATCGCCGACCATCTGCGGGACAAGAAAGCAGTTGTGCTGAATCTTGAATCCACCAACAAGGACGTTGCCCGCCGCCTGGTGGACTTCCTCTCCGGCGTCGCCTACGCCCTCGACGGGAAGATCAAGAAGGTTGCAATTTCCACCTACATTCTGACCCCCTTCAACGTGGAGATCATTGGAGACCTGGTGGAAGAGCTCGAAAACAGCGGCGTTTACTTCTGATTTCAAACGACGCAGCGCCTGAAAAACGAAAGAAAGGAAGCGTCAACCCATGCTGACACCGCAAGATTTACAGGAAGTTTCTTTTGAAAAAGCCAAGATCGGCGGCTACGTGATGAATTCCGTGGACGAATTCCTGGAGCCCCTGATGGATGATTATGTCACGCTCTACAAGGAAAACGCCGTCCTGAAAAGCAAGATGCGCCTGCTGGTGGAGCGGCTGGAAAGCTACCGCGCCAACGAAGCGGCCGTCAAGGCTTCCATGGAGAAAACCAAGGCAGAGTGCGACGCCATGGTTGCCGAAGCCCAGCGCAAGGGCGAAGAGCTCATGGAAAAGGCGAAGCAGGAGGCGCAGAACGCCAGCCGCGATGCCGACGCCAGCGTAAACGCGGAGAACGAGCGTCTGCGCTTGGCCAAGGAGGCCACCGCCGAATTCGTGGCCGCCGTGGAGGCACAGATCGCCCAGCAGCAGAAGACCCTGGAAGCGCTCAAAAAGCTGGAACTCCCACTGGATAAGGTGAAGCCCGTCCGCAAGGCCTACGACTATGAGGCCGAAAAGGATCCTCCCCGTCCGCAGCCCGAAAAGGAGCTGTCCCTCAGCCAAACGGAGAATCCCGAGGACATCGCCGCCCGCATTGAGCAGAGCGTCGCCAGCATCACCGGTGAGACTCCCCGTCCCAAGCCGGAGTCCAAGCCCGATCCCAAGGCGTCCACCCGCGTCATGCCCGCCCTCGACGAGCGCACGACCGCGAAGTTCGCCAACCTGAAATTCGGGAAGAACTATCAGCCGTAGTTAGGCAACAGGCAACAGGAGACGATGGATGCGCCTGTAGGGGCGGTCATACTTCGTGACTCTTCGAGTTCGGCCGCCCGCGTACCCTGTAGGGGCGGTCATACTTCGTGACTCTTCGAGTTCGGCCGCCCGCAACGCGCGACAGCTTACAATTCAATATGATTGCATTGAAGGGAACGTGCAAAGCGAACGGATGCACAGAGAGCCACCGGTTGGTGTAAGGCGGCGTGAAGGCGTTTTGCGGATCCTCCCCGAGCACCCTGCCGAACGGTTTTCCAGTAGATCAGGGCGTTTCATGGGCGTTACACCATGTTCGAGTGGCCGCAGCCAAGCTGCGGCAATAAGAGTGGTACCACAGAGGAGGAACGCCTTTGTCTCTTAATGGGAGACAAAGGCGTTCCTCCTCAATTGAGAATTGAGAGGGGAGAATGGAGAATTATGATTGCCGCAAAATTCATTTTCCTTTTCGGTTCGTATCGTTAAGCTGTGTCGCATTCTTCGTGAGCAGCGAAAGGAGTATATCCTTTCTAATCAGTTGGAGCGCTCCGGCTGCAGCATAGGAGCGAACGTATCGGAGGCTCAGCAGGGGCAAAGCCGTGCGGATTTTCTTTCCAAAAACTCGATTGCGTTGAAGGAAGCCGTTGAAACCGACTATTGGCTTCGCTTGCTGCATGAAACGGGATATTTATCTGACCGCAAGTTCGATTCGATTTCCCGTGATTGTGCCGAGATCAGGCGAATATTGGCCAGCATTGTCAAAACAACCAGAGAAAAAGCAAATCAAAAATGAAAATCAAATGGCAATTTGATTTTCTCCATCCATTCTCAATTCTCCCCTCTCAATTCTCAATTTCAAAAAATCTTCCGATAAGGAGCAACAAATATGGATTACAAAAACACCATCATCACCCCGCAGACCGACTTTCCCATGCGCGGCGGGCTGCCCCAGCGGGAGCCCGGCATGCTCGAGGGCTGGGACAAGCTCGACGTCTACGCCGAGCTGCGCAAGCGGAACGCCGGCAAGCCCAAGTTCATTCTGCACGACGGCCCTCCGTTCTCCAACGGCGACATCCACATGGGTCACGCGCTGAACAAGACCCTCAAGGACTTCATCATCCGCTCCCGGGCCATGCGCGGCTTCGACACGCCCTACGTGCCCGGCTGGGACAACCACGGCATGCCCATTGAATCCGCCATCATCAAGAAGAACAAGCTCAACCGCAAGGCCATGTCCGTGCCCGACTTCCGTTCCGCCTGTCGCGACTTCGCGCTGGAATACGTGGACCGGCAGCGCAAGGGCTTCCAGCGCCTCGGCATCGTGGCCGACTGGGAGCATCCCTACTGCACGATGGACAAGGCCTTCGAGGCCGAGGAGGTCAAGGTCTTCGGCGAGATGTTCCGCAAGGGCTATATCTACAAGGGCCTCAAGCCCGTCAACTGGTGCCCCAAGGACGAAACCGCCCTGGCTGAGGCCGAGATCGAGTACCAGGACGACCCCTGTACCACCGTCTACGTCAAGTTCCCGATGCACGACGACCAGGGCAAGCTGAGCCATTTGGATCGGAACAAGCTCTACTTCGTGATCTGGACCACCACGATCTGGACCCTGCCCGGCAACATGGGCATTGCCCTTCATCCCCGCGAGAACTACGTTATCGTCAAGGCTCCCAACGGTGAGATGTACGTCCTGGCCGAGGCGCTTGCCGAGAAAGTCATGAAGATCGGCGGCTTTGATAGCTGGGAGACCCTCGAGACGCACCCCGGCTCCTTCTTTGAGTATATGCTGGCTCAGCATCCCTTCCTGCCCAAGACCTCTCTGCTGGTCAACGCCGACTACGTCACCATGGACTCCGGCACGGGCTGCGTCCACACCGCCCCCGGCTTCGGCG
>CAMKED010000028.1 GCA_946411475.1 uncultured Clostridia bacterium | reverse complement strand
GTTCAGGGTTCAGAGTTCAGAGTATGACCTCCACTGCTTGCAGGGGAGGGGGACCGCCTCAAGGCGGTGGAGGGGTGGCTGTTGTATGGAATTGCTTCCATAGGGTTCAGAGTTCAGGGTTCAGGGTTCAGAGTTCAGAGTATGACCTCCACTGCTTGCAGGGGAGGGGGACCGCCTCAAGGCGGTGGAGGGGTGGCTGTTGTATGGAATTGCTTCCATAGAGTTCAGGGTTCAGCATCCGGCGGACGGGTTCGCAGACGGCAGGGCGCCGCCGCGCACGGTTTCCCCATTTGTCATTCTGAGCAACGCGAAGAATCCGCGTCCCACGCCGATTGAATTGAGGATTGAGCGTTGCGTATTGAGTATTATTTTGCATATTGCACTTTGCATTCTGCATTCCGTCAGCCGGTGCGTCTTGCGGGCGGTCGAACGCGAAGCGTCACGAAGTATGACCGCCCCTACGGTCGCGTCCTCGCTTCTCCTATTGCCTGCTGCCTATTGCCTGTTGCCTCACGCCTCATTTTGCACCTTGCATTCTGCATTTTGCATTTTCCGCTCCGCAGCTTTGGCTTTCTTTTCTTTCTTCTGCCGCAGGTAGAGGCGCAGGGCGCGCCAGGCGTATTTCAGGCCCAGCAGAACGACCCCGCCGACGCGGAGCCGGACAGCCAGCTCTGCCTCCACGTCGGTCTTCTGCGCGGTGAAATCGGGATAGACCGCGATTTTCCGTTCCTTGATGCGGAAGGCCCGCTCCAAAATCGGGACAGCCACGCCGATGCACTCCCAGGCCTTGCCGACGGTCTGCCCCGTCTTGGCCGGGTCGCCGCCCGCCAGCACGGCGCGAATGCGCAGCCGCGTGACGCAGAGCTTGCGGTGGAAGAACTCGCCGACGAAATTCGCGCCAAGCTTGGCCCAGGGGATCAGCGCGGCAAGCTTGTCCGTCAGCGGCTGCTTGGGCTTGGGTTCGGCGGGCTTCGGCTTTGCAAGCAGCGCGTGCGCCTGCGCGTCCTTCTTCTTTTTCGCCTTGGCCTCGGCCTTATTGGCTGCCTTGGCGGCCTTCTTTGCTGCTTTCTTTTCGCGCTTTGCGCGGGGAAGCTGCTTCTTCGGCAATATGCCGATCTTGATAAAGAGGATCGACAGCCGCAGCTCGATCTGCTCGTGATAGCGGAACAGGACGCTGACCGGAATGCAGCCGATCAGGAAGAATACGGCGGCGATGATCAGCAGGACCTTCATGACAGGACGCCCTCCATTTCAGTCTGGGGCGCCTGTGCGTCTTGCGGGCGGCCATCGGCCGCCCCTGCGGCGGCGGGATCCTCGACTTCGGCGGCGGTGCTGAACTGCACCTTCTCCATTTCGGGCAGATCCTCCAGGGATTCCAGGCCGAAGGTGCGCAGGAAGTCCGCGGTGGTGCGGTAGAGGATGGGACGGCCCGGCGCGTCCAGACGACCGTTCTCCTCGATCAGTTTTTTATTCAGCAGGGCGGCCACGGAATAGGCGCTGTCCACCCCGCGCAGCTTCTCCACGAAGGCCTTCGTGGTGGGCTGATAGTAGGCGATGATCGTCAGCGTCTCAAGCTGGGAGGCCGAGAGCTTGGGGGGCTTGCGGGTCTCCAGGGCCTTGGTGACCCAGGGGGCCAGGTCGTTCTGGGAGCACATCTGCCAGCTATCCTCCAGACGGAGGATGCGAATGCCCCGGCGCTCAAAGGCGTAGACGTCCGCCAGCTCCCGCAGGGCCTCGCGGACCTCGTCCGGGTCGGTCTCGGTGACAAAGCTCAGCCGCTCCGTCTCCACCGGCTCGCCCGAGGCAAAGAGAATCGCCTCGCAGATGCGCTGCAGCTCTTTACGATCCATTCGCTTCCTCCTTTTCCGGGACTTTGATCAGACGAATCGCGGTCTCTCCGCCCTCGCCGTCCAACTCCACGGCATTGTTTCTGCACAGCTCCAGCACGGCCAGGAAGGTCGCCACGATCTCCGACCGGCTCCGGCAGTCCCGGAACAGGCGGCGCAGGCGACTGACGCCGCGGAGCAGCAGCTTTTTCAGCAGCTCGGCGGTCTTTTTGCCGACCGGGTAGGGCTCGCGGCCCACGATGCCCTCAAAGCTGGCTCTGGGCGGCGGCAGGAGCTTTTTGCTCCGCTCCGAAAGGGTCTCGAAGGCCCGGAGCAGGTCCGACGGGGCGTGGCGGTAGCGGTAAGTCCGGTCGCGTTCAAAGGGCTCGGGCTCCTTGGTGAACAGGCCCAGGCCCAGCTCGTTGCGCGCCTCCAAAAAGGCGGCCGCCGTGCGGATCTTGTCGATGGCGTCGATCCGCTGACGCTCCTGCAGGGATTGGATCAGAAGCTCCATCTCCGACTGCGCCTCCGCCTGCTCGGCAGCGGACAGGAGCATCTTGGTCTTGATCAGCATCAGGTGGGAGGCCATCGCGATAAACTCGCTGGCGATCTCCATGTCCATGCGCTTCATCTCGTCCAGATAGGCCAGATATTGCTCCAAAATGGCCGTGATGGAGATGTCCTCGATTTCGATTTTGTTCTTGCTCAGCAGGAGCAGGATCACGTCCAGGGGGCCGTCGAAATCCTCGACGGCGTCGTCCCGGGCCTTGACCACGCCTGTGAGATGGTATTTCGGTTCGTCTGTCATTGTTTTATCTTCTTTATTGGCCGGCAGATTGCCGGCGCTACAAATTGTTTGTCAATTCCCCGTGAGCAGCTTCGCCAGCGGCACGGTGATCGCCTGGATGCCATTCAGGAGGCCCTTCATCAGGAAGCTCAGCGGGCCGTCCAGCACGCCGAGGTAGAGCAGGGCGATCAGAACAAGCATGCCGTAGCGTTCATAGCGCATGAGCTGCGCGTATTGCTTCTCCGGCAGGACGATGGCCAGGATCTTGGAACCGTCCAGCGGCGAGATCGGGATCAGGTTGAACACCGCAAGGCCGACGTTGAGGATCAGGCAGCGTTCCAAAAACATATTCAGCCAGTAGAGCCAGCCGGAGGGATCGGAATACCCCTCCAACATCATCCACAGCTTCATGCCGCCCGCATAGATGGAAACGTAATAGAGCAGGCCGAAAAGCAGGGCCAGGATCAGATTGGAGAGCGGCCCCGCCAGCGCGGTGAGCGCCATGCCGGTCTTTGGACTTTTGATCTTCGTCATGCGATAGGGATTGATCGGCACGGGCTTTGCCCAGCCGAAATGGGCCACCACCATCATCAAAAAGCCCAGCGGGTCCAGATGGCGCAGGGGGTTGAGGCTGATGCGGCCCATGCGCTTGGCCGTGTCGTCGCCCAGCCACAGGGCGGACAGGGCGTGGCTGCTCTCATGCACCGAGATCGACAGCAGCGCCGCCGCGGCAAACATCAGCCATTCAATGATGCGGCTCAGGTCAATGCCCTGAAACCAGTTGTTCAATGCGGACATTTCACAAATCTCCCGGTTTATTCAGGCTCTTCTGCTCCGTAGTGGCCGCGCATCTGCGCGGCCATGGCGCGAATCACTTTCTCGGGGCTTTATGGCCGCGCAGATGCGCGGCCACTACGGCCCGACTGAACATATACAGATTTCAATATATTATATCATAGTTTTGCCCGTTTCGCAAGTGCGGCAAACGTAGTTTATCAGTTTTTTCCGCGGTACTTGTATCCCGCTGCCTGCACGGCTGCCTTCACGTCGGCTTCCGCGGCGTTTCCGCAGATTTTGACAAAGCCCGTCTGGAAATCCGCCTCGGCGGATTCGACGCCGGAAAGCGCCTCCAGCGCCTCTTTCACGTGCCGCTCGCAGTTGTGGCACATCATACCCTTGACCTTGATTACAACTTCGGCGCCCTCTGCGGGCTGCGGGCGGCCGATGGCCGCCCCTACGGGCGCGTCCTTGCGACCCCTGTTGCCTAATTTCACCCAATTCAGCCGCAGGGCGTTCGTGACCACGCAGAAGCTGGACAGGCTCATGGCCGCCGCGCCGAACATCGGGTTCAGGGTCCAGCCAAAGGCCTTGATAAAGGCCCCGGCAGCCAGCGGAATGCCGATCGTGTTATAGATAAACGCCCAGAACAGGTTTTCGTGGATATTCCGCAGGGTGGCCCGGCTCAGCCGGATCGCGGCGGGCACGTCGGAGAGCTTGCTCTTCATCAGCACCACGTCCGCCGCGTCGATCGCCACGTCCGTGCCCGCGCCGATCGCGATCCCGACGTCCGCCCGCGTCAGGGCCGGAGCGTCGTTGATGCCGTCGCCCACCATCAGCACGGGGCCGCGGCTCTGCAAATCGCGGATCACAGCCTCCTTGCCGTCCGGCAGGACCCCGGCCACGACCTCATCCACCCCGGCTTGCGCCGCGATGGCGTTTGCGGTGCGCTCGTTGTCTCCCGTTAACATAATTACTTTAATCCCCATGTTCTGTAAATCCAGAATCGCGTCGTGCGCTTCGGGCTTGATGGGATCTGCCACGGCGATCACACCGAGCAGACGGGAGCCGTGCGCAAAAAGCAGCGGCGTCTTGCCCTGCGAGGCGAGGGCTTCGGCACGTTGGAGAATAGGGCTACCCTCGGCAGCGGCGCACACCGGTGCGCCACGGGAAGCCTCTGCGGTTTGCGGGCGGCCAATGACCGCCCCTACGGGCGCTCCCTCGGCAGTCTTCCCCTTGAGGGGAAGGCTTTGCAGGCGCTCGGTGACGAATTTCAGCGAGCCGCCGATCAGGGGCTTTCCGTCCAGGACGGCTTCCAGGCCGTTGCCGGGCAAGGCGCGGAAGGCAGTAAGCTCCGGGAATACCAGCACTGTGGGCGCACAGGCGCCTCCAATTACGTCTGCGTTACGGTCGGAGCAACGCGGCGTCGAAGGTGCCGTGCTCTCTTTCCGCCCCGCCGCGGGGGGAACGGATTCTTCGCTTTGCTCAGAATGACAGACGGGGGAGCCCTCTGCGCTCTGCGGGCGGCCAATGGCCGCCCCTACGGGCTCAGACTCCGTCACACCGTCAGCAGGAAAGCTTTCGTCCCTGTCGTCCTGAGCAGAGCAACGCGGCGTCGAAGGAGCTGTGCTCTCTTTCCGCCCCGCCGCGGGGGGAACGGATTCTTCGCTTTGCTCAGAATGACAGACGGGGGAGCCCTCTGCGGGCTGCGGGCGGCCAATGGCCGCCCCTACAGGCTCGGGCGGGCGCACACTGTGCGCCCCTACGGGTGCGTCCTCGCGTCCCCGATTGCCTGTTGCCTGTTGCCTGTTGCCTGAGCCCCCCGCGTACGCCACAACCGCGCGCGCCAGCGGGTGCTCGCTGCGCTGCTCGAGGGCCAGGGCGGCGGCGAGGAGCTCGCGCTCCGTCACGCCGTCGGCGGGAAGGACGTCCGTCACGGCAGGCTGGCCGGTGGTGACGGTGCCGGTCTTATCCAGGGCGACGAGCTTTGCCTTGCCGGTCTGTTCGAGGGAGACGGCGGTTTTGAAGAGGATGCCGTTCTTCGCTCCGACGCCGCTGCCGACCATGATCGCCACAGGCGTGGCCAGACCCAGCGCGCAGGGGCAGGAGATCACCAGCACCGAGATGCCCCGCGCCAGCGCGTAGGAGAATTCCCGGCCGACCAGCAGCCAGATCGCCGTGACGAGCACGGCAATCGTGATCACGGCCGGGACGAAGATCCCGGAGACCTTATCCGCCGTCTTGGCGATGGGAGCCTTGGTGGCCGCCGCGTCGGAGACCATTTTGATGATCTGATTCAGGGTCGTATCCTCGCCGACGCGGGTCGCCCGGGCTTTCAGCCAGCCGGACTGATTCACGGTGGCGGCGGAGAGACTGTCGCCCACGGCCTTATCCACGGGAATGGATTCGCCGGTCAGGGCGGATTCGTTGACGGCCGAGCTGCCCTCGAGCACCACGCCGTCCACCGGGACGGCCTCGCCCGGCCGCACGATAAAGATCTCGTCCTTCTGGACCTGGGCCACGGGGATCGTGCGCTCCGCGCCGTCGCGGACGACCGTCGCAGTCTGCGGCGCAAGCTTCATCAGGCCCTTCAGCGCGTCCGTGGTCCGGCCCTTGGACTTGGCCTCGAGCATCTTGCCGACGGTGATCAGGGTCAGGATCATCGCGGCGGATTCAAAATAGAACTCCTCCATATAGCCCATGACCGCAGCGGCGTCTGCGTCCGTCTGGGCCCGGGTCATCAGAAACAGCGCGTAGACCGACCAGACGAAGGAGGCCGCGGAGCCGAGGGCGACAAGGCTATCCATATTCGGGGCACGGTGGGCCAGCGCCCGGAAGCCGGAGACGAAAAAGCGCTGGTTGACGACCATGACGACGGCGGCCAGCAGAAGCTGGACCAGACCCATGGCGACGTGATTGCCCTCGAACCATTTTGGCAGGGGGAAGCCCCACATCATGTGCCCCATCGAGAAATACATCAGCACCAGCAGGAAGCCCAGCGACCAGAGCAGCCGCTTTTTCAGCTTGGGCGTCTCATGATCCGCCAGGGCCTCGGCGGCCTGGGACGGGGCGGAGCCCTCCCCTGCGCCGTTCTTCTGTGAGGCCCCGTAGCCCGCCGCGGTGACTGCGGCAATGACGGCAGCGGGATCGGCTGTGCCCTCCACGCCCATGGAGTTGGTCAGCAGGCTCACGGCGCAGGATTCCACGCCGGGGACGGCCTTGACCGCCTTTTCCACCCGGGCCGAGCAGGCGGCACAACTCATGCCCGTGACGTGATATTGTTCCATAAAAATACCTCATTCGCTTTTTATCGTTGGCGCCAGCTCGTCCTTGCCGGCGTGGAGATTGTCGGCGCATTCCTTGCCTTCCCCTTGAGGAGAAGGTGGCACGGTGAAGCCGTGCCAGGTGAGCTGTGGTTGCTCCGTGCGGTTCGTCGGTGGCGAGTGCTTATCGAAACTCCACCTCATCCGCCCCAGTGTGCGCACTGGGGCACCTTCCCCTCAAGGGGAAGGCTTTTCATCGCATCATTTTCTGTATCGTTGCGGTCAGCTCGTCCACAACCGAATCGTTCCCGGCGCGGAGCTCGTCGGCAACGCAGCTTCGGATATGGTCGGCCAGCAGCTCCCGCTGGAAAGCGTTCAGAGCCGCGCTCACGGCCGCGCATTGGATCAGAATTTCGTTGCAGTAGATCTCGTTCTCGACCATGCCGCGGACACCGCGGATCTGGCCCTCGATGCGGTTCAGGCGGTGGATCAGACTTTTGCGCGTCGCCTCGTCCCGCGGAACGGCCTTCTTGCGGCAGCAGCTTTGTTCGTTCATAGGATGGCCCCCTTGTATCGTTCTTATTCTGATTGCCATTATATACCCCGGCAGGGTATATGTCAAGTGAGAATTGAGCGTTGAAAATTGAATTCTCCCCCCTGCAAGCGTTACCTCTTCCCTCTTACTTCTTCCCTCTTACTTGTCAATTCGTTATCTTCCCGCACTGCGCCGCATAAGCTGTTTTGAACCATGCTTGGGAGGTGCGGATATGACAGATACCATCGACAAGCGGGCCAGAGAACTGGCGGAATTCGTATTGGAGACCGGGGCCACCGTGCGCGCGGCGGCGGAACGCTTCGGCGTGTCCAAATCCACGGTCCACAAGGACCTGACGCAGCGGCTGGAAGCGCTGGACCGCCCGCTCTGGCTCCGGGTCCGGACGGTGCTGGAGCGCAACAAGGCCGAACGGCATTTGCGGGGCGGAGAGGCGACGAGGCGGAAGTATCGACAATTGACAGGTGACAATTGACAGGTGACAATTCCATTTTTGTTTTGCAGATGGCAATCTGCAAAACTCCGACATTTTCAATTTTCAACTTTCAACGTATCTGTTCAGTAGGGTCGTAGTGGCCGCGCACCTGCACGGCCATAAAGCCCCGAAATAGCAATCCGCGCCATGGCCGCGCAGGTGCGCGGCCACTACGGAGCAGGTGCGACTGAATCAATACCTTTCAACTTTCAATTCGCGCAGGCGTGCAAAAAGATTGACAAATTGCGGACAATCCGGCATAATAGACAAGGAAAAAGAGACTCGCTTCCGTACCAAGGAGGTATCTATGGATCAGGTTTTTGTCACCGGGCATCGGAATCCCGACACGGATTCCATCGTCTCGGCCATGTCCTACGCGGCCCTGCAAAACGCCCTGGGTGAACGCGGCTACACCGCCGCCCGGCTGGGCCACCTGAACGACGAATCCAAGCGCATTCTCGAACGTTTCGGCTTTGAACCGCCGCTTCTGATCAAGGACATGCGGACGCAGGTCTGCGATCTGGATTACGACACGCCCCCGGCCCTGAGCGCCGCGCTGACGGTGGCCCGCGGCTGGGATCTGCTCCGCAACAACGCCAGCATCACGGCCATCCCCGTCACCAACGAGGACGGGACCCTGTTCGGGATGCTCTCCTCGGGCGACGTGGCCGGATACGACATCCGGACCATTGAGGACCCGATGGTCCGGGACGTGCCGCTGTTCAATCTGCTCTCCGTGTTGGAGGGCCGGGTGCTCAACGATGCGGGCGCCTGCGTGGACACCGTCTCCGGCGAGGTGGTTTTCGGCCTGCCGCGCGGCTCCGATCTGCGGCTGTTCGATCATGAGAACTACATTGCCGTCTGCGGCGACCAGCCCGAGGTGATCCGCTGGGCACTGGAATCCAACGTCCACTGTCTGATCCTCTGCGAGGCGGAGCTGAGCCCGGAGCTGCGGGAGCTGGAAACCAGAACCTGCATCATCTCCACGCCCTTCTCCGCCTACCGGGCCGCGCGTCTGATCTTTCAGGCCATTCCGATCGCACGGATCTGCCAGTCCTCCAACCTCGTCACCTTCCGGCTGACGGACTACCTCGACGACGTGCGCGAGGTCGTTTCCAAGAGCCGCTACCGCTGCTACCCGATCCTGGACGCAGACGGGAAGGTCGTCGGGACCCTGTCGCGCTACCATTTGATCAAGCCCAGGCGCAAGAAGGTGGTCCTGGTGGACCACAACGAGGCGGCCCAGTCCGTCCCCGGTCTGGACCAGGTGGAGCTGCTGGGCATCATTGACCATCACCGGCTGGCCGACATACAGTCCGCCAACCCGATCTTCTTCCGCAACGAGATCGTGGGCAGCTCGACGACCATCGTGGCCGAGATGTATCAGGAAAAGGGCCTCATGCCCTCGAAGAAAATGGCGGCTTTGATGTGCGCGGCCATCCTCTCCGACACGGTCATCTTCAAATCCCCCACCGCCACGCCGCGCGACCGGACCATTGCCGAACGGCTGGCCCGGATCGGCGGGATCGACCTGGAAGAGCTGGGGCAGTTCATTTTCACCGCCTCCCTCGGCGCGGACAAGTCCGCCCGCGAGCTGATGTTTGCAGACTACAAGGACTTCCACATTGCGGGGCACTATCTCGGCGTGAGCCAGATCACCTGCGTGGATTCCGTGTCCATGCTGGACCGGAAGGACGAGTTCCTGGCAGAGATGGAGCTTGCAAAGAAGGAACGCGGCTACGACATCATGATCCTGATGCTCACCGACGTGCTGCTGGAAGGCACGCAGATCATCTTCCTCGGCGACGCGGACGACGTCGCGCAGGCCTTTGGCGTGGAGCCTCAGGGCAGCACTTTCTTCCTTCCGGGCGTCATGAGCCGCAAGAAGCAGGTCATTCCGATGCTGTCAGCCCTTTGGGGCTAAGCGCACTCCGTGCGCTTAGCCCATGAAGTATTTGCTTGCGCAAATATGAAGCATGCTTCGCATATGAAGTGTGCTCCGCACATGAAGTATGGCTGCGCCATATTTTTCACATTGGGAAAGCTTTTCGGTTGAAAAACAATTCTTTTCATCGTTTTATTCGCAGAATAAAACGATACCATAATATGCGCGTCGCGCATACTTCATATCTCTGAAAGAGATACTTCATATGCCGTCAGGCATACTTCATATCGCCGCAAGGCGATACTTCATTTCAACAACAGAGAGGTAATCACCATGGGAAATCGTTACGACGTTCTGATCATCGGCGCCGGTCCTGCGGGGCTGACGGCGGCCATTTATGCCAGACGGGCCGGGAAGTCCGTGCTGGTGCTGGAAAAAGACACGTTTGGCGGGCAGATCACCTTCTCCCCCAAGCTGGAAAATTATCCCGGCTTTGAGACGATCTCGGGCAACGAGCTGGCCCAGCGGATGCTGGAGCAGGCCATGGCGCTCGGCGCCGACGTGGACATGGACACCGTGCTCGGCATAGAAGACGGCGCCGTCAAAACCGTGATCGGCGAATCGGGCCGCTACGAAGCCCGGGCCGTGATCATCGCCGCCGGGGCGCGGCACCGCCGCCTGGGACTGCCCCGGGAGGAGGAGATGATCGGCAACGGTCTGTCCTTCTGCGCGGTTTGCGACGGCGCGTTCTATCAGGACGCCCACGTCGCCGTGATCGGCGGCGGCAACACGGCCTTGCAGGAGATATTGCTGCTGGCTGAGACCTGCAAGAAGGTCACGGTGGTACAGAACCTGGCCTTCCTGACCGGCGAACAGAAGATGATCGACCTGGTGCTGGCCCGGCCCAACGTGGAGATCCTGTATTCGACGCTCTGCGTCGGCTACGAGGGCGAGGCCCAGCTCAACGGCCTGCGCCTGCAAAACAGCGAAACCGGCGCGGAAACCGGTCTGTCCGTGGACGGGGCCTTCCTTGCCATCGGCACGGAGCCCGAAAATCAGGCCTTCGCGGCCCTGGCCCCGCTGAACGAAGCGGGTTACATCAAGGCCGACGAAAGCTGTACGACCCCGACCGCCGGGATCTTCGCCGCCGGAGACTGCCGCACCAAGGCCTACCGCCAGGTAGCCACCGCCGTCGCCGACGGCGCAGCGGCCGCGCTGAACGCGTGTCGCTGGTTGGATCGGTAGGGCAAGCGTCCCTCCGTCTTTGGTCAAAACAGCAAGGAGGCGATCGCTTGCTCTTTTCGATTGCGCTGCTTGGAACAGCGCTGCTTGGCGGCTGCATTGCCGCGCTTCTTTCTCAGCTTCCGGGCAGACGCCGTAATTTCCTTGCCGCGTGGCTGCTCCTGACACCGCTGGCGGCAGGAATCTTTGTCGCCGGGCTCTGCGTCTGGACTCAAAGCTGGAATCTGCACGCCGTCTGGAACCGTTTTTTCCCGGATCGGCTTTCCAAGCTCATCGGCTGCGGCATGTTGCTTTTGCTCTGCGCGGTGATCGGCTTGCTGGCTGCTTTCCTCCGGGCTGGCGGGCCGAGCCGGTATTTCCGTCTGACGCAAAACAGCCGCCTGCACCGCCTGCTCGCTTGGAGCATTCTGGGCTGCGGGACCGTTTTGTGTTTCGGCTGCGTCATGCTGGCCGGAGCCCCGGCCCTCTCCCCTGTCCGCCTGAATGAGATTTGCTGCTGCAACTTCTCCCTCCTTGTCGATCCTGTCACCGAGGAGCACAGTGCCTATATCGAGCTGGTTAACAACGGCAGCGAGCCTGTAGATCTCAGGAATTATTATCTCTCTGACAACGCCAAAAAGCGTACCCGCTTTTGCCTGCCCGCGCTGACTCTGGACCCGGGAGCCTGTGTCGTTCTCTGGGCAGACGGAGCAGGCAAGTCCGGGCAGTTGACAGACGGTTCCATCCACCTGAATTTCTCGCTTCAACCCGGGGAAACAGTCTGGTTTAGCTCTCCCCACGGGGTACTTTTGGACCATGTGACCGCGCCAGAACGGTACAAAAATATTTCCTTGTCCCGCCTGGGAGATGAATGGATCTATGCCGAGGGTACGCCGGGCCGTGCCAACGACGGCGCCAGGCGCTTCACGCCCCCCACGCTGAATGCGCCGGTTTTCAGTCTCGCCTCCGGCTTCTATGACGATCCCCAGACGCTGACGATCACCGTGCCGGAGGGCTGCACCGTCCGCTATACGCTGGACGGCTCTGTCCCCACAGAAGAAAGCCTGCTCTATACGGAGCCGATGACGCTGACGGATATCTCTGATCAGCCCAACCAATTTTTGAATCATCCTACCACGACCTTTGACCGCTCTGGCGTTGTGACTGAGCCAGTGGACAAGGGGACGGTAATCCGCGCCGCGTCCTTTGACGGAAGCGGGGCCAGGAGTGAGACTGTTACCGCCGTCTACTTCGTGGGAAAGGAACGCTTTGAAAAGTACCGAAACACCAGGATCCTCAACATCGTGGCCGCGCCGGATGACCTCTTTGGAAACTACGGCATCGCCGTCACGGGGCTGGATTATGATCGTTGGTTGGAAAACGGCGGCGTGGGAAACTCGCCCTTTCCCTTCTTCTATCGCAACGGCCGTCTGCTGGAAGTGGATGCCGAGGCTTTCCTCTGGGATCCGGATTTTCAGCTTCTGATGGACGAGCCCTGCGGCCTGCGGCTCCAGGGCGACAGTTCCCGCGCCAGAGCCTTCAAGCGCTTTCGACTGATCGCGCGAAACATCTATCACGGAAGCAATGTCTTCTCCGTGCCGCTCTTTGGAGACAATCTGAGCCACACCTTTTTCATGCGGGTGGACACGACGGACCTCGTTGCCCAGCAGTTGTGCGAGGGACTCGACCTGGGCGGCTTGGACGCCGTCCATTCGGTCATCTTCTGCAACGGGGAATTCTACACCACAACCTATCTGCGTGAACGCTATGACAGGCAATATTTTGCCAATCATTACGGACTGGATCCGGACGACCTTGTGATGATCCAGAACGATACGCTGGGGAAGGGAAAAAAGGCCGACTATGAGGATTACCGGGCGTTCATGGACTATATCTCCGAGCACGACTGCGCGGACCCGGCAGTTTATGCCTCCATCTGCGCACAGATGGATGTAAAAAACTATGCACAGTATGTCGCCGTCAATCTGTACTGTAACAACACGGACTGGAGTATTTATAAGAATTACAAGATGTGGCGCTCCCGGAGCGGAACCGGAGAGGGCGTTCTGGACGGGCGCTGGCGCTGGCTGCTTTACGATATGGACGCCTGCTGTTGGTGTCTGGACAGCTACAAGGACAAATCCAGATCAAGCTATGATATTTTTACCTATCCTGCGCCCTATACCAACGAGCCTTTTCTGGAAATGCCCGTGTTTCGGGATCTGATGCATAATCCGGAGTTCCGGCTTCTGTTCGCCCAGGCTTGGCTGGAACTCATGAATTTCACACTTACCCCTGCAAGAGCCCAAACCGTTCTGGAGCACTACGACATCACCGGCGACCCCTTCTGGATCCGTTTTCTGACCAAGCGGCTGGAATATGCACCTGGGATCCTGCTTCGGGAGCTCGAGTTGGAGGGCGCTGAATGCACGCTGAAGCTGCGCACTTCTGACAGCGCAGGCGGGAGCGTTCGCGTCAACGGTTTTCTGCCTGCCTTCTCCGGCGACAGTTGGGAGGGCAGTTGGATCACCGGCATCCCCCTGACCCTCACCGCAGAGCCCTCTGACGGCTGGCGCTTCGTCCGTTGGGAAGGCCGCGCTGCGGGCACGGATGCAACGCTCACGCAGACGCCGACAGGCGATACAGATCTTATTGCCGTGTTTGAACGGCTTCCCTGAACGGAGGTGACAAGGTGTCCGCAAGCTTTCGTCACGAATATAAATACCGTTGCACGCCCGAGCAGTTGACCGTTTTGCGCGCACGCTTGAAGACCCTGCTCCGGCCGGACTCCCACGCCGGACCGGACGGGCGGTATGGGATCCGCAGCGTCTATTTCGACGACCCGGAGGACGGTTGTCTGCAGGAAAATGAAAACAGCACGGATCCCCGTGCCAAATATCGGCTTCGCATCTACAACGTCTCCGACGCCAGAATCAGCCTGGAACGCAAGGCCAAGGTCCGGGGCATGACACACAAGGATGCCGTCACAGTAGACCGTGCCCTGGCAGAGGCCCTGCTGTCCGGACGAGTTCCCTTTCCGAAGCCGGAGTACAGTCCCCTGCTGCAGCGAATGCTGACAGATATGGCGCTTCGGATCCTGCAGCCGAAGGTCATCGTCCAGTATGACCGGACGCCTTTCGTCCTGCCTGCAGGCAATGTCCGGATCACATTGGATGAGCAGATCGCATCCTCTCACGCCATAGACCGCTTTTTTTCGCCGGATCTGCCATTGCGGCAGGTACTTTCCTGGGGACAGGGCATTCTGGAGGTCAAGTGGGACGAATTTCTCCCTTCCTGGGTCTACAGCTCTCTTCAGTTGGAGGGCTTGCAGTGGTCCGGGTTTTCCAAGTACTATCTGTGTAGAGTATATAATACGGTTGGAGGAATGACATAATGAGCACAGGTGATATTTTCAAAAGATCCTTTCTGGAGGGCTACGCCTCCGGCGAGCTGAACGCGACAACCATTCTGGCCTGTTTGCTGATTGCGGCCCTGCTTGGTATCTTCATCTTTTTTGTGTACCGTTTTCTCTGCCGCAAGGCCTTTTTCAACAAAAACTTCAGCATCGCCCTCATCAGCCTTGCGGAAATCACTGCGGCGATCATCCTCACGGTCCAATCCAATGTTGTGATCTCTCTGGGCATGGTCGGCGCGCTGTCCATCGTCCGTTTCCGCACTGCCATCAAGGATCCGCTGGATCTGATTTTCCTGTTTTGGGCCATTTCCGTGGGCATCATCTGTGGGGCCGGACTGGCCCTGGTGGCTCTCATATTGAGCTTGTTCGTTGCGGCCCTGCTCTGGGTGTTCAACGCGCTGCCCATTGCCAAGGCTCCAGTGCTCCTGCTGGTCAGCAGCCACGCGCCGGATGCAGAAGAGGATATCCTGAAAACCGTTTCCTCCTTCTGCAAGAGCAGTATCGTGAAATCCCGGTCCCGCACCGCGGAGCAGTTGGATCTGATCGTAGAACTTCGTCAGGCAAAGGAAACGGAGCTCACCGCCGCGCTGATTGCCCTGCCGGGCGTCTTCTCGGCCACTGTGGTCACCCACGACGGAGAGGTTACCTTCTGATCTTGGCTCAGCCATAAAGAAAGCGCGGCTTACGGCCGCGCTTTCTTTATGGCTCCAGTCGTTCCAGCTTCGCCCGGAAGCTGATGGCTCTGGGCGTGGGCATGGTATCGAAGCGGATCAGGTGGGCGGCGCGGTCAAGGTCTACGCCCTCCACCGTGCCGGTGCCGAAGACGGCGTGGCGAACCCGCGTCCCCACGGGCAAGGTCGAAGCAGCCCGGTTCTCGGGCAGGTTCCGTTCCAGAGCCGCGATATAGGCCCTGGCCTCAGCGATCAGGCCCTCAGGCTGCGGCCGGGTCAGCTCTAAATGCGCCTCGTCGACGTCCAGCAGGAAGCGCGAGGGATAGCGCGGCGAGCCGTCGTGATTCCGGCCCGCGGCCTCCGACAGGCAGAGGCTCCGCTCGGCCCGGGTCATGGCCACGAAGCAGAGCCGCCGCTCCTCCTCCATGGCTTCCAGCGTCCCGGTCTTCCGCGATGGGAAGCTTCCCTCGTTGAGCCCCAGCAGAAAGACGTGCGGGAATTCCAGGCCCTTCGCCGCGTGCACCGTCATAAGCTTCACGCGGTCGTCGTGCTCCTCCAAATCGGTATTCGTGTAGAGCGCCACATGGGCCAGATAGTGCGGCAAGGTGGCCTCCTCGCCGCAGCTTGTCTCATATTCATAGATCGACTGCTTCAGCTCCGCCAGATTGTCCAGCCGCTCCTGGCTGCCCTCGGTACGGAGCATTTCTTCATAGCGGCTCTCATGGAGCAGGACCGTCAGAAGCTCGGAGACGGGCCGATCCTCCCAGGCGGCGGCAAAGTCCTCCACCAGCCGGACAAAGGACGCCGCCTTGGTGCCCCGGAAGAGCTCCGTATCCAGATTCTTTTGCAGGGCCAGATAGAGGCTGCATTGGTTCTCCTCGGCCCAGCTCTGCAAGAATTCCATGCGCCGCTTGCCGAGGTTCCGCTTGGGCAGATTGGCGATGCGCAGGAAGGAGAGGTCGTCGCGGTAGGCGATCATCCGCAGGTAGGCCAGCGCGTCCTTGATCTCGGCCCGCCCGTAGAAGGGCACGCCGCTGTAAATCGTATAGGGGATCTTTTCCCGGTTCAGCACGTCCTCCACCGGGCGGGTCAGATAATGCGCCCGATAGAGCAGGGTCATATCGCGGTAGTCCGTCCCGGCGGCGTGAAGGCTCCGGATGCGGGCGGCGATCCACTTCGCCTCGGCTTCCGGCGTGTCCGCGTGGTGGCAGAGCACCGTCGGTCCGTCCGGCAGGGTGGGGATCAGCTCTTTTTTCAGCCGGTTGCGGTTCTTGTCGATCAGGTCGTTGACGACGTTCAAAATCTGCGGCGTGGAGCGGTAGTTGCGGTTCATGAAGATCGTCTTCGTGCCGGGGTGCTTCTGGTCGAAGTCCAGCAGATAGCGGATATTGGCCCCGCGCCAGGTGTAGATGGTCTGGTCCGGGTCGCCCACGACAAACAGATTCTTGTGATAGCCGCAGAGCACCTCCATCAAGTCATACTGCGGCTCGTCGATGTCCTGAAACTCGTCGATCATGACGTATTCCAGCCGCTTCTGCCATTTGAGGCGGATCTCGTCGTGCTTGCGGAAGATGTACAGGGAGAACTTGATCAGGTCGTTGTAGTCCAGGCCGAAGCACTTCTTCTGCTGGTAGAGATAGCCGTAGAAGATGATATTCTCGGTGCTGGAAGCCTCGTCGTACTTTTGGCGCAGGGCCTCGAGCGGCAGGTCGATCAGGTCCTCGTAGTATTCCGGGTGGAAGCGGAGCTTCTGCATCTCGATCATGTCCCGGGCGTTGGCAAAGGTCATGTCCCGCAGGGTCAGACCCCGCTCCTCGTAGACGATGCGCAGCATGGCGTCGATATCGGAATTGTCCAGCACCAGAAAAGCCTTCGGATAGCCCACGGCGAAGCTGTCCTCCTGCAGCACGGAGACACAGAAACCGTGGAAGGTGTTGATGTAGCCGGTGTCGTTGTCGCCGGTGAGCATGTGGATCCGCTGGCGCATCTCGTTGGCCGCCTTGTTCGTAAAGGTGACGCAGAGAATGTTGCCGGGCAGGATGCCCAGCTCCGTGACCAGCCAGGCAAAGCGGTGCGTCAGCGCCCGGGTCTTGCCCGAGCCCGCCCCCGCGATCACACGCACGAAGCCCTCCGTGCTTGTGACGGCCTCCAACTGCTCGTCGTTCAATTTTGCGGTCAAATCCATACAAATCCCTCCCTGCGGAGATCATAACGCAAAAACGGTCCCATAAGCGGGACCGTTTTTGCGATTTTTCCGATTAAAGCTGCAGTTTGTCCTCGATGTCGTTGATGACATAGTAGACCATGTTGTCCTCGGGCTTGATATAGAGCTTGCAGGAGCGGATCATGGCAGACGGGTGCTTGGCCTTGAAGTCCTCCTTGCAGCGCTCCGCCAACGCGGCGCAGTCGAACTGACGGTTGGCGTGCTGGACGTATATCTCCGGCACAAGGGCCGAAACAGCCTGCTTGCCGGCATTCACAGCAGCCTCGAGGACGGGTTCGGCCTTTTTGACTGCAGCGCCTGCCGCGCACTTTGCCTTGCGAACCACAGGCTCGGTTTTTTCTATGACCTCATCCATGACTTCCTTCACTTTATTGGGCGCCATAGCATTGCGTCTCCTTTCTTGGTTCTCATTTGTCGGCACGGGTTCCGTGTCTGAATCTACTATACCACAAATGGCAGGATTTGTATATCACAAGTTTTCGGGATTTTTTCCCGCTTTGCAACAGTTTTTCTCAAAAATTTCTTTTTTATTCAAATCAAGCCAGGTTTTTTTCTCTGTTTTCCGTCCATATTATAGATCGGGCGCTCAAACAATCAAAAAAATGACGGGAGGGATCGCGCATGGGAAGAAGCATACGGACCGCTGCGGCGGCGGTCTGGCTGGCGTTGCTGCTGACCGTTCCGGCTTTTGCGGCGGGGCCGGATGGTTTGGTCCCTGTGGGCCGGACGGTGGGCCTGGAACTGGAAACGGATGGGATCTATATCGTGGGCTTCAGCGAGGAAGACGGCGGCTCCCCCGCCCAATCGGCCGGGTTGCGGGTGGGCGACCGGATCCGCGCCGTGAACGGCGTCCCCCTGAACGACGCGGAACGCCTGCGGACGCTTGTGGCCGAGGCAAACGGCGAAGCGGTGGTGCTGGACGTGGACCGTGCGGGCAGGGCCGTACAGGTTGCCGTGCGGCCCGTCGATCAAAACGGGCAGCTCTGTCTGGGACTTCGCGTCCGGGACCGGATCGCGGGGCTTGGCACCGTGACCTTCTACGACCCGGAAACCGGGCTATTCGGCGCATTGGGCCACGGCGTCAGCGGCGGCGGAGAGCAGCCAATGCAGATCCGCGGCGGTCAGGCTGCCGAAACCTGCGTCTCGGGCATCCGCCGCGGCGAGGCGGGCACGCCCGGCACGCTGCTCGGTTCCGTCTCCGGCGGAACGGTCCTCGGCCGCGTGGAGCAGAACACGGAGCGCGGTCTCTTCGGCCACGCGGCGGGCGAGGCGCTGGCCGGTCCGACCGTTCCCCTGGCGGATCGTGAGGAGGTCACGGCGGGGCCCGCGGAGATCTGGTGCGGCGTGGACGGCGGCGCGGTCGTTCGCTACGAGGTGGAAATCGAAGCAGTCCGGCTGGACACGGAGCAGTGCCGGGATCTGCGAATCGTGGTCACGGACCCGCGGCTGCTCGATCAGACCGGCGGCATCGTCCAGGGCATGAGCGGCTCGCCCATCCTCCAAAACGGCAAGCTGGTCGGCGCCGTCACGCACGTCCTGGTCCGGGACCCCACGCGGGGCTACGGCATTCTGATCGGGCATATGCTCGAAGCGGCAGATCAAGCGGCTTTTGCCGCCTGAGATGCAAGTGAGAATTGAGAATGATCTGACAAGGAACAGTTCCTCAAATTCTCAATTCTCCATTCTCAACTCTCAATTATTTGGATAGGGCATTGACATTTTCAAAAAATCAAGCTAAAATACGTCTGCAACCGGGCCGGACAGCCGCGCGGGACGGTCGAAAGGCCCACCGTGAGGAAA
>CAMKED010000027.1 GCA_946411475.1 uncultured Clostridia bacterium | reverse complement strand
ATGACCCCGCTGATTCCAACGTCCTGTGGAACCGTCTGGACGCCGGCGATCAGGAACTGTGGTGCGCCGCTTGGGGCTCCACCATCGATCCCGATATGTACCAGGTCTACCACGGCAACAACATCGTTGGCAAGGGCGGCACCGACTCCAACCACTACCACATCAACGACGCGAAGCTGAACCAGCTCATCATGGACGCCCGTTCCTCCGACGACCAGTCCTTCCGTAAGTCCACTTACAAGGAATGCCTGGACATCATCGTTGACTGGGCCGTTGAGATCCCCGGTTATCAGCGGCAGAACTGCATCATCTTCTCCACGCAGCGCATCAACATCGACACCCTGACCCCCGACATCACCACGTTCTGGGGCTGGATGAACGACATCGAGAACCTCGAGATGAAATAATTCCCTGGCAATCAAAGCCGTAGCAAAACTTAAAAGGTGCGCCCACCGGGCGGTGGGCGCACCGACATTCAGCTAAATTCGTCGCGGCCTTGAGCTGCAAGAGGTGGTACACATGTGGAAATTCCTTGTTAGGAGAATCTTATTAGGTATAATGATCATCATTTTTGGTGCATTCATTACCTACGCTGTCATCCGCTGTCTGCCCGCGTCCTATATGGAAAAAATGGCAAGACAGCTTTCTGCCGGTTCGCAGGGCCGCGTTAAATGGCAGGATATGCTCGAAGTACTGAACAAGCAGTACGGCATGGACGGCAGCATTCTTTCCGGCTATCTGACATGGCTCGGACAGGCCGTCCGCTTCAACTTCGGTGATTCCTGGATGTACATGCGGCCTGTCACGGATGTGTTTGGCGAGGTCATCTGGTGGTCCGTTCTGATGAACATTATCACCATAATCGTCGAAGTCCTCGTTTCTATCCCGCTGGGTATTCTGGCTGCGCGTAAGCAGTACAAGCCCACCGACTACATCGTTACAGTTTTTGCACTGGCATGTATTTCTCTGCCGTCGTTCTATATCGGCACCGTGTTGAAATACTTTTTTGCCGTGCGCAATCAGATCTTCCCTCTCTACGGTCTGACCGGCCGTTTCTACAACGATTTGGGGACCTGGGGCAAGATCGGCGACATTGCAAAGCATTTAGTCTTGCCTGTCGCAACCCTCTCCATCCTTTCGATCGGCTCGTTGATGCGTTTTACCCGTACCAACATGCTCGAAGTTATGAACGCGGATTTCATCCGCACGGCCCGTGCAAAGGGCCTGCCTGAAAAGACCGTTATCAACAAGCACGCCTTCCGCAATACGCTTGTTCCTCTGGTTACCGTGTTTGCCGGCCTGCTGCCCAGCTTCTTCGGCGGCGCCATGATCACGGAGACCATTTTCCAGATCCCCGGCATCGGCTTTAAGTCCTTCCAGGCCATGATGCAGGGCGACATTCCGTTTGCAATGTTCTACACCACGTTCCTCACGGTTTTGACCCAGGTTTCCCTGATTCTCTCGGATATCATGTACGCCGTGGTTGATCCTCGTGTCCGCGTCAACTAAGGAGGTGCTTTTATGAATAATGAAGAAAAAGATCTGAACCAGCAAGCACCTCAGCAGAAGAATCTTGCACAGCAGGCTAAGCCCCAGGAGATGGCGCTTGACGACGCCCGCCGTGTTAAAGTTCTTTCGCCCGGCATGCTCGTGTTCAAGCGCTTCATCCGGAATAAGCTGGCTGTTATCGGTATTGTGATTCTTGTCGTTATGTTCCTCTTCTCCTTCGTAGGTCCGCTTTTCTCCCCCTATGAGAGAGCGCAGATCTTCACCAAGGAAGTCGAAGAGCCCGGCAAGTATGCCACCGGCAAGTTCAATACGGACCCCCTTCTCATCGGCGATTACAGCTCGAGCATGAAGTCCGCCTTCCTGCTTGCGCTCGGCAATGAGAAAAAGAACGGCTTCAAGGCCGGCCAGGAGATTTCCTTCGACGTGAACGGCGAGCCCTACACGCTCCGCATCATCAACCCGCGCACAGATAAGCCCACCTGCGGCATCTTCGGCACGAAGCTGATTGCCTCCATCGATATCGACGGCAACATGACGGCTTCCACAACAGACGTGGATGAAGGCCTGCGCGAGTTCCTTCTGCTGCATTATGAATCCCGCAGCAGAGAAACCAAAATCGAGTACAAGGGCGTCACCATCACCGCTGACGTGGCCAAGGTCGGCAATAAATACTACATTGCCTCCGAAGAGCCGGTTGCCCTTGCTTCCTACAACATTTACACCGCCACCCTCGGCAAGGTTGCCGAGCTGCAGTCTGACGTCGAGTTCCTGCATACGGTCAGCGCGGCTGTGATGAACGGCGATACCTCCGTCAGCTACGACGAGAAGAACTACACCATCCGCGGCGACGCCGTGAACGGCTATCTGCTCTCCGGCCCCGACGGCTCCGGCCTGTTCAATATCACGCGCAACAACCGCTTCGGCAAGATCAGCGTTGAGAAGACCGACGACAAGGGCAATACCGTCAACGAGGAAGTGGAGTTCGTTTCCACGCTCGAAGACGTCGACGCCTTCCTCGCCGCGCTGAATGAAGCCGTGGATACCGAAGCCGGCTCCTTCTCCTTCGACGACAAAGAGTACAGCATTGAAAAGACCGAGACCGAGATCCACGTGACGAATTCCTCCAACGAGTTGGTTCTGTCTGTTGCCAACAGCTTCGATCCGGTCAAAACCAAGTATGACGATCTCAAGGACGACATGATGTTCCGCTTCGAACTCGAGTCCGCGATTGCGAAGAACGCTTCCAGCTTTGCCTATGGCGGCGAGAGCTATTCCATCGTGAACGACGGTGCGGACGTCAACGTTCTGAATGCGCAGGGCGACGATATCCTCATGGTTTCCGACATTGCCTGCGGTGCGGATTACGTCGGCATCGAGCTGACGGTCGACTTCGTCAAGAAGCTGCAAAACGCGATGCGCAGCAACGAGGACAGCTTCACCTTCGTTGACCAGTACGGCGAAGAGACCGATGCGAAGATCAACATCGTCAACGGCAACTACTACGTCTCCACCATGCAGAAGACCTCCCTGATCGACTCCCGTTCCGCGCCGAGCAGCGAGCACTTGCTCGGTACGGAAGTCAACGGCATGGACGTCTTTACCCGTCTGATGTACGGCGGCCGTGTCTCTCTGATCGTCGGCTTCGTGGTCGTCTTCTTTGAGATTTTCCTCGGCGTTATCGTCGGCGGCATTTCCGGCTTCTTCGGCGGCGTCGTGGATACCATCCTGATGCGTTTCGTTGAACTCTTCAACGCGATCCCCTTCTACCCCATGCTGATCATCACGGGCTCCGTCATGGACGCCCAGCAGGTTGATGCCTATTCACGACTCATGCTGACAATGGCAATCCTCGGCATTTTGGGCTGGACCGGCATTGCCCGTATCGTCCGTGGTCAGATCCTCTCCCTGCGTGAGCAGGACTTCATGATCGCAGCCGAGGCCACCGGCATCCGTACCTCCCGCCGGATCTTCAAGCACTTGGTGCCCAACGTCATGCCGCTTCTGATCGTCAATGCGACGACCAGCCTCGGCGGCGTCATCCTGACGGAGGCTACCCTCGGCTTCCTGGGTCTGGGCGTCAAGTACCCCATGGCATCCTGGGGCGCCATTGTTACGCAGGTCAACGACATGCAGGTCATGAAGACCGCGTGGTGGATCTGGATTCCCACCGGCTTATTCATTATGACCACGGTTCTCGGCTTCAACTTCGTCGGCGACGGCCTGCGTGACGCCTTTGACCCGAAGATGAAGCGTTAAATGAGGTGAGTGAATATGGCTAACAATAAAGGCGCAAATTATATTTCCCGTAAGGAATCCGCCCGGATTTCCCGCGAGAACCGAAAAATCACCAACGCGATTGAAAAAGAGCGAAACCGTAAACACGTCAACCCCAACGAGTACCTGACCACGATGAAGAACCCCGAGAACGTCGTCGAGTTCGATAACGTCCACACCTTCTTCTTCACCGACATCGGTATCGTTCGCGCCGTGGATGGCGTCTCCTTCGAGATTCCGAAGGGTAAGACCGTCGGCGTCGTGGGTGAGTCCGGTTGCGGCAAGTCCGTTACCTCCCTGTCTCTGATGCAGCTCGTGCAGCGGCCTCAGGGCCAGACGGTGGAAGGCTCCATCCGCTTCGACGCGGGCGACGGCATGGTTTACGATATTGCCAAGACCCCCACGGAAGTGATGCAGCTTCTCCGCGGCGACAAGCTCTCCATGATCTTCCAGGAGCCGATGACCTCCCTGAACCCGGTCTTCCGGATCGGCATGCAGCTCAACGAGGTCCTGGAGCTCCACTACCCCAACTGGACCCCCGAGCGTGTCAAGGACCGCACCATTGAGATGCTGAAGATGGTTGGTATCGCCAACGCCGAAGGCGTCTACATGATGTATCCCCACGAGCTCTCCGGCGGTATGCGTCAGCGTGTCATGATCGCTATGGCTCTGGCCTGCGACCCGAAGCTGATTATCGCGGACGAGCCCACCACCGCTCTGGACGTCACCATCCAGGCCCAGATCCTGGACCTGCTGCGGAACCTGAAGGACCGCATCAATTCCAGTATCATGCTGATCACCCATGACCTGGGCGTTATCGCCGAGATGGCTGACTACGTTGTCGTCATGTACTCCGGCAGAGTCGTGGAACGCGGCACCGCGTCCGAAGTCTTCCACAACCCCTGCCACCCCTATACCATCGGTCTGATGGCTTCCAAGCCTGTCGTCAGCCGCCGTGTGGAACGGCTTTACAGCATCCCGGGTTCCGTGCCGAACCCGATCAACATGCCGAACCACTGCTACTTCCGCGACCGCTGCGAAAGGTGCATCGAAAAGTGCAACGGCAAGTATCCGCGTGAGATTCACGTCAGTCCGACGCACATCGTTTCCTGCTATCTCTACGAAGACATGAAGAAGGAGGATTGACATGGATTCTGTTGATACTGTTCAAAATGAAGCTGTTGCCGAAGAAAAACAGCTTACCAGAGAAGAGATCTTTGCCAAGCAGCAGCAGCGGATCCGGGACGTTCAGGCCGAGCCTCCGATTCAGCATGACCCGGATAACGTCCTTGAGGTCTACCACCTGCTCAAGTTCTTCCCCATCAAGACCGGCTTGTTCTCCCGTGTGACCGGCTATGTCCAGGCTGTGGACGGCGTTTCCTTCAACATCCGGAAGGGCACCACCATGGGTCTCGTGGGCGAGTCCGGCTGCGGCAAGACCACCGTCGGCAAGACCATCCTTCGTCTGACCGAAAAGACAGCCGGACAGGTTTACTTCAACGGCATTGAGATCCACGACATTCCGAAGCACGAGATGCGGAAGCTTCGTCCGAAGATCCAGATGATCTTCCAGGATCCCTATTCCAGCCTGTCTCCCCGTCTTCCCGTCGCTGAGATCATCGGTGAGGCCGTCCGTGAGCACCACATCGTTCCTGCGGACGAGATGGACGATTACATCGACAAGATCATGAAGCAGTGCGGCCTGCAGCCCTACCACAAGGACCGTTATCCGCACGAGTTCTCCGGCGGCCAGCGTCAGCGTATCTGCATCGCACGTTCCATTGCTCTGAAGCCGGACTTCATTATCTGCGACGAGCCCGTCTCCGCTCTGGACGTGTCCATTCAGGCGCAGATCATCAACCTGATGATGGACCTGCAGAAGGAACTCGGTCTGACCTATCTCTTCATCTCCCACGACCTGTCTGTCGTCGAGCACATCTCCGATACCATCGGCGTTATGTATCTGGGCAGCATGGTGGAGTACGCCGATAAGGAGCAGATCTTCTCCAAGCCTCTGCACCCCTACACCCAGGCGCTGTTCTCCGCCATCCCTGTGCCGGATCCTGACTACAAGATGGAGCGTATCATCCTCGAAGGCAGCATTCCTTCTCCCGCGAATCCGCCCAGCGGCTGTAAGTTCCATACCCGCTGTGCCAAGTGCATGGGCATCTGCAGCAAGAAGACTCCTGAGACCAAGGAAGTAGAGCCCGGCCACTTTGTCGCTTGCCACCTCTACGACTAAGATGGCTCGGAATTCGAAAAAGCAGTATGAGGACGATGACGGCCGCACGATTTGCGACATGAACGTCGACGGCATGCGCTGGTATCAAGCCGAGCAAAAGCGCGCAAACCGCGGAGAGGCGCGGGCTGAATTACAGCGAAAGATCGCCAACGGCGAGGCGCTCACCAGACGCGAGACCCTTCGCTATACCTGGTACGCCACCCTGGCCGGCCTGGCCGTGGTCGGGTTTATTGGCGGCGGAACGACGCTCTTCATCTTCATACTCTGGCTGCTATGGAAATAGAAGCCTGCTGCAGCAAAAACCGCAACGAAAAACAGTCGGTGTGATACGCCGACTGTTTTTCGTTTCTCATGCCCTGCGCGCAAGATTTTTCTTGCTATTTCGGACTCTACAAGGTATAATATAGGCCAATCCAAATTGAAGGAGGAAATCACCTATGAGCGAATCGTGTAAAGAAAAATTCTTTATCACTACCCCCATCTACTATCCGTCCAGCCGTCTGCATATCGGCCATGCCTACTGCACCGTGGCCACGGACGTCATGGCCCGGTATAAGCGAATGCGGGGCGCCGACGTGATCTTCCTCACCGGCACCGACGAGCATGGCCAGAAGATCGAAAACAAGGCCAAAGAGGCCGGCGTCACGCCGAAGCAGTTCGTGGACGGCATCGTCGAGGCGCCCAAGGGCGTCAAGGATCTGTGGAAGCTGATGAACGTCTCCTATGACCGCTTCGTCCGCACCACCGACGAGTCCCACGTCAAGACGATCCAGCGCGTTTTCCGCACCATGTACGAAAACGGCGACATCTACAAGGGCAGCTACGAGGGCCTCTACTGCACGCCCTGCGAGTCCTTCTGGACGGAGAGCCAGCTTGTCAACGGCAAGTGCCCCGACTGCGGCCGAGACGTTCAGCCTGCCCGGGAGGAGGCCTACTTCTTCCGCGCCAGCAAGTACGCCGAGCGCGTCCGCAAGCTGCTGACCGAGACCGACTTCCTCGAGCCCAGAAGCCGCGTCAATGAGATGGTCAACAACTTCATCGACTGCGAGGGTGGATTGCAGGATCTGTGCGTCTCCCGCACCAGCTTCACCTGGGGTGTGCCCGTCGATTTCGACGACAGGCACGTGGTCTACGTCTGGCTGGACGCCCTGTTCAGCTACCTGTCCCCGCTGGGCTACCTGAACGAGAACGGCGAGGATTACAAGCGTTATTGGCCTGCCGACGTGCACTTCATCGGCAAGGAGATCGTCCGCTTCCACGCCATTTACTGGCCTGCTTTCCTGATGAGCATGGGCCTGCCCCTGCCCAAGAAGATCTTCGGCCACGGCTGGCTGAACTTCAACGGCGACAAGATGTCCAAGTCCAAGGGCAACGTCGTCGATCCCTACCTGCTGGCCGAGCGCTACGGCGTAGACGCGCTGCGCTTCTTCCTGCTGCGCACCTTCCCCTTCGGCTCCGACGGCAACTTCACCAACGAGCTGCTGATCAACACCATCAACATCGACCTCGCCAACGACCTCGGCAACCTGGTCAGCCGCACCGTCGCCATGGTCGGAAAGTATTTCGACGGCCAGCTCCCGCTGGAACAGCAGGAGGATGAAGCCAAGGACGACGAGCTCGTCACGATGGCCTGCGATCTGGTCCACGTCTATGAGGAGCAGATGGAGAAGTTTGCGTTCCAGAACGCCCTGGGCGAGATCTTCAAGGTGATCGCCCGCGCCAATAAGTATATCGACGAGAACGAGCCCTGGAAGCTGGCCAAGGACGAGGCCAACAAGCCCCGCCTGGCGCGTGTGCTCTATAACCTGCTCGAGACCGTCCGCATCTGCGGCGGCCTGCTGCAGCCCTTTATGCCCGACACTGCTGCGGAGATCATGAAGCGCATCGGCGCGACCGAGTACGACTGGGAATCCCTGGCCTTCTTCGGCACGCTCTACCGCGACGCCAAGGTGGAGAACGGCCCCGCCCTCTTCCCGCGCATCGACGCAGCCAAGGAGCTCGAGGAGCTGGAAAAGCTGCTTGGGCCCGCCGCTTCCGAACCCGCCCATGGGGACGAGCAGTGCTCGTCCGCCGACAAGCAGGCGCAGGCGGGAGCGGACAAGCAATGCTTGTCCCTACAAAATCAGAATGCCTCCGCCGAGGACGCCCCGCTGCCCGAGCCCCTGCCCACGATTGCCTTTGACGACTTCCGGAAGGTCGAAATGACCGTCGTGAAGGTGCTGGCCTGCGAGAACGTAAAGAAATCCGAAAAGCTGCTGAAATTCCAGCTCGACGACGGCACGGGCACGCCCCGCCAGATTCTCTCCGGCATCGCCAAATACTACAAGCCCGAGGAGCTGCTCGGCAAGACCCTGGTGGCCGTCACCAACCTGGCCCCCCGCAAGATGATGGGCCAGGAGAGCTGCGGCATGCTGCTCTCCGCTGAGCGCGGCGACAAACTCCACCTGCTCATGCTGGACGACGCCATCCCCGCCGGCAGCAGACTGTGTTAAATACGCCACAAGGAACGGGAATCCTGCGGGCTTCCCGTTCCTTGTTTGCAAATTGACAGGTGACAGGTAAGAGCTAAGAATTAAGAGGGAAGAGGTAACGCATGTAGGGGGAAGCGCCCTACGGCTGGAGGAAACGGATACACACAAAACGAGGAAATGCCCGAGAGCATTTCCTCGTTTCGTTTGGAAGAAGGAGAACATGAAAAAACATGGAAACGTGAAGAATTGAAATCGCTCCTGAATTATCGCCTGTCACTTGTCGAAAGGATCGGGGCGTCGAGGACGCCGCCCCCTACGCGTCACCTGTCAACTACAACTGCGCTGTGCCTTGCTCCACAAAGGGCAGCAGGGAGATCTCCAGATTGCCGTTGCGGGTGCGCAGCTCGTCGAGGAAGGCCTTTTCCTGCGCAGCGTCCTTCATCTGCACCTTGTAGGACAGGCGGAACATCGAACCCATGCCCGTGGTCTTGACGCCGACGGGCTCGACTTCGCGGAGGAAGTGGGCGAAGATCTCGTCGAAAACGCCGTTGTATTCGAGCGTTTCGGGGATCGTGATCCGCAGAAGCTGGTCGGCTGCCATGGATCTGTGCTGGAAGAGATTCACAGAGCTCAGCAGGAACCACAGCGCGGCCATGCCCAGCAGGGCGACGACGCCGTAGCCCAGATAGCCCATGCCGAAGGCGACGCCGGCGGCCATCGCGATCAGAACGGCGACCAGCTCGTCGGCAGTCCCCTGGGCGGAGCGGAAGCGGATCAAGCCGAAGCATCCGCCCCCCAGGGCGACGCCCGCGCCGATGTTGCCTTTGACAAAGGTGATGACAAAGGCCACCACGAAGGGGATCAGAGCCGAAACCAGGAAGAACCGGCCCTGGGCGCGGATGCGGAAAGAGAGGATCCAGGCAAACGCGAGCCCGGCCGCAAGGGCCACGCCTGCCATGAGAAAGAATTGGGAAGCCGTTACAGAGGCGGTATAGATCGAATCAAACATGATGTTACCCTCCTTTTCGATCAGGACGCGGAGCGCATCGCATGCTTTTGCAGCTCCCGCCGATATGCTTCCCCGTATTTGGAGAAGCTGGTTTTGTAGATGTGCGCCTCGCTTAAAGCGCGGCTGAGCCAGAGCGGCATGGCGTTCTGGACCTTCAATTCCAGGATCGAGCAGCCCGGAGGCAGCAGAGAGATGCCGTCCATTGAGTGCGTCAGGCTCAGATGGTCCATGCGGTAGCGGGGGTTTCTATCAATCGTCAGCCGCAGGTCTCCGCCGAGCTCCACGTAGGCGGTCCGGTCGTAGATGATCAGGCAGGCCGGGACCAGATCGCGGTAGAAATCGCGGAACGCAGTGATCTCCCGGCTGATCTGGCCTTCGGGCGCGAGCGCGTCGCGTCCGGCTACGAAGTCGGCGGCCTGCTGTGTCGTGGTCCGGACCCTGCGCTTGTAGACGATCCCGTCGGCCTTCCGTTTCAATTCCAGATAGACCGGGGAAGTCTCCGTGGCGAGCCCGTAGGAACGGAGCCGGAGCTTTTCCTTAAACAGAGGCTTTTCCAGACTGGCGCGGACCAAGCGGTAGTCCGGCGTATCGTAGTAGAGGGAGGCAATCGAGGTCAAACCGAACATGTCCGGTACCATGTGTCCCTCCATGGCCTGCTTGAGCAGGGTCGTCTGCGCGGGGGAGAGCATATATTTCAGTTCAAAGCGCTGCATCACGGCGATGGGGTTTTCCAGGCTCGTGGTGGTCGGCGCGCTTGGATTCGTCAGCATTTTGATTACCTCCTTTGCTTTGTTCTGATGCCATCATACCGGGGAAACCTTAGACTTAGCTTAAAGAAAATAAAATGAACTTGTCAGTGAAAAAAATCTTTGCTATAATGAAAAAAACGCATCTATTCAGTCGCACCTGCTCCGTAGTGGCCGCGCACCTGCGCGGCCATAAAGCTCCGAAATAGCAATCCGCGCCATGGCCGCGCAGGTGCGCGGCCACTACGACCCTACTGAACAGATACAAAAAAACAAAAAATGGAGGAACCTTCTATGCTGCAAGACGGCAAGCTTCTGATCGGCGCGGGCGGCAATCCCGCCTGCCTGCTTCCCAAAATGGCCAATCGCCACGGCTTGATCTGCGGCGCCACCGGCACCGGCAAGACCGTCACCCTCAAGGTCATGGCCGAGTCCTTCTCGGACTTGGGCGTGCCTGTTTTTCTCGCGGATATCAAGGGCGATCTGGCCGGCTGCGCCCGCACCGGCGAGCGGACCGAGGCCATCGACAAGCGTCTGAGCAAGCTCGGCCTCGACCCCGAGGCCTTTGTCTATCATCCCTTCCCGGTGCGCTTCTGGGACGTCTTCGGCAAGATGGGCCACCCGGTCCGTACCACCGTGAGCGAGATGGGCGCGACTCTGCTGGCCCGGCTGCTCGACCTGAGCGACGTACAGGCGGGCGTGCTTGCCATCGTCTTCCGCGTCGCGGACGACAAGGGCTGGCTGCTGATCGACCTCAAGGATCTGCGCGCCATGGTCTCCTACGTGGCCGATCACGCGCCGGAGCTGATGAACGAGTACGGCAACGTCTCCAAGCAATCCGCCGGCGCCATCCAGCGTGCCCTGCTCCAATTGGAGGACGCGGGCGGCAATCTCTTCTTCGGCGAGCCGGATATTCAGCTTGCGGACTGGTTCCAATGCGACGAAAAGGGGAGAGGCTATCTCAATATTCTCCACTGTGAGAAGCTCTATCAGTCCCCGCTGCTCTATTCCACCTTCCTGCTCTGGCTGCTGGCGGAGCTCTTTGAGCAGCTTCCCGAGGTGGGCGACCCGGAGAAGCCCAAGCTGGTCTTCTTCTTCGACGAGGCCCATTTGCTTTTCAAGGGCGCGCCGCGCGCCCTGGTGGACAAGGTCGAGCAGGTGGTCAAGCTGATCCGCTCCAAGGGCGTTGGCGTCTATTTCATCACGCAGCAGCCCTCCGACGTGCCGGACGCCGTCCTGGCCCAGCTCGGCAACAAGGTGCAGCACGCCCTGCGTGCCTACACGCCCAACGAGCAGAAGGCCGTCCGCGCCGCCGCCCAGGGCTTCCGGCCCAATCCCGAATTCGATACCCAGCAGGCCATTTTGGACTTAGGCACCGGCGAGGCGCTGGTGAGCTTCCTGGATGAGAAGGGCCGCCCGAATATGGTGGAGCGGGCCACGATCCTGCCGCCGCAGTCCATGATGGGACCGATCGACGACAGCCGCCGCGCCGCCGAGATCCAGTTCGACGAACTCTTCGGCAAGTACGAGACCGCCGTGGACAACGAATCCGCCTACGAGATCATCCACGCCGACCGGCAGAAGGAGGCAGAGGCTGCCGCAGCCGCTGAGGCGGAGAAGCAGGCGCAGAAGGAGAAGGAGCAGGCCGAAAAGGAAAAGGCCAAGGCCGAGAAGGAGAAGGCAAAGGAAGAGAAGGCGAAGCAGAGCAGGAAAAAGAGCTCCGCGAGCGCCAAGGTCGCCAACTCCGCGCTGAACGCTGTCGGCCGCGAGATCGGCCGCTCCGTCGGCCGCGGCCTTCTGGGCACCATCAAGAAGTGGTTCTGAGTTCAGAGATCAAGGATCAAGAATCAGGGATCAGGGTGGGTTCAGAGTTCAGAGCCCGTAGGGGCGCACAGTGTGCGCCCGATGCTTCCCACCTGCACCAGCTTTCGTTGCGGCGCACAGTGTGCGCTACGGACGCACCCACATGTAGCGCGGGCAATCTGCCCGCTGACGGTTGAAGAGGACTTCCGAAATACTACCTGTTTGAAAGGAGATTAACCATGGCTGTACCAAAGTTTTTTGAATTCTTTGAGGCTTTTCTTAAGGCTGTAAACGACGGAGAACTGCATTCTGCAAAAGAAGTTCGATCCATCATAGAAAAAGAGATGAGTTTATCAGAAGTGGAACTTGCGGAAATGTTACCGAGTGGGAAACAAAGAACCTTTGATAATCGTGTAGCATGGGCCAGGACTTATCTTGATAAAGCAGGTTTGATCGAAACGCCGCTTCGCGGGAAGTATCGTATTACTGAAGCGGGAAAACAAGCTTTGTTATCAGGCACTAAAATTGACATTTCTTATTTGGACAATTCTGAGAATTTTCGAGCTTTCCATAGTATTGATTCACACAATACTGAGGGAAATTCTACGCCAGATCAGAGCGAAACTCCAAATGAATCTCCGCTGGAGGTGTTGGAGGGAGCTTATCAGCAGCTTACTTCCACACTTGCGGATCAACTTATGGGTGAAGTAATAAAACTCACTGCCAACGAGTTTGAGCGACTTGTAGTTAAACTGTTGCTCAAAATGGGTTATGGAAGTGGAATTGACAAAGCCGGAATTGTGACACAACAATCTAATGATGGCGGCATTGATGGAATCATCAAGGAAGACCAACTTGGGTTCAGCCAAATCTATATCCAAGCAAAAAAATGGGATGTTAGTCGGACAGTAAACAGACCGGATGTGCAAGGGTTTGTCGGTGCACTTCAAGGGCAACAAGCACAAAAGGGATTGTTTATAACAACAGCTCGTTTTTCACAAGGAGCGACGGATTATGTGAACAATCTGCATAACAGCGTGAAAGTAGTGCTGGTGGACGGTGAATCTTTGACAAGGCTGATGATTAAACATAATCTCGGAGTTTCAGTGGAAGAAGTATATGAGGTAAAAAAGTTAGATAGCGATTTCTTTGCAGATGAATTATAATTTGTATGGAGAATCCGATGAAAGAAAAAATGCAGCTTTATGAGGATCAGCCCATTCGGACTGCCTGGGATTCTGAGCGGGAGGAATGGTTGTTTTCAATCGTTGACGTTGTTCGGGTACTGACCGAGCAGCCGGATGCCCGGCACGCCAGCACATATTGGGCGGTTTTGAAGAAGCGCTTGACTGCCGAGGGTGCAGCTCAGTTGCTTACAAATTGTAAGCAACTGAAAATGAAGTCGGCAACGGACGGAAAGCGATATAAAACCGACGTTGCAAACACCCAGGAACTCCTCCGCATCATCCAATCCATCCCATCTCCCAAGGCGGAGCCCGTGAAGCGTTGGCTGGCGCAGGTTGGCGCGGAGCGGGTTGAGGAGACAATCGACCCGGAACTGAGCATTGACCGGGCGCTGGAAACCTATGCGAAGAAAGGCTATTCTCCCGAGTGGATCAATCAGCGTCTGCGCGCCATCCAGGCCCGTAAGGAGTTGACCGACGAATGGCAGGCGCACGGCGTCACGGAGGGCCGGGAATACGCCATTCTGACAGATGAAATCACCAAGGCCTGGGCGGGAATGAACACCCGGCAATACAAGGCTCTAAAAGGACTGAAAAAAGAGAACCTTCGCGACAACATGAGCACGCTGGAGCTGGCGCTGAATCTGCTGGCGGAGGCCACCACAGCGGAGCTGACGCGTGTGGAGGATCCGCAGGGCTTGGAGGAAAACCGCGCCGTTTCCAAGCGGGGCGGTACCGTGGCTGGGAATGCCCGCCGCGAGATCGAGGCACAGACGGGGCGCCCGGTGCTCACAGCCCAAAACGCGGTGCAGTTGAACGCCCTGGTCACGCAGATGATCGAGGACGTGCCGACCGTTGCAGACGGTGCGGCGGACGATCCCGAATAGACAGAACCCCGAAACAGCCGCAGACTTGAAAGGAGAACGAAATGCCTCCCGCAAAAGGTGATTTTTCCCAGGGCAAGGTATCCGGGCTGATTCTGCGCCTGGGGCTGCCGATCATGTTGGCCGAGCTGGTCCACGTGCTGTATAATATCGTGGACCGTATGTACATCGGCCACATGGGAAACGGCGGCACCGAGGCGCTGACCGGGCTTGGCGTCTGCTTCCCGCTGATCACGCTGATCGGCGCCTTTGCCAATCTGTGCAGCACCGGCGGGGCCACGCTCTCCACCATTGCCCGCGGCCAGGGCGACAACGAGCGGGCCGAACGCATTCTGAGCACGGCCTTTACATTCCTGCTGCTGGTCGGCGCGGGCCTGTCCGTCCTGCTGTTTGTCACCGCGCCCTACACCCTGCGCCTGCTGGGCGGCGACGAGACCAGCCTGCTCTACGCGCTGCCCTACTTCCGCATTTACGTGATCGGGACGATCCCGGTTTTGATCAGCCTCGGCATGAATCCCTTCATCAATGCCCAGGGCTTTCCCCGGGTGGGCATGGTGACCGTCATCCTCGGCGCGCTGCTGAACATCGGCCTGGATCCGCTGTTCATCTATGTGTTCCAAATGGGCGTCATGGGCGCAGCGCTGGCCACGGTGCTCTCCCAGCTTGCCAGCGCCGTTTGGGTGCTGGCCTTCCTGACGGGGCAGAAGCCCGTCACCCGCCTGCGCCGCCTCGGGCTCGACGGAACCGCGCTCAAAAACGTGATGAAGTTGGGCGTCACAGGCTTTACCTTCAAGGTGACGAACTCCGTCACCCAGGCCATCGTAAACGTCATGCTCAAAGCCTGGGGCGGGCCGCTGAGCCAACTCTACATCGGCGCCATGGGCCTGCTCAACTCCATGCGCGAGATCATGAGCCTGCCGCTGAACGGCGTGACCGGCGCGGGCCAGAACGTCATGAGCTTCAACTACGGGGCCAAGCGCTTCGGCCGGGTCTCCGAGAGCATCCGCTTCATCCTGCTGGGCGGCCTGACCCTAAATACGTTCATGTGGGCCATGGTCGTGTTCGTTCCCCGGCCCATGGTCCGGATCTTTACAGACGATCAGGATCTGATCGAGCTGACGGTCCGCTGCGCCCGCATCTTCTTCGGGGCCTTCCCGTTTATGGCCTTCCAGGTCACGGGTCAGAATACCTTCGTCGGCCTGAACTACCCCAGGCACGCGCTGTTCTTCTCCCTGCTGCGCAAGATCGTCCTGGTGGCCCCGCTGACCCTGCTGCTGCCGGGCATCGGCCTCGGTGTGGAGGGCGTCTTCTGGGCGGAGTTCATCAGCCAGGTCTGCGGCTCACTCGCCTGCTTTACGACGATGTATTTCGTGATCTGGAGGAAGATGAAAGCGCAAAGTCCTTGACAAGCCGCCAATATTCTGTTATAGTATCTCCGACATTGGGGAGTAGCCAGCGTCCTTTGGACGCTCCCGCAGCCGTCAGTACGGTCCTTGGACCCGGCGTCGGGACGAAGAGGCGAGACCTTTGCCGCTCGCAGCCTTGCTGCGCTCTGCGGCAGAGGTCTCGCCTTTTTGCGGCATTGATAACCCTGTACAAAAGCCTGAATTTGGAGGAATCAATATGCCTGATATGCTTGTTCCCGTATTGCTGTTCGTCGTCGGCCTGGTCTGCCTGATCAAGGGCGGCGACTGGTTCGTGGACGGAGCCAGCGCCCTGGCCCGCAAATTCCATCTTCCCGAGCTGCTGATCGGCGCGACAGTCGTCTCCATCGGCACGACCCTGCCCGAGGTCATGGTCTCCACGATCTCCGCGGTGGGCGGCCACGGCGAGATCGCCTACGGCAACGCCATCGGCTCCGTGATCTGCAACGCCGCGCTGATCGCTGCCATCACCCTGGCCGTGCGGCCTGGCAAGGCGGACCCGAAGTCGCTGAAGCTGCCGGTCCTGTTCTTCTTCCTGGCTGCGGCCATCTACTGCGTGGCAGCCTATCTGCTGGGCGAATTCACCCGCGTCGTCGGCTTTGTGATGCTGGCTGCCTTTATCGCCTACACCCTGCTGACGATCCGTCAGATGAAAAAGAACCCCCAGCCTGCCGAAGAGGAAGCCGAGGAAATGCCCACCTGGAAGATGATTCTCTTCCTGGTCGCCGGCGCGGCCCTGATCGCCGTCGGCGCGAAGCTGCTGGTCGATAACGGCACAAAGATCGCCCAGGCCCTCGGCGTGCCGGAATCCGTCATCGCCCTGACCTTCGTGGCCCTCGGCACCAGTCTGCCGGAGCTCGTCACGGCGATCACCTCCCTGATCAAGGGCCACAGCGACCTGTCCCTCGGCAACGTGATCGGCGCAAATATCTTCAACCTGGTTCTGGTCAGCGGCGTCTCCGTGACCCTGGCGCCCTTCCCGGTCCCGGTGACCGCAAAGCTCGCCGGCTACAATTCCAGCCTGGTTCTGGAGATCCCGCTCATGATCCTCGTCATGCTGATCCTGACCCTGCCCGCGCTGTTGAAGGGGAAGCTCTCCCGCGCCCAGGGCATTCTGCTGCTTCTGATCTACGCAGCCTTCTGCGTCGTGCAGTTCACAGTCGTCAAGCCCGTCTGAAAAGCCTTCCCCTTGAGGGGAAGGTGCGAAGTAGCACACACTGGGGCGGATGAGGTGGTCTCCCGACAACGGACTGCTTCCCGTGGCGCACCGGTGTGCGCCGCTACCGAACCTTAATTCTGCATGCACCAATCCCTCCCGTTCGCATAGGATAATGCGAACAGGAGGGATTTTCTATGAACGGCTTTATCAAAGTGCAGACCGTCACCTCCCGGGCGGAGATCCCCGTTGCCGGGGCCACGGTCACGGTCTCCACACTCCGGCCCGGGGTGGGGCGGGTGCTGCTGAGCGTCCAGCGGACGGACGAGAGCGGCATGACCGCGTTGGTTACCGTCCCCACCCCCGATCTGGCCAACTCTCTGACGCCGAATCAGCCCCAGGGCTGGACCGACGTGCAGGTCGGCGCGTCGCATCCGAACTTCGACGGGGTCGTGATCCGCGACGTGCAGATCTTTCCCGGCGTTACCACGCTGCAGGAGCTGATCCTGGTTCCCCGGAGCGGCATGCCCACGGACCTGGGAGAGACGGAGACCACCACGATCCCGCAGCAGGACCTTTGAGGAGGGAACGCAATGGCCCAGCTTCTGCCCTATATTCCGTCCTTTATCACGGTCCACTTGGGGCCGCCCAATTCCAACGCGGAGAACGTCACGGTCTCCTTTCAGGACTACGTGAAAAACGTGGCCTCCAGCGAGGTCTATCCCACCTGGAACGAAAACGCGCTGCGGGCCAACATTCTGGCCATTACCTCCTTTGCCCTGAATCGGGTCTATACCGAATTCTACCGCGTGCGGGGCTATCCCTTTGACATTACCTCCTCCACCGCCTACGATCAGCAGTTCTACCGGGACCGCAACTATTTTGCGAACATATCGCGTCTGGTGGACAGTCTCTTTGACGACTACATCCGCCGCGTGGGCTTCATCGAGCCGCTCGCGGCAAAATTCTGCAACGGCACCAGCGTCACCTGCGAGGGCCTGTCGCAGTGGGGCTCCCAAAATCTGGCTGCCCAGGGCTACGGCTGGCTGCAAATCCTGCGCAACTACTATGGCCGGGACATTGAGATCGTCGCGGACGCGCAGAAGGCGGACTATACCGAATCCTACCCCGGCACGGCCCTGCGCGTGGGAAGCCGGGGACGGAGCGTGGCCCTGATCCAGACGGCACTGAATCGCATCTCGCAGAACTTCCCGGCCATCCCCAAGCTGAGCGTGGACGGGATCTTCGGCTCAGGCACCGAGCGCTCGGTGCGGATCTTCCAGCAGGCCTTCGGCCTGACGGACGACGGCATCGTGGGCCGCCAGACCTGGTACGCGGTGGAACGGGTCTACGCCGGGGTCCTGCGCCTGTCGGAGCTGCGCTCGCAGGGCCTGCGCTATGAGGATCTCGGCTGGGAATTTCCGGAGCCGCTGCGCGTGGGCGACCGCGGGAACAAGGTGGGCCAGCTCCAGTATATGCTGGCCGTGGTCGGGCAATTCGTCCAGGAGGTTCCCGTGATCTCTGCGGACGGGATCTTCGGCCCGCTGACCCGGGACGCGGTCATTGCCTTCCAGCGCTATGAAGGGTTTCCCACCACGGGCGAGGCCGACGACCGCACCTGGGACGCGCTCTACGAGCTCTATTCCGGCATCGACAACCGGGTGCTGGACAATCGCGCGGCCTTTCCGCAGTTCGACACCGCGGATACCACCGTGGTCAACGCGAGGCAGCGCCTGGCCGCTCTGGGCTATACGGGCGCGAACCTGCAGGAGGCTATCCGCGCTTTCCAGCGGGCCAACGGCCTGTCCGTCACGGGCCGCCTGAACGACGCCACCGCCCGCGCCATCACGCGCCAGTACCAGGCCAGAGGCTACAGTAGCTCCACGCGCATGACACAGTACCCCGGAACGGAGCTGAGCGTGGGAAGCAGGGACAGCAGGTAGAGATGAAGTATTTGCTTGCGCAAATATGAAGTATGGCTGCGCCGTATGAAGACGCTTCGCTTATGAAGTATGGCTGCGCCATATTTGACATAACGGGGCAGCTTTCCCGCTATATTCCATTTCTTTTCATCGTTTTATTCGCAGAATAAAACGATACCACAATATGTGAGAAGCACATACTTCATATCCGCGTCAGCGGATACTTCATATTCCGAAGGAATACTTCATATTGCCGCAAGGCAATCCTTCATTTCACGCAGAAAGGAGTGTTTCGCAATGAATCAAAACGACGACGCCCGCTTTCTCGGGCGCTCTGTGACCAGTCTGCAAACCATGCTCCGGGTGATTGCCTTGCAGGACGAGAGCTGCCCCATGGTGATCCCGGACGGGATCTACGGGAAACAGACGGCCAAGGCCGTCTCCGTGCAGCAGAAACGGGCTGGCCTGCCCCAGACGGGGATCACCGATTTTGCCACCTGGCAGGCGATCTGCGCGGCCTATCAGGCCGCCGCGGTGGAAGTGGAGCCTGCCGCGCCGCTGGACGTGGTCATGAATCCCAATCAGGTCATTCTGTCAGGCAGCAACAATCTCCACGTCCTGCTGATCCAGGCCATGCTGCAATCGCTGCATGAGGTCTATGCCAACGTGGAGCCCTGCGCGCTGACCGGCGATTGCGACGAGCAGACGGTCTGCGCCATCCAAAGCGTCCAGCGCTGCTGCGGCATGCCGGAATCCGGCATTCTGGATAAGCGCCTGTGGCAGCT
>CAMKED010000026.1 GCA_946411475.1 uncultured Clostridia bacterium | reverse complement strand
AACAGGTAAGAGGTAATAGGTAGGAATTTCAGATGCCCGTAGGGACGGCACTCTGCCGTCCGCCGTCTCTCCGTTTGAAACATAGAATCAAACAGGATCACCCCGTATGCGTACGCGATGATCCTGTTTGCTTTTTTATCTGTATTTTGGATTCCGACAGTCGGTGCCTCGGGCGGGCGGCCACTGACCGCCCCTACAGAGGAACGCGGACGGCAGGGTGCCGTCCCTACAAACGAGTGCAAGCGGGAGAGGCACGGCGGGCAGCGACGCGAAGCCCGGGCCCGCGCTACAGGCTCTGAACCATGTTCCCTCTTACCTCTTACCTCTTACCTCTTACCTCTTCCCTCTTCCCTCTTCCCTCTTCCCTCTTCCCTCTTACCTTATCAGACCCGTTTCCACTTGGGGCCCTGGGGCGTGTCGATGATCTCAATGCCTCTCGCTTTCAGCTCGTCGCGGATGCGGTCGGCCTCGGCGAAGTTCTTCTCCTTCTTGGCGGCTGTGCGGGCGGCGAGCAGGGCTTCGATCTCGGGGTCGTGCTCCTCGGCAGCCTCGGCCTGCTTCGCGGCCTCGCGCTTTTTCGCAGCAGCCTCCAGCAGGTTCAGACTCAGCACCTGATCCATATCCGCAATGGTGGCCAGCTTGGTCTTGTCGTCGGTCTTGGCCTTCAATACGTCATAGACCGCCGTGATGCCGAGCGAGGTGTTCAGATCCGCGTCCAGGCCCTTCATAAACCGCTGCTTCAACTCCCAGAGCATCTGCTTGTCCACCTCGCCCCCCGCGTTGGGGTCGAGCGCGGCGATTTTGTCCACTAACTTGTTGTAGGCGAGCACGGCGTTGTCCAGGTTCTCCCAGGTGAAGACCAGGTTCTTGCGGTAGTGGCTTTGCAGGCAGAAGAAGCGGTAGGCCATGGGGTCATAGCCCTTCTGCTCCAGCAGGCTGACGGTCAGGAACTCGCCCTTGGATTTGGACATTTTTCCGGCGGCGTCGTTCAGGTGCAGCACATGCATCCAGTATTTGCACCACTTATGACCCAGGTAGGCCTCGGACTGGGCGATCTCGTTCGTGTGGTGCGGGAAGGCGTTGTCGATGCCGCCGCAGTGGATGTCCATATCCTCGCCCAGGTGCTTCAAGGAGATGCCGGTGCATTCAATGTGCCAGCCGGGATAGCCCACGCCCCAGGGAGAGTCCCATTTCAGCGCCTGATCCTCAAACTTGGACTGGGTGAACCAGAGGACAAAGTCGTTCTTGTTGCGCTTGTTCGTGTCCTCCTCGACGCCCTCGCGGACGCCGACGTCCAGATCCTCGGCGTTGAAGTCGTTGAAGACATAGTATTTTTCCAGCTTGGAGGTGTCAAAGTACACGTTGCCGCCCGCCAGATAGCCGTAGCCCTTGTCGATCAGGGTCTGCACGATGTGGATATAGTCGGCAATGCAGTTCGTGGCGGGCTCCACCACGTCGGGGCGCTTAATGTTCAGCTTGGCGCAGTCGGAGAAGAAGGCGTCGGTGTACATCTTCGCGATTTCCATGACGGTCTTATGCTCGCGCTTTGCGCCCTTGAGCATCTTGTCCTCGCCGGTGTCGCCGTCGGAGGACAGATGGCCCACGTCGGTGATGTTCATAACGCGCTTGACGTTATAGCCCGCGTAGCGCAGGTACTTTTCGAGCACGTCCTCCATGATGTAGGTGCGCAGATTGCCGATGTGGGCGTAGTGATACACCGTGGGCCCGCAGGTGTACATCTTCACAAGCTCAGGATGGTTGGGCACAAAAAGCTCCTTCTTGCGGGACAAAGAATTGTAGAGATACATATTGATTCCTCCATATCCGTGGAACAACAAAAAACGCCTCCGGACGGTTCATTGTCCAGAGGCGATTGCTCGCGGTTCCACTCTGATTTCTCACTTTGGCGCTGACGCGGCCTCACGGGGTCTCCCCATCGCTCCCGGACGCACCTTCGCCGCTCCCCTGCCGCGCTCGCTTCCAGCCGATGACGAGGGCTCTCTGTCGCAGTCCGATGCGGGTACTCTTTCCGATCAAGGCGATTATTCGATTGATGGACGTATCATAGCAGAAAAAACGAACGGTGTCAATCCTTTTTCCACTCAACTTTCATCTATACCCATTTTTTTCGGGTATCGTCAAGTACCCTTTGAGAAACTATAATAGAACTATCGTGAGGTGGTTCTATGATTACCTATACCCCGCTGTGGGAAACCATGAAGAAAAAGCAGATTTCAACCTATACGTTGATTCACGATCACGGATTCAGCAAGGGAACGCTGGACGCCTTGAAGCACGACCGAAATATCACTATGGCAACGTTGAATGATATTTGCAATCTGCTCCAATGCCGCCCGGAGGACGTCATCGAATATACGCCAGACAAATAACAGCACAGGCAACGCAAGGCATGCGTCGTCTGTGCTGTGTTTTTGTGCGTTGGCCGGGCGGCCAATGACCGCCCCTACACGGAAACGGCGGGCGCACACTGTGCGCTCCTACCTGTCACCTGTCACCTGTCCCTTTAATACTCCGTCAATGTCCGGCCAGCCTTTGGCAATGCTGATGGGCTTGCCGGAGGCGTCCACGAAGCAGTGCTCCGACTCGCCGGTGCAGGCCAACTCCCCGGTGGTCTCGTTGAACATCTCGTAGGCAACCTTCAAAACGACGCTGTTGTATTTCGAAATCGTCACGCGAATGCGGATCTTGTCGTCAAAGCGGGTGGGGCGGCGGTATTTGCAGGCCACGCTGACCACGGGGGATTGGAGCCCCCGGGCCTCCATGGCAAAAAAGCTGGCGCCGATCTCGTCCAAGAAGGCCACCCGGGCCTCCTCCATCCAGCGGATATAGTTGGAGTGGTGGACAATTCCCATCTTGTCAGTCTCATAGTAGTGAACCTTATGTATGTACTCGAACATGGAACCTCCAGATTGCGGGCGCACACTGTGCGCCTCTACGGGCTTTCCCGCCTGTCATTCTGAGCGAACACGCCAAAAGGCGTGTGTTGTCGCTCCGAGCATAGCTCTCCGCGACGTTCCGCAGCAGCCCACCGGGCTGCTGGCGCTAATCGCGCTTACGAAGAATCCGCGTCCCCCGTCCCCTATTGCCTGTTGCCTGCTGCCTATTGCCTCTTTTTCAGATCCAGCACGTCCCAGTTCTGGATGAAATACTCCACGCCGGAGTAGATCGTCGGCAGGACGATAACCAGGACGAAGACCCAGTTGATCCAGGTATAGGCATGAATCACGATCCAGTCGTACGATGCGATCCAGAGGCAGAGGGCGACCATGGTGGAGAAGGTCTTAACCTTGCCGGACCAGCCGGCCGCGATCACGCGGCCCTTCTGCACGGCAATCAGCCGCAGACCCGTCACCGCAAACTCGCGGGTCAGGACGATGGCCAGCGCCCAGGCTGGCATCAGGTTCCACTGGCAGAAGATGCACATGGCCGAAATGACCAGCAGCTTGTCCGCCAGGGGGTCCAGAAACTTGCCGAAGTCGGAGACCTGGTTGTACTTGCGGGCGATCTGCCCGTCCACGAAGTCTGTCAGGCTCGCCAGGATGAAGATGGCAAGCGACAGCCATTTGAGCCAGCTATGGCCGGGGCTCAGCAGAAACGTCAGCATAAAGGCCGGGATCATGGCCACCCGGACCAGGGTGATTTTACTTGCAGTCGTCATAGCGTTTCCTCCCTGCCGATCAGCTCGTCGTCCTCGGCACCCAGAATCATTACCTGTACAAATTCTCCGGGCCGGTGCTCGGCCTCAGATGTAAAGCGAACCGTCCCGTCAATGCCGGGAGAATCCGCATAGCTTCTGCCGTAGTAGTACGTCCCGTCCCAGTCCTCCACCAGCACCTCGAGGCTTTGATCGAAGCGGGAAGCGTTGTAGGCGTCGAGCACGTCCGATTGGAGCTCGGCGATGTAGTCGGCCCGGCGCTGGGCGATTTCCGCATCGGGGTAGTCCATCTTGGCCGCCGGCGTGCCCTCCTCGGGTGAGAAGGCGAAGGCGCCGACGCGTTCCAGCTTCCAGCGGCGCAGGAAGTCGCAGAGCTCCTCAAACTCCGCCTCGCCCTCGCCGGGCAGGCCGGCGATCAGGCTGGTGCGCAGCACCAGACCGGGAATGCAGCTGCGGAGCTTGGTGAACAGCTCTTCTAAGTAGGCGCGGTTGCCGCGTCGGTTCATCCGTTTGAGGATGCCGTCGTTGACGTGCTGGATCGGAATGTCCAGATACTTGACGATCTTGGGCTCATTCGCCACAGTGTCGATCAGCTCGTCGGTGATCTCATCGGGATAGGTATAGTGGACGCGAACCCAGTGCGCGCCGTCGATCCGGCACAGCCGCCGCAGCAGCTCCGGCAGCATGCGCTGCCCGTAGCGGTCGATGCCGTAGCGGGAGGTATCCTGCGCAACCACGATCAGCTCCTTCGTGCCGCCGCGAACCAGATCCTCGGCCTCGGCCACAATATCCTCCATGGCCCGGCTGCGGAACTTGCCGCGCAGCTTGGGGATCACACAGAAGGCGCAGTGATTGTCGCAGCCCTCGGCAATTTTCAGGTAGGAATACCAGCCCGGCGTGGTCAGGACGCGACCCGTCTCCTCCACGGGGGCGTGGATGGAGCCAAATTCGGAGAACTTTTTCCCCTCCAACACCTGCTTCGCCGCAGAGACGACGTCGTAATAGCTGCCCGTGCCGAGCACGCCGTCCACCTCGGGCAGCTCGGTCAGAATCTCCTGCTGATAGCGCTGGGCCAGACAGCCGGTGACCAAAAGCTTGCCTACCGACCCTTCGGCCTTTTTCTGACCCACGGCGATGATATTGTCAATGGCCTCGCTCTTGGCGGCATCGATGAAACCGCAGGTGTTGACGACGACCAAATCGACGTCCTCCGGCTCCGGCCGGATCTCATAGCCCGCTTGGGCCATCAGGAACATCATCTGCTCGCAGTCCACCTGATTCTTGGCACAGCCAAGGGAGATGAAAGATACAGTTTGCGGCATAGAATCACCCTTTGAAATTATGAATCAGGAATCATAAATGATGGATCGTGGCGAAAAACAATTCATCATTCATAATTCAAAATTCATCCTTGATATGTGCCAGCGCTTCCCTTACCTCCAACCAGGTATAGCCCCGCCGGATGGCGGCCTGGGCGGCGCTGCGGATAGCTTTTTCGTCCGGCTCCGGGCCGAGACGCTTGCGGAGAAAGTCTGTCAACGCATCTGCCATATCCGGGACGGCGGCCAGGGCCTCGTCCCAGTACTGCTTCGGAATGCGCTTGGCGTAGAGCATTTGCTTGATCCGCTCGGCACCGTAGCCGCGGCTCACGCCGCGGCTAACGATTTGACGCGCCGTTTCGGCGTCGTCGAGCAGATTCAGGTCTTCGAGCCAGCGGACGGCGTTTTGCGCGTCCTCCGGGCGCTCCCCTTTTTGCGTCAAACGCTGTTCCAGATCCCGCTTGGAGACCGCGGCGGCGGAGATGATCCGCACCGCCCGCTGCTTCGCGGAGGCGGCGGCATTGGCGGCCTCCAAGGCCTTCCGCTCGCTTTCCTCCAAATCCAGCCCCGGACAAAGTCCGTTTTCGGCGGCAATCTGAGGAAGCAGCTTTAAGGTCGAGCCGTCGTCAAAAACAACAACAGTTCTGGCGTTTGGCCGTTTGGGAGGAAGGATCGCCTTGATTGTTAGGGACATCATAGCCTCCGGTGGAACGCAAAATGCAAAATGCAGAATGCTAAATGAAACAATTTGGTAAACCGCTGCAACTTGCGGGCGGCCACTGGCCGCCCCTACGGACGCTGAACTGCAAACCCGGTTTCGTGGCGCACAATGTGCGCCGCTGCAGCTTCGTTTTTCCCAACCCTTAGTCACTAGTGACTAGTCATTAGTCACTAAATCACAGCTCATCGTCAAAACCTTCCGCGCTGACCCCGACGGCACGGTCGGCGACCTCAGCGGGGGCGTTGGAGCTGACGGGACGGGCGACGGCCTCGGCCAGCTTGAGCCGGACCTGCGCTTCCACGTCGTCAGCCACGGTGGGGTTGTCCATCAGGTACTTTCTGACGCTGTCCTTGCCCTGGCCGATACGCTCGCCGTTCATGGAGAACCAGGAGCCGGCTTTTTGGATCACGTCGAAGTCCACGGCCATATCGACAAGCTCGCCCCACTTGGAGATTCCCTCGCCGAACATGATGTCAAACTCGGCCTGCCGGAACGGAGGCGCGACCTTGTTCTTGACGACCTTGACACGGACGTGGTTGCCCACGACGTTGCCGCCCTCCTTGATGCTCTCCACGCGGCGGACGTCCAGGCGGACGGAGGCGTAGAATTTCAGAGCGTTGCCGCCGGTGGTCGTCTCGGGATTGCCGTACATGACGCCGATCTTCATACGAAGCTGGTTGATGAAGATGACGACGCAGTTGGTCTTGGCAATGGTGCCGGCCAGCTTCCGTAGGGCCTGGGACATCAGGCGGGCCTGCAGGCCCACGAAAGTGTCGCCCATCTCGCCCTCGATCTCTTGCCGGGGAACCAGCGCCGCCACGGAGTCCACGACCACGGCGTCCACCGCGCCGGAACGCACCAGGGCGTCGGTGATCTCCAGAGCCTGATCGCCGGTGTCTGGCTGGGAAACCAGCATGGAATCAATGTCCACGCCGATGGCCTTGGCATAGACGGGATCGAGCGCGTGCTCAGCGTCCACAAAGGCCACCTCGCCGCCCATCTTCTGGGCCTGGGCCAGAATGTGCAGGGCCAGGGTGGTCTTGCCGGAGGATTCGGGTCCATAGATCTCAATGATGCGGCCCTTGGGCACGCCGCCGACGCCGAGCGCAGCGTCCAGCGCCAGAGAACCGGTCGGAATGGATTCGATATTCAGGGCAGGCCGGTCGCCCATGCGCATGACCGCACCCTTGCCAAAGCTCTTTTCGATCTGCTTCAAAGCGGTTTCGAGGGCTTTCTTCTTGTCCTCTGCTGGCGTCGGCGTCTCATAAGCGGGTTTTTTCGTGGCCATAGTATCAACCTCTTTCGTTTTAGGATAGCTATATTGTAGCAGCGTTTTTGTACTATAAAAGGGACTGCTGCTTTGGTTCAGCGTACAGGGTTCAGCGGGGAAAGCTCTGCGTGTCGCAGGCTCGCAGTTAAATGACGGCCCAAATATGCACGCCCAGGCGCAGCATATTTGGCTGCCGGAACTTATGCAGAGCTGTGCGCCCCTCCATGGGAAACGCCGGAGGCATCTGGGGATGCCTCCCTACGGGCGAGTACGTCATTGTTACCTCTTACCTTTTCCCTCTTAGCTTTTATCTCTCAATTCTCACTCGCCCGTTCTTCTTCCCCAAACTGGGCCAGCACGGCGCGGGTGATGCCGGAGTAGTCCTGCTTCCATTCGAGCACCGTATAGCCCGCGGCCTCTAAAATCGCGCCGACGGCGGGATCCTGGCCCATGCCGAACTCGAAGACGACACAGCCGCCCGGACGAAGGGCCGGGGTGAAGTTGCGGACAATGTCCCGGTAGAAGTCCAGCCCGTCCGAGCCGCCGTGGAGGGCCAGATGGGGCTCATAGTCCCGAACGGAGCGGTCGAGCTGCTCCATCTCCGCCGTGGTGACATAGGGCGGATTGGAGACGATCATATCGAATTTTCCCAAAAAGGGCGCGGCAGGCTTCCGCGCGTCCACCTGAACGCAGGATACCCGGCCGCCCAGATGGAGGTCGGCCACGTTTTTCTTGGCCACCCGCAGCGCGTCCATCGAAACGTCCGCGAGCGTGAGCTTGGCGTCCTTGACCCGTCGGGCCAGGGCCAGACCAATGCACCCGGAGCCCGTGCAAAGATCCAGGATCCGGGGATTCTGCGGCAGAAACAGCGCCTTCTTGATGGCAAGCTCCGTAACGGCCATCGTGTCGTCCCGCGGGATCAGCACGTCGGGGGTCACGGTAAGTGTCATATCGGCAAAATCCCACTGGCCCAGGATATAGGCGGTGGGCTCGCCCATGAGATGGCGCTGGACGAAATTCTCTACGCGCATGCAGATCTCCTCGGAGGCGTAGAGGCTGCGGTCCGCGATCAGCGCCTCCTGGGTCTTGCCAGAGGCTGCGCAGACCAATTCCCTGGCCACGTTGCCCGCATACATGCCCTCAGAGGGCAGCAGGGCTTTTCTCGCGTCCAGGTAAAGGTCGGCGTAGGTCTTTACCATTTGTCGCTCCCCTCCTGCTTGGGCAGGACCAGCTCTAGGGCCCGGATGGCTACCTCAATCATGGAGTCGTCCGGCTCGTTGGTCGTAAAATTCTGGAACCACATGCCCGGAGCGGTCAGGATCCGGGTAAAGCGGTTGTCGTAACGGCCCACCAGACGGTTGATCTCGTAGCTGACGGACACAACCAAAGGCAGCATGACGAGCAGCTTCAGGCCCATCATCAGCAGATTATAGAGCACCCGGCTGTTTTGCTGCAGCTCGCGCAGGCCGGGGATCCAGGCGTTGAGCACGGCTGAGATCACCGTGAACAGAAGGATAGACAGGGCCATCACGACGAAGAGGAAGCTTGTGCCGCAACGGGGATGCTTGCGGGTCATGCCGCGGACGTTCTCAACGGTCAGCGGGAGCCTGGCCTCGTAGCAGCGGATGGTTTTATGCTCGGCGCCGTGGTAGGAAAACACGCGGCGCATATCTTTCATCTTGGAGATCAGGATCATATAGCCCAGGAAGATGACGATGCGGAAAACGCCCTCGGTCAGATGCTGGACCACGACGCCGCAGCCGGTCAGCCGTTGGAGCAGATTGCCGAGCAGCATAGGAAGCAGGAAGAACAGCAGTAAAGAGAAGCCCATGCCCAGAATCACGGCGAAGGTGACGACCACGGACATAAACTTTTCGCTGCCCAGCTTCTTTTCGAGCCATTGATCCAGCTTGGAGGGCTCGTCGGTTTCGCCGTCGTCCAGATCGGCGTGCTCGGCAGACCACATCAGGGACTTGACGCCGGAAGTGAGGGAGCCGCCGAAATTGACGATGCCCCGAATCAGCGGCCAGGTGAGAATGCCGCTCTTCTTTTTGAGCGGGTCGATCTTCTCCACCAGCCCCTCCTTGGGGCTGCGGACCACGATGGCCTGGCTTTCCGGCCCGCGCATCATGATCCCCTCGATCAGCGCCTGCCCGCCGATCATGGTTTTGAATTTTTCCTGTACGGGACAGGCTTCCTTGGACATGGATGGTTTCTCCTCTCGTTATTGGTTAATTGGAAGCGACACCGTGACCAGGCACCCTCCGCCGTCGGCGTTTTCGAGGGTCAGCGTGCCGCCGTGCAGCGCCACGATCTGGTCGCAGACAGCCAAGCCGATGCCGGAGCCGCGGACCTTGGAGCTGCCCTTATAGAATTTCATCTTGACGTGCGGCAGCTCGTCCTCCGGGATGCCGGGGCCGTAATCCCGAATGCGGGTCACGATCCGGTCTCCCTCGAGCCGCATGGAGACGGTGATGCGCTTGCCCTCGCCGCCGTGCTTGGCGGCGTTGTCCAGAATGTTCAGGAAGACCTGGCGCATGCGCTCGGGGTCGCAGGAAATCTCAGGGATGTCCTCGTCCGAGGCCTCGTATTCGAGCGTGATGCCTTCCTGCCGCAGGCGGCTGCCATACATGAAGATCATGTCCTCAAAGTCCGCACGCAGATCACAGTTGCGGACGTTCAGCGTAAAGCGGCCGTCCTGGATCCGGGTGAATTCCAGCAGCTCCTCCACCATGGAGGTCAGGCGCTTGGCCTCGCCTAAGATAATGCTGATGCCGCGGCGGGTCTCCTCCGGGTCCGCGTCGCCCTCCAAGAGCGTCTCTCCCCAGCCGGTAATGGCGGTCAGCGGCGTGCGGAGCTCATGGGAAACCGAGGAAACGAACTCAGACTGCATGCGCTCGGCCTGGCTGATCTTGGCGGACATATCGTTGATTGTGTCGGCCAGCTCGCCGATCTCGTCGTCAAATTTTTTCTGAATGCGGACGCCGTAGCTTCCGGCCGCGATTCGCTTGGCGGTATCGGTGATCTCGGCCACCGGAACCAGGATGGAGCGGAAATACATGCGGTTGCTGACGTAGACCAGCAACAGTGCGCCGACTGCAAAGCCGATCGCCAGCAGCAGGCCGACTAAGATAAAGCGGTCCGCGTTCCGGGTGCTGGTGACGAAGCGAAGCACGCCAACTATCTGGCCGTCGGCGTAGATCATGGGCGTGGCAACAGACATGATGCGCTCGCCGGTAGAGGGATTCTCCCCCACGAAGAACACGTTGGATTTGCTCTCCAGCGCCTTTGCGACCTCGGAGGTACGGACCGTCTCCTCCGCAAACAGACCGTAGGAGGAGGCCAAAACCTCCCCCTTGCTGCCCACAAACTGGAGTTCCAGCCGGTCGCGGCCGGCGTAATTCTGCACCAGCAGAACGCAGGAATCATAGCACTCGCTGTAATCCAGATTCAGATAGTTGCGCAGAAAGGCCGCGGTGGTATTGGCCTCGGCCTCCAGACGGGAGCGCATGGTGGAATAGGTATAAAACCCGTTTGCCAGGGAAAACGCGATTCCCAGCAGAATGACGATGACAGCCATCAAGCTCAGGATGCTTCTCAGCCAACGCTGCCGGATTCCGCTGGCAAAACGGCGATTTTTGCGTTTTTCCTCTCGACGCGCCTGCTTTTCTTCCGCGTTTTTCACGCTCAGGCACCCCATTTATAGCCGAAGCCCCAGACCGTGGTGATAAAGGCGGGGTTGGCCGTATCGTTCTCGATCTTGATGCGCAGGCGGCGGATGTTCACGTCCACGATCTTCAGCTCGCCGTCGTAGTCCCGGCCCCAGACGGAGGTCAGGATGTCCTCACGGGAGAGGGCACGCCCGGGATTCTGCATAAACAGCTTCATGATGGCGTATTCCACTTGGGTCAGCTTGATCCGTTCGCCGTTCTTCTCCAGGGTGCGGTTGCGGGTATTGAGCACGAAAATTCCTTGGCTCAGAACCTCGGCGTCGGTATTGGTCTCTCCGCCGATGCGGCGGAAGATGGCGTCGATGCGGGCGGTCAGCTCAGCCGGCGAGAAGGGTTTGGTGACGTAGTCGTCCGCACCGGTCATCAGGCCGGTGACCTTGTCCATCTCCTGGGTGCGGGCTGTAAGCATGATAATGCCGATCACCTTGTTGGTGGCGCGAATGTTCCGGCAGACCTCGAAGCCGTCCATGTCGGGCAGCATAATGTCCAGGATGGCCACGCCGGTGTCGGGATTCTCGCGCAGGCGCTCGAGCGCCTCGGCGCCGGTGCCCGCCTCAATGGCGTTATAGCCGGCCCGCCGCAGATTGATGACCACAAAGCTGCGGATGTTGACCTCGTCTTCCAGAATCAAAACCTTTTTCATGACTTGTATTCCAACCTTTCGGGTAGTTGTTCCTGCGGAATTATCCTTCGTTCGGCAGCAGGTCCACGGAGATGAAGCTGAAGCGAGCGCGAAGCTCCTCTTCGTCCAGCTCCGACGCCTCGCCCAGACGGGCGGCATAGTACACTTCGCCGCGCTGGCCGAGCAGAATACGGCCCTCTTCTTCGCTCCGGGTCTTGGCCTGATCGCCGGTCAGCGAGTAGATCGTAACCAGCTCCGTCAGGCTCCCGTCTTCGTTCTGTACGGAGATTTCCGTACCGGGGAGGCTTCCTTCGGTACGTCGCTTGGAGACGACAAGATCCTGGCACCAGGCCTCCGGCAGGTACAGGAACCAGCCTTCCGCGAAGTTGTGATAGGTGCTCATCTTGTCGGACCGAGATCCGTCTGCGCCGAGATTATACCATATAATCCGGTACTGGTCCTCCGAGCCGCTGTCGCCCTCGACGGCGGGCAGCGCCACGGTTTGCGGCAGCTCGATCACGCCGTCGTTGTCGATGTCCGTGGAGTAGACGTAGTAATTGCGGACCGTCTGCACGCTCTGCCCGCTTTCGCTGTTTTGCGTGATATTGGTAAACACGTTCTGATTCAGTGTAAAGACGTCTGTGATCAGATTGTTTTCGTCATAAGCGCTGGCCACAAAGACAGCTGGCACGCCCGGCGCGATCTGCCCAGTCAGGATACGCTTGACCGACTCCGCGCCGGTAGAGAGGCTGGCCTCCGCGTCCTTTTGCAGTTCTCCGTCGCCGAAACGGTAAAACTCAGCGTAGGCCCGCGGGCCGTCGGCGTTGGCGCGCAAAACGAAAATATCGTCGCGCTGATCGCCGTCCAGGTCCAGAACCGTATAGGCAGAGTAGGCGGAGCTCATCAGCTCCTGGGCGGTGCCGTCGGTGACGGTGTAGATACTCAGAAATTGCTGGACCTGTTCGCCGATGCGGCGGGAGATCAAAAGCTCCATGCCCGGCACGCCGTCGATCTGCGCATAGCGCACGGAATCAAAGGCCGTGCCGTCCCCCTCCAGCGTACAGGCAAGCGTGTAACGTTCCTCTTCCTTGCGGAGGATCAATACCTTCAGAGGCCGTTCCCCGTCCTTCTTGCAGAAAACGAGGATTTCCTCCTGCCCGTTCCCATCGAGATCCACCTGCTGGATGATCTGGCGGTTCGGAGGAGAGACGGGTGCGCTGTAGCTGCCGTTTCCAAGTGCTGATTCGACAGCGTTTTGCAGCTCCCGATATTCCTGGGAGCGCTGCGGCAGGGCGTAGAGCGCGTCGCTGTCGAAGGAGTAGCAGCCCGTGAGCAGCAGGACCAGCAGCAGCGACAATAAAAGCAGTTTGTATTTCATGTCGTTCTCAGAAATTATGAATGATAAATTGAGGTATTCTCAAATGCCATTTGAGAATGAATAATAGGACGCAGATTGAGTTCAAAATTCCACATCTTACATTATATCACAAAAACGCAAAAAAGTGTAGCGGTTTTTCAAAAATAATTCCAGTTTTCGGACGGCAGCGGAATTGAGAGTTGAGAATTGAGAATGGTCGGTATTTTACAGATTGCGATCTGCAAAACGGAAAAGATTTCCCGCCTGTCATTCTGAGCAAAGCGAAGCCCCTGCAATCTCTGATCCCTACTTCTCGACGACTGCGTCTTCGCCGAGCAGCTCGCGCAGCTCGTCGAGCATGACGGCCTCCGGCGTACACAGGGTGCCGCGGCGGACGCCGGTATCCGCAAAGAAGAGCACTGCGGGGATCGCGCCGGGGAACATGTTCAAAATGGCCCGGGTCTTCTGATATTCCAGGCTGTCCTCGGCGGGCAGCTTGAGATAGAGCTTTCGGCAGTCCGAAACCCGGTTCAGGGCCCGTACCGGAGCTCCGCCGAGCTTGACGTAGCTTTCCAGCGCCAGAACGGAATTGGCCATGAGCTGCGCGGGCTTTTCGTCCCGCAGGGAGACCCGGCCCTCGATGGCTACGGCTCCGCCCTCATGCAGCAGCTCTTCAAAGCGGTTCAACACTGCGGAGAAGACCAGGATTTCCACCGAGGCGCTGTCGTCCTCCAGGGTCACGTAGGCCATCATGCTGTTGTTGCGCGTGGTCTTGGTAACGAAGCTCTGCACGACGCCGCAGACGGTCACGACGTCGCCGTCGCGGAACTCGGTCTCCTCCCCGGTGATCCGGCGGATCGGCACGGACTTCGTCCGGCGCAGGGCCCGGCGGTACTGATCCATCGGGTGGCCGGAGATATACAGGCCGGTGGTCTGCTTTTCCCCGCTCAGCAGCTCGAACGGCTCCAGCTCCGGGATATTCGGCACCGGGAAGCTCATATCTGTCTCCCGGTCGTCCAGACTTTCAAAGAGGCCCATCTGACCGGAGAGATTCCGTCGGCTCTGGTTGGCAAGCCAGCCCATGAGCGGCTCGTAGATTGCCAGAAGCTGGCTCCGGCGCATGCCAAAGCTATCCATTGCGCCGCAGCGGATCAGATTCTCCACGGCCCGCCGGTTAAGCTCGGTGTCGCTCAGCCGTCTGCAAAAGTCCTCCAGGCTGGTGAAGGGGCCGCCGTTCTCCCGCTCGGAGACCATCTTGCGGATCAGGCCGCGGCCCACGTTTTTGACCGCGCCGAGGCCGAAACGGATACACTCGCCCTCCACGGTGAACACGTCCTCGGAGCGGTTCACGTCCGGGGGGGCCAGCGGGATGCCCATGTCCTTGCAATCAGCGATATAGCCCGCCACCTTCTCGGTGTCGGAGAGCATCGAGGTCATCAAAGCCGCCATATACTGCTGGGGCCAGTGGCATTTGAGCCAGGCCGTGTCGTAGCTGACCTTGGCGTAGCAGACCGCGTGGGCCTTGTTGAAGGCGTAGTTGGCAAAGTCCAGAATCTCGTCGTAGATCTGCTGAGCCGCCGCCTCGGCCACGCCGTTGGCAACCGCGCCGGGGATGCCCCTTGCAGGGTCGCCGTAGACGAAGGCCTGGCGCTCCTGCACGATGACGTTCTGCTTCTTTTTGGAGATGGCCCGGCGCATATTGTCCGCCTGGCCGAGGGTATAGCCGCCCAGCTTGCGGAATATCTCAATGACCTGCTCCTGATAGACGATGCAGCCGTAGGTCACGTTCAGGATCGGCTGGAGCTGGGGCGTAATGTAGGAGATCGTCTCCGGGTGGTGCTTGGACTGGATGAACTTCGGAATGGATTCCATCGGGCCCGGACGGTAGAGGGCCACGATGGCGGTCATATCTTCGATCGACTGCGGCTTCATCTGCACGCAGACGCCCGTTATGCCGGTAGATTCGAGCTGGAAGACGCCCGAGGTCTTGCCCTCGCCGAGCATGGCGAAGGTCTCGGGATCGTCGTCTGGGATATTTTTCATGGAGAAGCCCGGTTCCAGACGACGGATCTGCCGCTCGGCGTCGTCGATGACGGTCAGGTTGCGCAGGCCGAGGAAGTCCATTTTGAGCAGGCCCAGCTCCTCGATGGTCGTCATGGTGAACTGGGTGACGATGGTATCCTCGTTCCGGGCCAGCGGCACGTAGTCGGAGACGGGCCGGGCCGTGATGACCACGCCCGCCGCATGGGTGGAGGTGTTGCGCGGCATGCCCTCGATGTCGCGGGCCGTGTCGATCAACTTCCTGACCTTAGGATCCTCGTCGTACATCTGTTTCAGCTTGGGATTCTTGGTGAGGGCCAGCTCCAGCGTGATGTGGAGCTCGTTGGGGATGTTCTTGGCCACCACGTCAGCCTCGGCGTACGTCATGTTCAGGGCCCGGGCAACGTCGCGGATCGCGCCGCGGGCGGCCATCGTGCCGAAGGTGACGATCTGGGCCACACGGTCCTTGCCGTATTTGCGGGTCACATAGTCGATGACCTCGCCGCGCCGCTCCTGACAGAAATCGGTGTCAAAGTCAGGCATGGAGACCCGCTCCGGGTTCAGAAAGCGCTCGAAGATCAGCGTGTACTGCATGGGGTCGATCTCGGTGATGTGCATGCAGTAGGCCGCGATGGAGCCCGCGCCGGAGCCTCTGCCCGGGCCGACGGGGATGCCCTGCTCCTTGGCCCAGCGAATGAAGTCCGCCACGATCAGGAAGTAGTCCACGTAGCCCATCTTCTCGATGACGCCCATCTCGTAGTCGAGCCGTTCCCGATAATCTGCAATCTTCTTCTCATCCGTAGTGGCGCACAGTGTGCGTCCGCCGACAGCAGTCCGTTGACGGAAGTCCACCTCATCCGCCTCGCTTTGCTCGGCACCTTCCCCTCGAGGGGAAGGCTTCACAGGGGCAGCACTCTGCCGTCCGTCCGGGGCAGTTGTGTCCCGTGGCGCACACTGTGCGCCGCTACCCGAGCCTGTCGGAGCGGCGCAATACCGCTCCGCGAAGCCCTCGTTGCAGAGCCTGCGGAAATACGTCAGCGAATCCGAGCCGTCCGGGGCCTCGTAGGCGGGCAAATGATAATGGCCAAACTCAAATTCCACGTTGCAGCGTTCGGCGATTTTGACCGTATTGGAAAAGGCCTCGTCGAGCTGCGGAAAGAGCTGCCGCAGCTCGTCCTCGGACTTAACGTAGAACTCGTCGCTTTCAAAGCGCATGCGGTTGGGGTCGTCCACGGTTTTTCCCATCTGGATGCACATCAGGACGTCCTGCGTGGCCGCGTCCTCGCGGCGCAGATAGTGGGCGTCGTTCGTGACGACAAGCGGCAGGTTCAGCTCGCGGGACAGGCGCAGCAGCATGGGGTTGATCTTGGCCTGCTCGGCGATTCCGTGGTTTTGCAGTTCCAGATAGAAGTTGTCCGGTCCGAAGATTTGGCTGTATTTCTGCGCGATTGCCTTCGCGCCTTCATAGTCGTCGATTTTCAGCCTGCGCGGGATCGCGCCTGCCAGACAGGCCGAGAGCGCGATCAGGCCCTCGCTGTGCTGCTGCAGCAGCTCCATGTCGATCCGGGGCCGCGTGTAGAAGCCCTCCAAAAAGCCCTTAGAGACCAGGTAGCTGAGGTTGCGGTAGCCGGTCTCATTTTGGCAGAGCAAAACCAGGTGCGCGTTCTCGTTGTCAACGCCGTGCACCTTGTCAAAGCGCGTGCGCGGGGCCACGTAGACCTCGCAGCCGATGATGGGCTTGACCCCGGCGGCCTTCGCGGCCTTGTAGAAGTCGATCACGCCGTACATCACGCCGTGATCCGTGATCGCCACGGCGTCCTGCCCCAGCTCCTTCACGCGCTCCATCAGCTTCCCGATCCGGCAGGCGCCGTCGAGGAGGCTGTATTCGGTATGAAGATGGAGATGTACGAATGGCACAGTGCTCCCCCCTTGTGTGATGAAGTATTCCTTTCGGAATATGAAGTATTCTTGCGAATATGAAGTATCTGCTCTCGCAGATATGAAGTATTGCCTGCGGCAATATCAACAAAACGGGTATTCCCTGCGAAAATATCGGCAAAAACCGGAAGACTTCCCCGTTGTGTTAAATACGGCGAAGCCGTACTTCATAAGCGAAGCGTCTTCATATGCGAAGCATACTTCATATTTGCGCCAGCAAATACTTCATTCCTCGTTCGCAAGCTCTACCAGCTTGCGCAACCTGTGGTTCAGCGCCGATTTGGTGATCGGCGGGTCGAACATCTCGGCCAGCTCCACCAGGGTGGCTTCGGGGTTTTCCTCCCGGAGCGCTGCAGTCTGGCTGTATTTTTCCGGCAGCTTCTCCAATCTGCCTTGCTCGCGCAGGCTGCGGATCGCCGCGATCTGCGACTGGGCCGCCTCGACGACCTTGGAGGTGTTGGCGTTGTCGCAGTTGACAATGCGGTTGATCTTATTTTTCATATCCTTCTCAATCTTGGCCTCCATGACCCCCATGGCCGCAACCGGCGCGCCAAGGAAGGCCAGGAAATCCTCGATAAAATCGCTCTGCTTGAAGTAGAGAATGGAGACACCCTTGCGCATACTGGCCTTGGGGGAGAAGCCCTGATCCAGCAGCAGGCTCTCCGTCTCGCGGCTGACCTTGTGGTGATTCGTGGCCAGCTCCAGATGGTAGCGCTTCGCCGGGTCCGTGACAGAGCCGCCGGAGAGGAAGGCGCCGCGCAGGAAGGCCTGCCGGCAGCAGTCCTTTTCGAGCAGGCCGTAGTTGACGTGCAGGCTCACGCTCTGCGCGGGACTGTACCCAATCGCGTCAAAGATCTGTTCGATCTTGCTGCGGTCCCGGATCAGGAAATAGAACTTGCCGCCCGACTGGATTTCGTCGAACTCGATCTTGAAGGCCTTGTGGAAGAGCTGCGGCAGCCGGTTGGCAAAGGCCTCGCTCTCGGTAATCAGCCGGATTTGGTCCGCGCTGACGCCGCTGCAATAAAGCAGCACGCCGCAGGCCTCCGCGAGCGCACAGCATTTTTTGTTAATAAAATCCTTGCAAAGCTCCGCTTTTGCATCAGAAGAAAAAGACATTTGGGGAACCCCCTTTTTTAGTATGTAGCACCGGCAATCTGCCGGCCCGTTCCTGCACCGAACCCCCGCGTTTTCTATCGTAATCGTATTCTTCCCCGAACCTTGCTTTGGAGATTGCCGCGTTCCTTTAAAGAAATGTAACGAAAAAAATACCGATAAAAAGAACGAACAAGTTCTTCGTTTGGAGATTCGCTTCTCAGCTCCACGGAAAGCAAAAAGCCTGTTTTCTCCAAGCAGGTAATATGCATCGTTTCCCCCTGAAACATTTTTGCAGGATGATTGTAGTGCTCTCCGATAAAGTGATAAGTCTTTCCATTTGTATCAAGCAAAACGGATTTTTCTTCGAGAACAGCTCCACTTCTGGTTCGAAAATTGTATAGTTTTTCGCTTTTTATGGACTGCACAGTAATGATATGTTCCGATACATTTTCTTTTTTCAATTCCGTCCATACGCGCAAACCATATACGGTCAACGGTATTTTCGAAGCATTCAGAAGCAAAAACAGACCAAGCGTAAACCAGAGAGCATTTTTTTGCACAATAGTCTGTTCATTCCAGTAACAACACAGAAAACCGAGTACCGATAGCAGAGCAGTAGCAAGGATGTATTCCAAGAGCATTTTGAAATACTGATAAGCATTCGTCCGCGGCTTCACCCTTTTGCCTCCAATTCAAACAGCGGACAAGCAATGCTTATCCCTACGAAAGTGAACATCATTGTCCCCTCATGCTTCTTACTTGTCACCTGTCATCCATCCAGATCCGTACCTCCGGCTCCAGCTCGATGCCGGAGGCGGCCTTGACGCGTGCCTGCACCTGCGCGATCAATTCCAGCACGTCGGCGCCGGTGGCGTGGCCGAGGTTGACGACGAAGCCGGAATGCTTCTCAGACACGGCCGCGTCGCCGACGCGGAAGCCCTTTAAGCCCGCGTCCTGGATCAGCGCGGCGGCGTAGCCGCCCACAGGACGCTTGAAGGTGGAGCCCGCCGAGGGCAGGTCAAGGGGCTGCGAGGCCTTTCGCTTTTCCATCAGCTCCCGCATCCTGGCGCGGATCGTGTCCGGGTCGCCGGGCGTGAGGCGGAAGGTCCCGGAAACGATCACGCCGTCCATGTCCATGAAGGCGCTGTGGCGGTAGGACAGCCCCATCTCTGCAGCATCAAAGCAGCGGAGTGTCCCGTCCGGGGCAAGAAAGCGCGCGGAAACAGCCACCTGGACCAGCTCGCCGCCGTAGGCCCCCGCGTTCATATACAGACCGCCGCCGACGGTTCCTGGAATGCCGTGGGCAAATTCGAGGCCGGTCAGGCCGTTCTGCCAGGCAAAGACAGCCAGCCGCGCCAGCGGTACGCCCGCTCCGGCCGTGATCTCGTGCTCGCCCGTCAGGCGCAGCTCGTCCAGTCCGCGCGTGGAGATCACCACGCCGGACACGCCCGCGTCGGGGGCAAGGATATTCGTCCCGCCGCCGAGAATGCGCGGCGCGAGGCTGCGGCGCTTGCAGACCGCAAGAACAGCGATCAGCTCCGCCTCGGTCTTCGGGCAAGCCATCAGCTCGGCCGCCCCGCCGATGCGGAAGGAGGTATGCTTTGCAAGCAGCTCGCCGGGTAACAGTTCGACCCCGGGCAGGGCGGCGGAAAATGCTTCAAAGAGGGGTTCAGGCATGAATTCACGCTACCTTTCAGCTTCCGAAGCCAATCCACGGCTCCGGGCGTTTGTCGTTATATTATAGCATAGATGGAGCAATTATGCAAAGGATTTTTCTTTTGCATTGAACGGAAGCTCTGTGATGTCAATTGATGTGAACCACTTTCTTGAAAAAAGATAAGCGCTCGGTA
>CAMKED010000025.1 GCA_946411475.1 uncultured Clostridia bacterium | reverse complement strand
GATACCCGTGGTAGGCCACGTTTCCCTTCAGCTTGCCGAAGCGTTTCTTGGTTTCATGTGTTTTTCTCCTTCAAATAGAATATGTCTGAATGGACTCCTCAGTTTTTGAAAAATGTTGGCTTTGATCAGGCATAGATTTCCTCCATCGTCTCCAGGCAGAAACAGCCCAAGCTGCCCGTGAAGACCGCACCGCAATCGACGGCAATATGGTGGTTCTTTTGGATGATCCTGCCGGAGCAAGCCGGGTCGATCATTCCGGTGGGGGTATGGCCTGTGACCAGGTACTTGTCCTTGTAATATACCTTGCTATAGTCGGTTTCTTCCCAAATGAAATCGTGAAGGCTGCAATCGTTCGGGGCTTTCTCCGGTTTCCAGGCGCCGACGCCCGCATGCGCCAGAAGAAATGTGTTCCCACCGACGCTGACTTCATCGAAAACCGTGAGGGATTCCAGATACTCCAGAATGGCTGCCCGCTGCTTCGGAGACAGGGAGAGGTAGCTTTTCCAGGTCACGTCTCCGCCGTTATAACCTGTCCAGTCGAAGAAGGTATCCCGAATAATGGATCGTTCATTCACGTCGATGGGCTTTCCGATTTTCCGAATGACTCGATAGAACATATCCTCGTGGTTCCCGAGAAAGGGGATTACGTTGGACCGCTTCATCACGTCCTGGATCAGTTGGATTCCGTCCGGGCCTCGGTCGATCAGGTCACCAAGGAGATACAGGGTATCGCAGTCTGAAAAGGTAATCTTCTCCAACATCCGCAGGAACAGATCGTAGCGACCGTGGAGATCCGACATCACGTAGTGCATGACTTGAATCCTCCTGTTTTTTCTTCAAATGTTTCGCTCTCGTTTGCAGGCAGATTATAACACAGGCTTTTTGCTTATATTAATACTTTAAATTTTTGCTTGTTTTTCGGCGCATGATTCAAATGCGGGGGAAAGAACTGCCTCCTGTTAAGCTGTTGTAACACAAGCATAACAAGAGGCGTGGTGCTTTTTCGGGACATTGGAAAACAAAGCGCAACAAAAATATATTTTTACGACGCAGAAAGCATGGATATTTGCCCTTCCAGTGGTTGAATATGCGATACAGCCGGGCGTTTCTTTTCTTCCTCCGCGTCTGCATTGTATCCGTAGAGATACAGCATTTTTTGAGTGCCTGCGATAGCGGCCAGAATTTTATCGACTGTATCATAATCACTGTACGAATAGGAGAAAAAGAATGACGGATAGTCCTTCAGTTCAGAGCGTGGGTCATCCCAGTAGGATGGCCATTTGGCATACACCTTTTTCCAATCACGCAAGCCTTCAAAGCCGAAGATCAAATGGCTTGGGTTGCCGCCATGAACAACATCAAAAACCGTGCGGAGGAAATCGTCCTCCACGAACTGATCTACGTATAAACAAATCCTTTCTTTCCATCTGTTTACAAGCGGCTCCGGCAATGATTCATTTCTTGCCGGAGCTGATTTCTGTACGATCGCGTTCAATCAAAGATCGTCCGGTGTCAGTTCAAGTTGGAACCGCTTTCACCAGCCAGAGAATCCATCATACAATACAGTTCCCGGAATCTTGGAACCGTCATCATCATTTGACTGCCAATCTCCATGAGTTCTCCGTTTTCGTTCAATTCCACCGTCAGCTCTTTCATAAAACCGTTGACGAACCGCGTCGGATAGAACTTTGTCACGACAACCCGGTGCGGCCCACTGACAATTTCCCAATCCCGACAGCTCACCAGGTTTTCCGCACAGGCATTCCAGGTAAAAGCAGGTTCGCGGACAGGCGCAGTCTCACCGGTATCAAGCTGCCGAAACTCTGCCAGATACACCGTTTCCGGTTCATCCGAGAAAAAGGCTTGTTCCAGCGCCCTCTCCTCGGAAACAAAGTCCCGAACCAGCTTGTGCAGGCTGATTTCCTCCGGTGGCGTCGTTGCACAGCCATAAACTCTGATTTTTTCGTCCTTCGTGTGTTCAATGATCGTCAGAAGCGCCTCCCGTTTGTCGTGCAAAGGACAGGAGATGTATTTGAAAATGTCGCTGACGGCCTCTGCTGCCGTAATGTTCTGAACGAATGAAGTCTTTTCAGGTTCTGTCATAGTGCCCCTTCCGCAGCGACTATTACCGCAAACAGTCTATAACTGCACGCATATTGGATACATACCTGCTTCCGTTTTCCTGCGATGATGCATTTGACGGAGACCGGCTGGCGGAAATCCACGAGCGGATTGACTCGATTGAATACACCCACCAGATCTGTGAGGAGATTATTGCCGGGAAAGAGCAGGACGAGCTTACGATGCAGATCTTGAATGACAGCGTCAACACAAAAGTCTCTGCAGCCGAAGAAGCCTACGTCAGCCAATATTGGGAGGCAAGAAAGGCGGAATGCCGAAAAAGGCTGGGCGACTGTCCCTTTGGCTATCACACGGTCATGTATGCAAAACGGTATCACAGGCTTCTTGTGTTGGAGGCACCGGACATTATCTTAGCCAATGAGGCTAGGTCACTGGCCTCCGCGCTGGTGCTGTTCCGTTGGTGCAAAAAATACGAATACGTGGACAATTCCGTCCGGCAGCATTATGACCGACTGGAGCAGATGAGCGAGGAGGAGTTGGACGAGCTTCACCGTCCGAGGAAGAATGCCAACAGCCGGAAAAGCATGGTATCCCTGTTTGTCTACCTGATCCTGAAGCAGCACTCCGATTCGGAGCATCCCTTGAAGCAGCAGGAGATCCTTTCCTACCTGGCCGAGGAGCCATACGAGATCGTGGTCGAGCGCAAGGCGCTCAGCCGGGTCATCCAAAACCTCAAGAGCTCTCAGCTTGGCATTTACACGGACAAGCACCGGGGAAGCTGGTTTATGGGCGGTGACGCGTAGAAAACAACTAACCCTAAATGAATGAAAAAGCGTCGATGAATGAATGTACCGAAAAAGCACCTTTCCATGTGATATACTAAGTGTGACCAACGAAGGGGGGTGATGATTTTGGGTTACTTCTCGGAATTGCAGATTACTTGGATGGAGCGGCAGGAACAATTGTTTAGCCACAGCATGCCTACAGACGACAGTTATCTGTCTCCCGTACTTCAAATGCGTGGCAAATTGAACGAGTTGAAAACCCAGCTTCAGGATTACATTTTCTGGGACAATCTGTATTCTTTTCAAAAAGGGAGAGCATTCCGTGACGCCTTCACGCTGAGCCATCTGCAAGGTAAGGCACTCCATCATTTCTCTAGCCTGTCGGTCGATCTGCTCCAGATGGGCGTTTAATGTGCCTTTGAGGAGCATTCCATCAAAGATGCCGCGGTGAAGATTGCGCAAGTATTGATGCCGCATGGTGCCGTACTTGCCGATTCTTGGAGCCTCCGGGGCTTCCAGGTCGGGGATGAGATAGTCGCCGTTTTGATGGTAAGTCAGTTCTTGCATGGTCGATCCTCCTTTTAGTCAGCTATTGATGTGTCGAACAATGTGTGCTATGAAACTTTCTTTTGGGATGTACGTTTTCTCTTTGCCTTCCATAACTTGAGCAGCAGGGCGTCCACGTCCTCCGTCGTCTTCCCGTTTCGGATCAGATCATTTCGGAAGTGGTTCATCCCCACAATCGCGAGACGGTGCTCAAAGTCGTCCAAGTACAAATAGCGTTTATCTCGTTTCAAAGCTATCGCCTCCTTTCGGCTTTATTGTAGCCGAAGGAGGCGAGCCTGTCGAATGTGCGAAATAGAAATATTGCCATAGACCAGTTGTCTGCAAAGATCAATAAATACAGCAAAAGCCTGTAGAACATCCATTTAAGGTTGAACTACAGGCTTTTGCTGTGCCTCACAATGCCAGGACTATGATTTCAGAATACTTCCTTATCAGCCTCTGGCATGCAGCCGGAGTTTTTGATTTTATTTTGCGTAATCGACCGCCTTGGTCTCGCGGATGAGGTTGATCTTGATCTGGCCGGGGTATTCGAGCTCGGCTTCGATCTTCTTGGCGATGTCGTGGGCCAGGAGGATCATATTGTCCTCGGAGACGTCCTCGGGACGGACCATGATACGGACCTCGCGGCCGGCCTGGATGGCGTAAGCCTTTTCTACGCCGGGGAAGGAGCCGGTGAGCTCCTCCAGCTTTTCCAGACGGCGGACGTAATTCTCCACGTTCTCACGGCGGGCGCCGGGACGGGCAGCGGAGATCGCGTCGGCGGCCTGCACGAGGCAGGCGACAATCGTCTTGGCCTCCACGTCGCCGTGGTGGGCCTCGATGGCATGGATGACTTCCTGAGATTCCTTATATTTCCGGGCAAGCTCCACGCCGAGTTGGACGTGGCTGCCTTCCATCTCGTGGTCCACGCTCTTGCCGAGGTCATGCAGCAGACCCGCACGCTTGGCAAGGGCGACGTCCTCGCCGAGCTCGGAGGCCAGCAGGCCCGCGATGTGGGCCACCTCCATGGAGTGGTTGAGGACGTTCTGGCCGTAGGAGGTGCGGTACTTCTGACGGCCCAGGAGCTTGATCAGCTCGGGATGCAGGCCCTGCACGCCGGTCTCGAACACGGCACGCTCGCCTTCGCGTTTGATGGTGGTCTCGACCTCCCGGCGCGCTTTTTCCACCATATCCTCGATCCGGGTAGGATGGATGCGGCCGTCGGCGATCAGCTTTTCCAGGGCGACGCGGGCAATCTCGCGGCGGACGGGGTCGAAGGAGGAGACCGTGATGGCCTCCGGGGTGTCGTCGATAATCAGGTCGACGCCGGTGATGGTTTCGAGCGTGCGGATGTTGCGGCCCTCGCGGCCGATGATGCGGCCCTTCATTTCGTCGTTGGGCAGCGACACGACAGATACCGTGGCTTCGGCCGCATGATCTGCGGCGCAGCGCTGAATGGCGGTGGAGATGATCTCGCGGGCAAGCTGATCGGCGTTGTCTTTGAGCTCCGTCTCGATGTCTTTGAGCTTGGCGGCGGCGTCATGGCGCGCTTCCAGCTCGACGTTCTTGATGATCAGGACCTTGGCTTCCTCCTGGCTCAGGCCGGAGATCTTCTCCAGCATTTCCAGTTGGGACTTCTTGACGAGGTTGACTTCCTCCTGTGTGGCGGCAACAGCCTGCTGCCGTTTGCGGAGCTCTTCCTCCTTGCGCTCGAAATTGTCGAGCTTTTTGTCAAGGGACTCCTCCTTCTGCTGCAAGCGGCGTTCCTGCTTGCTCAGTTCACTGCGGCGTTCCTTGATCTCCTTTTCGTTCTCGGTGCGAGTTTTATGGATTTCCTCCTTGGCTTCCAGGAGCATCTCACGCTTTTTGCTTTCTCCAGCCTTGATGGCCTCATTATACAGGCGCGTCGCTTCTTCGTCCGCGCTTTTGATTTTCACGATCGCGTCCTTCTTCATCTTGCCGAAGACGAGAAGGGTAGCAACGGCGCCTATGATCAGACCCAGAATGGGCAAAACAATATACAAAGGATCCATATTACTCCGCACACCTCCTTTCATAAAGAATTGGGTATGCTGAGAAAAAGAAATACCCGTGCCTGCCTCGCAAAAGAGCGGGCGGGTAAACTAATCCATCGGTTATTTTACCGAGAAAGCGAGCAGTTGTCAAGCACAAATTTATGTCAATCTTGCATTTTTCGTAATTATGCAGTATAGTTATTAAAGCATTTGTTCCGTCGCAGGGGTGCTCGGCGGAGCGCGGGCGCACCCTGTGCGCCCCTACGGCGCGACGGAACAGCGCCGAAGCAACGAAAGGTGGGCTGCACTGTGATCCTGCGTTGTACGATGACCCGGCGGGCCAAGCTGCTGTCGGCGCTGCGGCGCGAGCTGCGGATCTCCGACGGCCTGGTCCGGCGTTTGAAGCCGCTGGACGTCTTCCGGGTCAACGGCCGGAGCGCCCACACCAACTGCATTCTGGAGCCGGGCGACGAGGTCAGCGTGACGATTCTCGAGGACGCGCCGGATTTCCCGGCGGAGGACGGGCCGATTTCGATCCTGTACGAGGACGAATGTCTGATTGCGCTGGATAAGCCGCAAGGGATCATCGTCCACCCGACTTTCTCGCGGCAGACCCGGACGCTGGCGAATTACCTGTTGGGCTACTATCGCCGCACGGGACAAGCCTGCGCGATCCACGTTTTGACCCGGCTGGACCGGGACACAATGGGCGTGGTGATCTTCGCAAAAAACGCCTGGGCGCACTGGATTCTGATGGAAGAGCTCGACGCAGGCCGCATCGAAAAGACCTACGAGGCGCTGACTGTTGGCGGGCCGGACGCGGACAGCGGGCTCATCGACCTGCCCATCGCCAAATGTCCGAATCCGAGCCTGCTGCGCTGCGTCAGCCCGGACGGGAAGCCGGCACAGACGCGGTACCGGGTCCTGGAGCGCGGGCCGATCTGCCGGCTGGAGCTGCAGCCCCTGACGGGTCGGACCCACCAGCTTCGCGTACACTGCGCGCACGAGGGCTTTCCCATCTTGGGAGACCCGCAGTACGGAAGCGCAGGTCCGAAGCAAGAGGCTTCCGGACAGCAGTTGGCAGCGCGCCGCATCTGCCTGGATCATCCGCAGACCGGAGAACGGATCTGCATCGTTTCTCACGCGGAGCTGCGGATCGGATAAGCGTTCGGCAGCGACGCATTTCGACAACGGGACGGGAGAGACGGATTCTTCGCTTCGCTCAGAATGACGGGGGGAGCAGCCCTTGGTCGGGGTTCCCCCTCATCCGGCGCTTCGCGCCACCTTCCCCCCAGGGGGGAAGGCTTTCGCGGGAGAGACGGATTCTTCGCTTCGCTCAGAATGACTGGGTGTGGGCGGGTGCTTCGCTTCGCTCAGAATGACGGAAGCGGATGGTTTGTTTGCTTCGCTCAATATGACGATCCCCCATGATCGCCGCATGGCGGTCATGGGGGATCTTTTCTTTCGCTTGGGCTTCCGGGGCACGGAAGCCCAAGCGAATGCTCGGATCAGTGCTTAGTTGTTTTCAACGATCTGGCTGTAGTACTTGTACAGGTAGACAACCACTTGCACACGCGTGCAGGGCGTATCAGCGTTGAAGTTGCCGTTCTCGTCGCCCAGCTCAATGCCCTTCTCGTAAGCCCAGTTGGCGCCGGGTGCGTACCAGTTGTCGGTCACGTCGTTGAAGTGGTTCTCACCGGACAGTTCAGGCTTGCCCTCAGCAGCGTAGAACATCTGCAGAACGTGTGCGCGCTTGCAGGACTCGTAGGCGCCGAAGGTGCCGTCGCCGTTGCCGACGGCAATACCCTTGGAGTAAGCCCACATGACAGGCATGTACCAGTAATTTTCCTCCTTCACGTCGGTGAAGGAAACGTCAGGCATAACCTCGGGAACCGGCTTGCCGGCTGCAGCCCACAGGAAGAACACAGCCATGCCCTTGGTCACAACCTCGTCCGGGTCAAAGGTCGTGGCGGAAGTACCGACGGTGATCTGGGGTTCATGCGTGTAGGCCCACTCGATGGCTTCATGCTCGATCGTGCCGTAGGGGTACTGGTCGATGTCGGTGAAGTGGGTGATCTTGCAGTCGTGGTTGAAGACCAGGACAATGGGATCTTCCCGGATGGAAACGTTGGCGCCGCGCTCGTAGGTGGTAACGGTAACCTTCGATGCCACGTTGCTGTCGGTGTAGTTGAACTTCAGAGTAGCCAGGGTCTTCTTGGCCTCGATGGCCTCCTTGGAGGCATAGGCGAAGGTGATGACGCCCTTATCGGTGTTGATGGAGTTCAGGTTGATCTCGCTGTCAGCGCTGACGAAGGTCAGGAGCTCGGGATCGTACTTGACGACCATCATGCCGTTGGTCACTTCTTCGTCCTCGCTCAGCGTCACGGTCACATCGCCGTCCTTGGCTTCGCCGGAAGCGGCCTTCGTTTCAGTCTTTGCAACTTCCTTGAACGGAACGATGTTGCTGAAATACGTGGCGCTCACAGGAGCCTTGACAGCGGCAGGATTCGCAGAAGACTCGGGAGGATCAACGGGGTTCGGATCGGGCTCGGGCTCGCCGTCAGCAGTCAGGAGCATCGCGTTGTCAATATCAAGCGCGAACATATCGGTGATATTGTAATGACGGATGGCCACGTAGACCTCGCTCTGACCGGCAAAGTTCTTCAGAGAGGCGACGTACTTGGTCCAGTCGCCGGTCGCGGTGAAGTCCGCAGTAATCTTCGTCATGTTGCCGAGCAGGGGAGACGTGCCGGCATAGACGGCGAAGACTTCGCCGGCATACTTGGCATCCTGGCCCTTGGCATAGAACGCGAAGTTCGCGTCGTCGTAATTGCTCAGATCCAGCTTCGGAGTAATCGCCCAGTTATCGGGGTTCAACGCTGCTTTGGTAGCGTTATCATAGGAGAAAGACATCAGCATGCCGGCGCCGTCATAAGGCTTGATCTGCTCTTTCGTCCAATCCCAGCCGTTGCCGTCGCCGTCACGGTCCCGGAATTTCCAACCGCTCAGGGAAGGATCCGTCTCAAAACCGAAGAGGGTCTTCACGCCGGTAATCTCCGCGTTGGGCTCGGGATACTCGCCGGGATCAACGGGATCGGTATCGACAGTCACGTGGACCGTCTTGCTCAGCTTCTCGCCAGCCAAGTTGGTATCGACGGTGGTGATCACGATGTCGGTCTCACCAAGCTTCAGGCCGGTGATCGTGCAGGTCTCCTTGTCGAAGGAGCAGATCTCGGGATCCTTGACCTCAGCGGTGAAGTCGTTGGTCTCGCCCAGCTTGATCCTGACGTTGATTTCAGCAGTCTTGTCCACTTCCAGCTCAACATTGAGCGGAGAAACTTTCAGTGCCAGGTCGGTGAGAGGCTCGTACTCGTACAGGCCGGTGACAGGCCACACGCTCGGATTGAAGGTGCCGGTCTCGGCCCAGCGGGTAATGTCATTGCCGTCGATGGCGTACAGATGCGCGTTCTCATCCTCACCGTCATAGTAAGACAGGTACATGTAGCCAACGTTCTCATCGAAGATCATGGAGGCCCAGACGTTGTTCGTAGGATCGGAAACGCCGGTCAGTGTCAGGCCGGTATCGCCGATCTTACCATACTCATAGTAACCGGTGTGCGCCATCATGAAGTAGTACATGGCGCCGCTCTCGGTCAGCATGACATAGAACGGGGCGTCAAAGTCAACAGAGAAGCTGCTCCAATCGATCAGCATATCGCGTCCGACGTAGGCGATGGTAGCAATGGGATCGTTCAGGAAGGTATCGTCCACAACGTTGCCATCCCCATCGTAAGCCAGATCAAGGCCCAAGGTAGTCGCCGTCTCGGGATTCGTCAATGCCAGGAAGTAGCCGAAGGTGGGAGCCAGGACAGGACCGACGTCCAGCCCTTCTCCGACGAAGACGTCGACCATATCCTGCGGGAACTCGGCTGCATCGCTGGGGATATATTTGATGGCTGCAAGCTTGGTCACCTCGTAGGTGTCCGTGTCATAGGCAATGTAGTTGTTCTTGTCGGAACCGTAGACCGTGTCGCCGACCCGGGCGCCCCAGCGAAGCTGGCCGACCTCGGACAGGGCTTCCCAATCCTCGGTATGGTTGGTCTTGAAGACAGAGGCCTGGCCCTTGCCGTTCTCGTCCCAGATCACGCCGCGGAGCTCCACCTCGGGCGGCAGGGAAACCTTGACGCTGATCTCAGCGGTCAGAGGCTCGCCGTTCTCGCCCATTGCGGTGGTGGTCGCGGTGATGGCGGTCTCGCCGACCGCGACTGCGGTGACGACGCCGTTCTCGTTGACGGTGGCAATGCTCTCATCCTTGGAGGCCCAGGTGACAGACTTGTCTTTCAGTGTCCAGGGCAGGACGGTGGCGGTAAGCTCAACAACCTGACCCTTCAGCAGATCGAGCTCCTTGGGTTCCACAGTCACGCTGGTCGCAACAGTCGCCGGCGTGGTGTCCACAACGCCGTCCGGCACGATAAACAGGCCGTTCAGCGCGACGTAGAAGGTCGCGGCGCAGCTGTCAGTTTCCACGTTGACCTGATTGGCCTTGGCGCCCTTGCCGGTCTCGACGTCGATCACAAACAGATCGTGGTCGTAATCCGCAGAGCTGCCATCATAGTTCGCGGCCAGATAGAGGGTATTGGTGTTGTGATCCCAGGCGAGCGCGCCGCCTTCGCCCTTGAAGTAGGCGCCAACGGGGTTCTCGACGTTCACGGGATCGAGGGAGATCTCACCGGAGGTGAGCAGGATGTAAGCGTCCTTGGAACTGATGATGCTGTCCTTGTCGACGTCGGCGACCTCAGCGTCGAACTCGGCGTCGGCAGCCAGCTTGCCGGTGACCTTGTCCAGGATGGCCTGGGCGTCAGCCTCGTCGGTCTTGCCGTCCTTGTTGACGTCACGCTCGGGGACGATCAGATCCTCCGGTCTCCAGGTGTACAGGTAGGCAGAAGTAGAACCGCCATAGTTGACGCCGTAGAAGGTGCCGGCATTGTCGATGGCCAGACCGACCAAGATCTCATATTCTGCATCAACAGGATGATGGATGGAGACGACAGCCACCTGGGTCATCTCGCCGGTGGCAAGATCGACGCTGTAGATGGTATTGTCTTCGCCCAGCGCGTAGAGGGTCTTGTCGACGTAGTTGTAGGCCATATCGAAGACGGGGTAGCTCATCTCACCAACGCGCTCCGCCTCATCCAGGGCGTTGAGCTTGGCAATATAGAACCAGCCGTCATTGGAAGCCATGTAGACGAAGCCGTCCACATACTCCGCGGCACGGACAGAACTGCCGGTCTGGGAGAACACGTCCAGGCCGTCATATACGCCGGTGTTGTGGTTGTAATACAGCTTCTCGGGGTCGAGCTGAAGGGCACGGCTGCCGGAGCCGGGCGCAGCTTCCGTGTCGGTGAAGCCGATCATGGCGCCGCCATAGGGATTGGAATCGCCGCTGCTGCCAAGATTGATCTCGTAGGCAGTCTCGTTGCCGGCATAGTCGGCAACAAAGATGACCACGGTATTGGGCAGGGTCTGATCGCCGATCTCCAGCGGGAAGAGGACTTCCTCGTTAGGCTTGGTCTGCGCGGGAACGCCATCGGCATAGACCGTAGAGCCGGACTTGTTCATCAGCGCAATGTAGGCGATATAATTGTTGTCCTGCGCCTTGACGGTAATTTCGCCGGTGAGCATATCCTGCAGAACACCCTTGACCTCGGGAGCGGTATCGTCAACCGCAACCGTGCACTTTGTGCCAGCGCCGTCACCGACGACGCCCGCTTCCAGAATCTTCGCAAAGCCTGCGTTGTCAAGTCTGCCGGTCGTGGCAACCTCGCCGTTCAGCTTGGCGTTGACAATGCCGTAGTATTCGGGCAGAACGTAGAAGCCGACAGTGACCTTGTCGCCTTCCTGGACGCCCATCGCGCTCAGTTTCTTGTTGATGGTGTACTTGGATGTGCCGGTGTTCTGCCACGCGCCGGCAGCCGGGTAATAGTAAGGAGCGTACAGCGATGCGGGGTTCGACTGGGAGTAGAGAACCTTGCCTTCTGCGTCCGTCACGGCAAAGCCGACGGTGGCAGCGTTGCGGATGGGCAGGAAGACGAAGGACTGGATGGTGGTATTGCTGCTCAGGGCCAGCCGATCAACAGGGAACTTGTCCTCCAGGACGTAGGGGTTGCCGGCGTAGATATCGGTGTTGCCATCGGCATCCTGCACAGTCACGTAGTTGATGTTGGGGTTGCCCATGTAGGGCTGCTTGCCGGTGCCGTAGTACGCATCGAGGATGGAAGTACGGTCCAGCATAGAGGCGTCGGTCCAGGAGCCGTAGTAGCCCAGGATGGGGATGGAGTGGACCACGTCGTTATACGCGCCCTCTTCGTCAGCCACGGGCTTGACGTAGGCATAGCCCTGAATGTAGGTGCTGTTGAAGTAGGTATCAATAAGGCTCTTCATTCCATCCGCCAGCTTGAGGTTGACGGTGATCTCAGTGGGCTGCTCAATCGTGAAGACCTGGGTTTCGTCGGTATAGGTCTCGCCGTTCACGACGTAGGAAACCGTGAAATTGGAGCCCGGATCAAGCTGCGCCGTAGCAGTGTCCTGCAGCAGGCCGTAGCCGCCGTTACCGGCGATCCATTGGATGAACAGGTCCGTGCTGAGCGTAAATTTCTTGGCGCCGTCCATGGGATACAGCGTGAAGGAGAACGAGTATTCGCCGGTGCGATTGGGATCGTCGCCGAGCTCGGCCTTGACTTTGCCGTCCCGCGCGGAATCGGGCAGCAAGGTGGCGTCCCTATTCATCAGGACGTAGGACTTGGCGTTGATCGCGTCGTTCACGTTCGCAAGACCTGCGCCGACACGGATGACGGGCCAGTAGTTGCCCTTGGAATCAAAGACGGGATGGGCCGTGGACATCAGCAGAGAATTGATGAGCTGGCGCTGGCTCAGGCCGGTCTTGGCGCACAGGTCATTCTCACGGATGTACTGGGCCATCACAGCCGCCATGCCGGCGATCTGGGGCGCGGCCATGGAGGTGCCGGACATATTCTCATACTGGTCATGACCGCCTTCATAAGTTCCGGAGGTGGTCAGGTTATAACCGGCAACGGAGTAGATGTTGCCGCCGGGCGCCAGGATCTCCGGCTTCAGGACCAGCGTGCCGGGCACGCCGTAGGAGGAGAAGCTGGAAATTTCAACAACGTCAGAGACTTCGCCCTGCACGAGCTCCACCCCATCAGGAATGGACATCTTGCCGGTGTAATACAGAACGTCGCCGCTCTCCGGATCGGTCACGGGCGTGGACTGGGCCTTGATGGCCATGCCATCCGGCTTGGTGATGATGACAGCCGGAATGTGGTTATCCGCGTCCAGACCAGTCAGGTTCATGCCGCCAAACGCGTTGTCGTTGTTGTAAATAATGCAGCCAATCGCGCCGGCCTTCCAGGCCGCGTCGACCTTCTGATAGAAGGAGGAGTCGCCGCGCTGGCACAGGACGATCTTGCCCTCGATTTGCTCGGCGTAGGGGGCCAGCAAATCATTGTCTTCCCCATCCACACCGGTGTTTTCGAAGAAGATATAATCCCGTTCGCCGGCGAGGGTAGCAATAGGTTCATTGCCATAGGTGGCAGACTCGAGGAAGGAAATTACCAGGTCGCCGACATGCAGCATCATGTCGGTTTTGCCGGAGTTGTTCACAGACGCCACGCAGAGGGAGTTGTTGTAGGTGCCGGGGGAACCCGCGGTAACGTAGTTGTTGTCGTCGGCATAGAGGTAGGGGTACGGCATATTCTTGTTGTTGGAAACATCGTACCACATACCGTTGTTGCCTGCGGAGATGGACACGACCATGCCGTTCTCCACGATCTTGTCCAGGATGTAAGCGTAATTGTCGTCGTTGTAGAAGCCAAATCCAGCCACGCTGCTGCCGAGGGACAGGTTGGCGGAATCGCAGCCCAGGACGATGGCGTCCTCGATGGCGACCATATAGTCGGAATCGTAAGCGCCGCCTTTTTTGCCGAAGACCTTCATGACAACGAGCTGCGCGTCAGGCGCAACGCCCTGCGTCAGAACAGCCTCGAGCGCGGGCTGGAACTCCTCGCCGACCTTGATATAGCGGTTGGCGGCGGAGATGCCGGAGACGTGAGAGCCGTGCTCGCTTCCGGTATCCTGATCATGCTGGATATAGCTGGCGTCTGTGTCAACGTAGTTATAGCCGTAGGGGATCTTGGTGCTGCGGTAGACAGCCTCGCCGGAACCGATTCCCGCATGGAGCTGATCCTTGAGCGCTTCGACCTTTTCGGCAGTCAGCAGATCCAGCTTGGCGACATAATCGCTGTAGGACATGCTGGCTTTTTCCGCGTTCTCCTTCAGCGCATGCTCCAGGGCTTCGCCGTTGAAGGAAATGTGCGCGTCGTCAATACCGCTATCGATGATCGCGATCTTGCTGCCGGCGCCGGTGTAGCCGGCGGCCCAGGCGATGTCAGAACCGGTCATAGCGGTGGCGGAACCGTTGTTGGGCTGGTCGCCGCCAACCTCATCATTCGGAACCTCATAGACGTTTTCCAGGAATACGTCCTTCACGCCGTCGAGGGCCTTGATGGTCTCAATCTGGCCGTACTGGACGTTTGCGGAGATGATGTTTGCCACGAGGGTCAGGTTCCACTTGACGTCCAGCTTGCCTTTGAGCGCCTTTTCGATCTTGGCGGTCATGGCAGTCTGGTCGGCGCGGAGGCCTTCCCGGTAGGACTTGGCTTCCGCATTGGCCGCGATGCCCTTGAGCTGGAAGCCGGCATCCATGGTGGAAGCCTTATCCAGGACGATGGACACACGGACCACGTCGGTCGCCGCATGTTCTACCTCTTTCTTGGAGTCGTCAGTCGTATCGGCATTTAAGTCGAGCTTCTGACTCTCCAGTGCGCTGGCGTCTATCGGGGTGAGCTCAAGCTCTCTCGTCGTCACGCTCGGCTTGGTGGTCTCGGCAGTGGCCGCAGGGACCAACACAGAGCCGACCATGGCGAGCACAAGGACTACCGACAGAAACCGGCGGAACAGCGATGTGTTCTTCATTGTCATGTCTCCTTATAGAATATTTATATCATCCGCTCGGTTCTCACGAACGGGCAATATACAGGGATGCTATTACATCATATATTCTATCAGAAAAGCACGCTCAGGTCAAGAATTCCTTTTGGAAATTTGAAAAAATATTCTCAAATACAGGCGCCAAAAAAAGACGCCGGCGGAGCTGCTCCGTCAGCGTCTTGCCTTTTAACTTTTTTCGTACCTGTTCAGCGGGGTCGTAGTGGCCGCGCACCTGCGCGGCCACTACGGAGTGGGCGATCCCTTTTTTCAAATTGAATTCTCGCCGCGCAGGGTCACGGTGACAAGCTCGGGTTTGTTCTCCACCCGAAGCGGCACAAGGGAATTCCCCAGTCCGCGGCTCACGCACATGACCGTCTTCCCCAGCCGGTACATCCCGGCCGTGTACTTCGGCAGCGGGCCCTGTCCCTGGGCGTAGAGCCCGCCGAGCCCCGGCAGCCGCATCTGGCCGCCGTGCGCGTGGCCCGTCAGCACCAGATCCACTCCGGCCTTTTCGTAGTATTTCGCATAGTGCGGCTTGTGGGAGAGCAGAATGTTCAGCTCCTCCGGCGGACGGTCCGCCATCAGATCCCGGAGCGTGTCCGTTCTGCCCTGGTTGCAGTCCACACCCACCAGCCGGAAGCCTTCGCCCAGGCCCAGGATCACCGCCTCGTTGCGCAGCACGCTCACGCCCGCCGTCTCCAACGCACGGTAAAACGCCGTCTGCTGCTCCACGCTCATGCGGTGCTCGTGATTGCCCGTCACGTAGTAGCACGGCGCAATCTTCGTCAGCCGCCGGACCGCATCCAGCGCTCGCTCCGTCCCGGGATGATAGCTGTCCGTCAGGTCGCCGGTGATTACCAGCAGGTCGGGAAGCTGCGCCTCCACCAGCGCCAGCAGTCGGCAGTTGTCCTTGCCAAAGCTGCGGTTGTGCAGGTCGGAGACCTGGGTGATCCGGAAGCCCTCCAGCGCGCCGTGGACCTTGGAGGACCGGAAGGTATAATGCGAGGCCGTCAGGTCTGTATTCTGATGGTAGAAATAGGGAACGGAGGCCGCCGCCAGCGCAGTCCCCGCGGCGGCAAGCGCCGTGACAGTTCCTTTTTTCATGGGGCTCCTCCTTCTCTATTGTCCGTTGTTGAGATATTCCGCGATCAGATAGTTGACCACCAGACCGTAGGACTTGACCCCGGGCTCGTCAAAGGTCTCGAGATAGCTGTTATTGACCGCCTGGGCCACCTCCTGCACCTTGCCCTCATACTGCCGGTTATGCTCCACGTGGACGTTGCTGTCGTGGATCATCTCCTCCGGGCAGGCATTCCAAAGGCTCAGCGCCGCCGAGGGGCTCTCTTCAAAGAGTGCGTTGTAGCAGTAGATAAAGGCGTTATAATAGCCGGAGTAGAGAAACAGATCGTTCTGCGAGGCACGGCAGGCCAGGAAGCCAAGGTAGTTCGCCTCATCCTCCCGCGCCACGGCCAGACTGTGCCCCAGCTCGTGGCAAATCGTATAGGGCTTCGCCAGAGAATAGCACTCCGTGGAAACGGCAGGCTCCCCGGTATAACAGACAAAGATGCCGGTCACACCCATGTACGCGAAGGCCTTGCTCACCAGCAGCGGCTTCGCACGCGGAACGGACAGGGCAAAGCGGTCGTTGTATTCCGCCAGCCGCCCGTAGGCGGCCACCGCCTCGTCGGACAGCACGGAAAACTCCGGCAGTACGACGTCGCCGTTCGCGTCCCGCTCCACCCGCTTCGCATAGATCCCGGCCATCTCCGCGTAGTACGCGGTGGCGGCCTTGAGCTGCTCGGGGCCGAATTCCTCGACCTGCAGGCCGGTCTGCTCGCCGATGGTGGGCGCAAAGTGGTTCAGGCCCCAGAGGTCCACGAACAGGAACACCAGCAGCACTGCCAGCTCCAGCAGAGCGGCGAGCCAGCCGAGAAAGCGCTTTTTGCGGATGGCAACGACCAGCCCGACGATCACCGCCACGACCAGCAGCACCAGCAGCAGCTCCCAGGCAGGGAAGGGCAGCCAGCCCCAGAGCGTCCCCAACAGGCCCATAGCCTTGCGGGAGAAGCCCGTATAGAAGGAAAACCAGAACTTCGGCAGAAGCCGGGCCAGCAGCACCGACACGACCGTCAGCACCGCCAGGATCCCGGCGCCGATCAAATGACGAACAGGTTTGAACATAGGGGACTCCTTTCCGTTGACCGGGGCGCCCCCCTGTCAACTTATCTCAGATCCTCGCCCCGGAAATACTTGCCCAGGGGCTTGTAGAGCAGCAGAACCACGATCACAGACAGAATCATCTCGCCCAGCATATACCAGCCGTTATAGAGCATGGAATAGATCCAGGGGTTGGTCATGGTCATGCCCATGAATTCATCCGGCATCCAAACGCCCCAGATCCAGGCGCCGGAAACAAGATGGCACAGAAAACGCAGGGAGAAGGTCACAATCACGCCGACCACGACCGCCGTCGGCTTGCTGCGATCTTTGAAAACCTTGTTGAAGATCCCGGAAAGGCCCAGCACCGTGTAGGCTACGACGTAGTCCAGCATCACAATGCCCGCGGCCATGACAAAGGTCTCGCCGTAGGACACGTTTTTCAGGCCAATCACCAACTGGATCAGGCTATAAGCAAAAGAGGTCGCCAGACCCCAGCCAATGCCGTGCCGGTGAGAAATCAGAATGATGGGAAGCATGCTGCAAAGGGTCAGGCCGCCGCCGAAGGGCAGTTCGATCTCGAACAGGCTCAGCACTGTGGCAATCGCCACCATCAGCGCACACTCCACAAATTTTCGCATGGGAAAGGGTTTCTTTTGGGTGCTCATGTTGTTTTCTCCTCTGTTTAAAAAAATTCCCGACGGGCACATTCCGCCGGAATCCAAAGGAGCAAACACCCTTTTCCTACGACGGCATGATCCGTATCAGGTTCACGGGTGAGAGCGCCATTTTCACTCAGTCTCAGCCGGATCGGTCCGGCCCCCCGAAGAGCGTTTCTATTGTAGCGCGGAAGCGAAAAAAAGTCAAGCCCGGAATGTCTTTTTTCCCGCCTCAAACGCCCCTGCCAGCAGCATGGCGCAGAGGCAAAACGCGCTCATGAGCATCGCGCCGTTGACCAGCGCCTCGAAACGGCGCATGACCCCCAGGACCGACACGCCGCGAGCCAGCGTGCGGAAGGCTTCCGGCTCTCCCGCAAGCGCAGACGACAGGATCCCGCTCGTGACCGCAGAAGCCGCGACCGCAAGCAGGGCCGCGGTCCACCAAGGCCAGTGCGGCAGCTTTTGATCCTCCCCCAGCGCACCGCGCAGGCAGAGCGCAGCTCCGGGCGCACTCAGCGCAGCCCAGACCCGCAGCGCGTCGATCGGCGCGCCTGCGCCGGGCCGCAGCCAGGACAGGTGAATCTGCGGCACGCTGAACAGCAGTACGGTCCCGTAAAGCCCGCCGGTCACCCAAAGCAGGATCCCCGCGCATCGGCCGACGGCAGCCGGGCCGATCCGCGCCGCCCACACGGAAAGTCCGAAAAGCAAAAACGCCGCCAAAGCGTTTCCCGCCGTCTCCGGGAAGGCAAAGCTCCCCACCCACGCGGCGGCTGCCGCACCGGCAAAAAGGAACGGCGCAAGGCATCCGAGCCAGCGCCCGGAACCTCCCGCCGTCCGACCGCAGCGGTTCAGCAGCAGCGTCAGCCCGGAGAGCGTCAAGGCGGCCGCCGACGCGCCAAGCAGGGTCCACAGCCAGTGGATTCTGCAGCAGAAGCGAAACGCCGGCACGCCTGCAGCGCTCAAAGCCAGCGCGCCGATCTGCCGGGCGGAGATCCGATCCCTGCGTTTACCCATCGACCCGGAAGCCGCCGTCGGCTGCCCGGACAACCGGGATTGCAGGCGTCCGTCCCTGCGCGAGCGCCGCGCGCACGTCCAGGATCGTCACACCGGACGGGTGCGCGTCCAAATAGGCTCCGAGGGCGTCCGCGTCAGGGAAACGATCCGGCGTTCGGTAAATTCCCGCAGCAGGACGGAACTCGCTTTCCTCCGCAACGGCCTCTACGGCTCCGTCCGCAGGCTCCGTAATGACGACCTGTTCCGCAGTCGGAAAGAACACCGTTCCGCTGAGCTCTTCCTTCAGTCGGTCCAGTGCCTGCCGCAGCGTGCCGCCGACAGCCTTCACGCCTTCGCCGACGTCAACCGTGTATTCCTCACCCGACTTTGTCACAATGACCGTCTTCACGGGAAGCAGCTTTGCGGCGTCCACCGCCCGGAAGGGAAGCAGCCCCATGGCCCCGAGCACAGCAGCCGCGAGCAGGACAACAAACAGCTTTTTCATGGTCAATTCCTCCATTTTCCGGCTTTCTCACTGCCATTTTGTTCGTTTTTTCAAAAAATATTCCAAGTAAGCGGCAACTCCGCTTCCGTCTTACTCCGAAAAGCAGGAAACGGTATATTTGCCAAGGATTATGGCGTTCGCTACAAGATATTGTGTGTATTTTACTGAATTTACATTTTGTAACTTTTTGTTTCCATTCCTTTTTCGTCGGATTTTTGTGTTTTTTCTTGAAAAAACACAGAAAAATCTCATCCATTTTTTGAAAAAAAGCTTGCAATCATGCGACAAGCGTGCTAAAATGGTTACGAAATGATACCGATCGTGATCATTTTATGTCTACTCGCTGATTCCACAAATCTGAAAGTGAGGAAGCTATGAAGAAAAGAATCATTGCCATTCTGCTCGTTCTTTGTATGTGTATGAGCCTTGTTCCCACGGTTGTCGCAGAAGAACCCACGCTGGAAAACAGCGTCAACCTGGACGATCTGGTTGCGCACGCCATTCCCATGTTTGCGGCGCTCGAAGCCGACGGGTATTATGACATCGTTCAGAATTACAGGCTCTATGATTCCAAAACCGATTCCTATTTTTACCGTATCGGCATCGGCATTCTGACCTGGATGGGCTCCAATGCCCTTCAGCTTTTGAAATGGTGCGCAAGCCCGGAAAAGGGCGGCGACCCCGAATACTGCAGATCCGTGCTGGGCGATGCGCTGTACAACGAAGTCGTCAACGCGCCCGTCCAGGACGAAAGCACGCTGGAGGTAAACTGGAATTACTGGGGAAAGCGCAGCTTCAACAGTGCTGAAATTGCCGCCACGGAAACACTGCTCGGCTCCGAGCTCGGCATTCGGGTGCAGAACGCCCTGGCAAAAGTTTACATCCTGCGGGAAGCCAGGCACGGTTGGAACAGAGGCGTCCGGACGGAATCCGCTTTGATTTACTACTGCTCCGCCGAAAACCACTATGGGGAAGGCGGCGTTGTAAGCTTTATGTCCGCTGTCCGCAATGCGCTTGGCCTCGGGCAAAACGATTTGATCCTGTCTCTGGATCAATTCCATCAGGGCGCCATCGATGCCAACGTCAGCACGCTGGCTTATCGCATCAAAGTCTATAATTATCTGACGCAAACCCTTGGCCTCCCCTCCGGACCGGACGAACCGTCTGAGCCGACCGACCCGAGCGAGCCGACCGACCCGAGCGAGCCGACCGACCCGAGCG